>NZ_JBWKMB010000084.1:0-501 GCF_056431025.1 Nitratireductor lacus | reverse complement strand
TATTCCTGATTATATATCAGGCATGACAGATGAATACGCCAATCGCGTTTATGCCAATTTGTTTTTACCAAAATCACACCGAATTACAGATCGCTGAGCTGTGATACATTTGTAATGAAATTAAGCACTGAATACAAGGGTCTGATTTGAGACTAGCTATACAAAGATGAGCGATTTTCATGCGATTGTAGTTTAATAAGTATCAGGCGATTAAAGAGGACGACATAACCGAAGAAAGCGTCTGGCAAAACCGAAGAACAGTGCTCAAAGCGCTGGGCTACGCCGGTACCATGTCCATACTATCAACTTCTGCTAAAGCTAACCCTTTAAATTGGTTTTCCGACGACGAAGAAAGCCAGTTTGTCCAAAAAAAGCTTAATGCTCGTCCCGCTACAGAACAAAGTGCCACAATGACAAAAGAGTCAGTCGCTACCCGTTATAACAATTTTTATGAATTTGGCACAAGTAAAGAAGACCCTGCGAAAAATGCACAAAGCTTCA
>NZ_JBWKMB010000083.1:0-504 GCF_056431025.1 Nitratireductor lacus | reverse complement strand
ATGTATTCGTCTGCGTGTTTAGGCAAATCGTAATTGATTACCAGTGCTACATTACGAATATCTAAGCCTCTAGCCGCTAAGTCTGTGGTGACGAGTACATCGGCTTTATTATTAAGAAAATCATTGAGTACGGCATTTCGTTGGTTTTGCAACAGTTCACCGTGTAAAAATAGGGCATTGTGACCGTTTTCATTCAATGCGGTTTGAATACGTGCAGTATCATCTCGAGTTGCGGTAAACACGATAGCCTGTTGGCGAGCACTAAGCCTCAGTAAAGCAAGCAATTGTTTGTCTTTATGATCCACATGATCAGACAAATAAAACCGTTGCTCAATGCCCGTGTGGGGGACGCTCACCTTGTCGATGACTATCTTTTCAGGTGAATTTAGTAAGTTATCGGTCATCCTGCTCATTTCTGCAGAGTCCACTGTGGCAGAGAACATCATGGTCTGGCGTTTACGATGATTAGCTTGCTCATGAATAAGTGAGAGTTGCGAACTAAAG
>NZ_JBWKMB010000082.1:0-511 GCF_056431025.1 Nitratireductor lacus | reverse complement strand
CACCCGTGTTGCCGACGGCAACGCCGACGACAGAGGCATCGTCCGCACCGACCGTGTCGGCCCCGCCATCGCCCTCAGCATCCGTGATCACATTGCCCGTCGCCGGGCCGAACTGGCCCGCACCGATGCTGTCCGTATCGGCAACCGCAACCGGCGCATCGTCGACGATGGCGATGGCGATCGTGCCAGACTGGCTGTCGCCATCCGCATCCGTCACCGTCACGCCGAACGACACGCCGTCCGGATCGGCAAGCGTGTTGTCCGTCAGCGTGTAGGTGTAGCTGATCGAGCCCTGACCCGTCACCGCATTGTAGCTGTAGCCCGTCACCACCAGCGTGCCCGTCGCATCGCTCGACACCGTCTGCGGGAACGGATCGCCAAGGGCGAGCGCCGTGCCGGCAACGCTGACCGACTGGACGCCATCCGGCGCCGTGAACGTCACCGTGCCCGACGTCGCCTCCGACGGGTCGTCATTGTCCGTGCCGTCGCCATCCGCGCTCTCGCCCGAACC
>NZ_JBWKMB010000081.1:0-513 GCF_056431025.1 Nitratireductor lacus | reverse complement strand
AAAATGCACATAGCTTGGCTGTTACGTATGCATTTGAATATGTAAGACAGTCCTAGATTATACAAATATAACTGATGTTAGCCTAGAGGCTGTTGGTATAAACGTTTTAAAGAACGTTCGTAAGTCAGTTGCACGATACATGCATCAGTGCTGGCGCGATGTCTTTTTAAACCACTTCTTCGACAAATGAAAGCCTTGTCTTTATCCCATGTTTCAAATTGATCTTCACGCATGATCAGCTCTAAACTGCTCATCCTGAACTTCATCTCTATTCTTGCTTTACCAAAAAGTTTGAGTACCCAAGGGTTATCGACTACCCAGGCATCTGAGTACAAAGTCTGCCCATTGGCAAACGCATTTAAATCACGACAAACATCCATTGGGTTTTCGCCACGTAATTCAATAAGCTCTCTGGATATACCATGAATTTGCTCAGCAGCGGTATCCCAGTGTTTCCAATCATCAAAAGGCTTAATTAAGCGACAAAAGCGGTTTCCGTTTGGTAAGACAACG
>NZ_JBWKMB010000080.1:0-513 GCF_056431025.1 Nitratireductor lacus | reverse complement strand
CTCATATCTCGTGCATCCATTGCGGGAAACCGAATAGATACCGCACCCGATACTCTATTTAATACTCAACTGCAGTGGCGTTTTGACGAAAGTAACTTTGTCACACTGTCATTCAATTTACTCGACAACTACTATTTAAACCCTGAAAATACAGCAGAATATGAAGGTCACAAATTACTTGATTTCGGGTTTCGTCACCAGATAACAAAGGCTCTGAGCATACAAGCGAATGTGTTTAACCTACTCAATGAAGATTATGCAGAGCGTGCCGATTTCGGTTTTGGCAACTACCGTTACTTTGTTGGTCAACCCAGACGCCTATTTGTGTCTATTCGCTACAACTATGATTAAGGGCTGTTGGCCATTGCAGTCAACGGTGCTCTAAAGGGTAATACAACGAATGAGAATAGCATCACCCACGCTTCCACTATATTTAATGCCGGAATGGGCAGACATTGAAGCCGTCGTCCTCGCTTGGCCGCATGCAAACTCTGACTGGTCTCCTTGGCTAGA
>NZ_JBWKMB010000079.1:0-517 GCF_056431025.1 Nitratireductor lacus | reverse complement strand
AGCTGGAGACCCGCAAAAACCCTGGCCTGTAGAGCCGCTTCATGATTCACTTCGGATGAACCATGGGGAGTGCCGATATGGATCCGAAGTCACTGTTCAGCCTGAACGAGCATCTTGAAGCGCTGAGCCAGCAGGCGATCCGCTTGAGGTGCTCAATCAGACCATCGACTTTGAGTATTTCAGAGACTGGTTGGTCGAGGGGGTGGGCTATGGTGATGGCAGCAAAGGCGGTCGTCCGCCTTTCGATCCTGTGGCCATGTTCAAGATCCTGATCCTGCAGGCACAACACAATCTATCCGATGCCCGCACCGAATTCATGATCCGGGACAGGTTGAGCTGGATGCGGTTTGCGGGATTCTCGCTGGGGGATCGTACACCTGACGAGAACACGATCCGTCATTTCCGCAACAAGATGACCGAGACCGGCACCCTCAAGCGGGTCATGAAAGCTTTTGACTGGCAACTGAACAAGAAGGGGTACATCCCGATGTCAGGCCAGATCGTGGACGCCAGCCTG
>NZ_JBWKMB010000078.1:0-525 GCF_056431025.1 Nitratireductor lacus | reverse complement strand
GAGCCCACAATCTTTCGCGCTTCCAGATCGCGGTGGGCCTGAACTGCATCAGCCAGCTCGTAGCGCTTGCTGATGTCCACCTTGATGCGGCCTTCGGCCACATAGCTGAACAGCTCGTTGGCCAGCTCTGCACGCTCGACAGGGTCGGCAATGTAGTGCGCCGAGGCGGGACGGGTCAGGAACAGCGAGCCCTTGCCGGCCAGGATCTGCGGATTGAACGGAGGGATCGAACCGGAAGCCGTGCCCAGGCAAACCATCAGGCCGCGTGTCTTCAGGCTGTTGAGCGAGCCTTCAAACGTGTCCTTGCCCACGCTGTCGAACACGGCATTCACGCCCACGCCGTTCGTCAGTTCACGCACGCGCTTGGCCACATCTTCATGGCTGTAGTTGATGGTGTGAACGCAGCCGTTGGCCTTGGCCACTTCGGCCTTGGCATCGCTGGAAACCGTACCGATCACATTCAGACCTTCGAGCTTGGCCCATTGCGACACCAGCATGCCCACGCCACCAGCGGCTGCGTGCAGC
>NZ_JBWKMB010000077.1:0-544 GCF_056431025.1 Nitratireductor lacus | reverse complement strand
GTACACTCGGACAATGGCTCGGCGATGAAAGGGGCGACGATGTTGTCGACACTGCAACATTTAGGCGTTGCCCGATGGTTTAGTCGGCCATCTGTGAGTAATGACAACCCGTATTCAGAAAGTTTGTTTGGGACAATGAAATACGTGCCTCAGTATCCAAGCATGCCCTTCGATTCACTAACGGCAGCGAGGGATTGGGTGATGACCTTCGTGACTTGGTACAATACTGAGCACAAACATAGCAGTATTAAGTTTGTGACGCCTGAGCAACGCCATAGTGGCAAAGAAAAAACGGTGTTAGCGCAACGAAAGGCACTTTATCTTAAGGCTAAACAGCAAATGCCAAATAGATGGCGTGGAGACATTAGAGACTGGGAGCCAGTGACGGAAGTGTATTTAAACCCAGACGATGACGGTCAAAAACTAGAGAAAGAAGTAGCTTAAAAACAGTCGAGTAGCCCGAAGGAGCTTCCCCTTCAGGCTTTCACAGAACCGTACGTGAACCTCTCGATAAGTCGGAGGCCAAGCGGGCTTAGGAAGACAA
>NZ_JBWKMB010000076.1:0-548 GCF_056431025.1 Nitratireductor lacus | reverse complement strand
GAAGCTGGAAATGGGCAGGCGTAAGCGTCAACAGAAACAGGCTCAACGTCGAACGCCAAAGAGAAAACGGTTTTAATTAGTCGTTTTTTCTGGGATAAAAACAAAAAAAGAGTGGCGATGACCACTCTTTTTTTTGTTCTGGATTATTGCTGTGAATTAGCTGTTGCCAGTTAATTCTCCAGATTGGGTTTGGTTTCGCCCTGCAATTTTAGCTTGGTAAAGCGCTTTGTCAGCTCGACCAACCAAGTCTTCCGTCGAATCTGTGCTTCGGCAGCTGGCAACACCTATGCTTGAAGTGACCGTGATCTCAGATTCGCCACATTTTACGGCATGAGCTTCAAGTGCTTGGCGGATGCGTTCTGCAATAATGGTGGCGCCGTTATGATCTGTTTTATTCAGGACTAATAAGAATTCTTCACCGCCATAACGGAACAGTAAATCTGTTTGGCGGCTTGCGTGGTTAATGATCTTCGCTGTTTCCTGAAGGATGATGTCACCTGCACTGTGGCCGTATCGATCATTAACTGCTTTAAAGTGGTCAATATCCA
>NZ_JBWKMB010000075.1:0-551 GCF_056431025.1 Nitratireductor lacus | reverse complement strand
CAGACTGCTGACAAACCCCTGGCATTTGCCGGGGGTTTTTGATTCACTGGGTCATGTTGAAGACACCGGCCCCCGAACAGACAGCGCTCGAGATGGTCACTCTCGACAGTCTTGTTCCGAAGGATCACCTGCTTCGCAAGATCGACGCGGTGATCGACTTCTCGTTCATCCATCCCCTGGTCGAGGGGCTTTATTGCTCCGACAATGGCCGCCCGGCGCTTGATCCGACCCTGATGTTCAAGGCCCTGTTCATCGGCTATCTGTTCGGCATTCGCTCCGAACGGCAATTGGTGCGCGAGATCGAGGTGAATGTGGCCTATCGCTGGTTCCTGCGTCTGAAGCTTTGCGACAAGGTGTTCGACGCCTCGACCCTGTCGCAGAACCGGCGCCGGCGCTTCAACAACACGCAGGTGGCGCAGGCGATCTTCGACCGGATCGTGGAGCAGGCGATTGGTGCCGGTCTGGTCGATGGCACGGTGCTTTACACCGACTCGACGCATCTGAAGGCCAGCGCCAACAAGGGCAAATACGATCTGGCCATGATCGAGAAG
>NZ_JBWKMB010000074.1:0-578 GCF_056431025.1 Nitratireductor lacus | reverse complement strand
GCAGGCACTCGACACTGGGCTATCTGAGCCCCGTGGAGTTCGAGGAGCGAGCTATGTTAGCTTAACCTCGTGTCCGAAAAACCGGCAGCAGGCCAGCACGAAGGATCCATGGTAATGGCGAAATACGACCTGACATCGCAAAAACTCAGAGAATCTCTCCCTCCGAGAAAAGCCATCTACTGGTATGAGCTTGGCCTGGGCAGACACGTGGGAATTCTACGGAAAGCCGGAACCAGCACCGTGTGGAAGGCGCGCTATCGGGCCAAGAACGGTCTGTACCACGAAACGTCTCTCGGCATCATGAAAACCGGTTGCAATCCCGGTTTGAGCTTCGAACAAGCGGTTCGTGAAGCGGAGCTGTGGTTTGCCTCTGCGTCCGTTGCCGGCAATGCAATCTCACGTCATATCGTTCGCTACAATGACCAGTTGATCTATTGCCCCATCGGCTTGGTTTATACCGTGGGGCACGCCCTGCGCGATTACTGAATAGCCCCTAGATTTGTGGACGCCTTCTTCCCTAAATTTGAGGCAAGGAGGCCATGATGGGGACCAGCAATTTCAGTGATGAGTTCAAGCGC
>NZ_JBWKMB010000073.1:0-622 GCF_056431025.1 Nitratireductor lacus | reverse complement strand
CCCTTCGGCGTCAGCCTTAGCCGGTCGGCCCGTTCCCGGTGATCGGCCCACACATGACGCGTGATGGTGCGCACCGCCTTTGCATTGCTGGTGCAGGAGGCAAGAAGCGGGCAGTCGCGGCAGATGGACGGGTCGGATTTGTAATGGCGGTAGCCATTGCGATCGGTGGTGGCATAGGCGAGCGCCTGACCTTGCGGACAGCGATAGACATCGGCTTCAGCCTCATAGGCAAACTCCCTCTTGCGCATCATGCCGGGCCGTGGTGGCGTTGGATTGCGATAGCCCGTCACCCCCATGATGGCGCGCTCTTCAAGCCCTTTGGCGATGGCCGGCGTAGCATAGCCGGCATCAAGCCCGACCGCTCCGACATTGAAGCCGAAGCGTCCCACCTGCCGGTCGAGACGGCCAAGATAGACAATCGAGTCATGCAGGCTGGCCGGTGTGGCATGGGTGTCGGTGATGATGCCGTGGCGGCCATCCACCGTACGATGATCGAGATAGAAGAAGCCTTTGGGCTTGCCCTCGCGCACCATATAACCGCTGTCGGGATCGGCGCGCGAGACCTTCGTCTCCTTCACCGGTGCCGTGCGTTCCTTCGGCTTCAGAGGCTTCTGGCCGCGCA
>NZ_JBWKMB010000072.1:0-631 GCF_056431025.1 Nitratireductor lacus | reverse complement strand
CAAGCGCAATGTCCGCGCCGAAGCCCGTGCCGAGGCGACAGACCGCCCCGCCAAGATCTATGGCGGCTCCACCATCAGCCAGCAACTGGCCAAGAATCTGCTGCTGTCGGGGGAGCGCAATTTCCTGCGCAAAGGGCAGGAGCTGGTGCTGACCCAGCTGCTGGAGCTGTTTCTGAGCAAGCAGCGGATTCTGGAGATCTACCTCAACAACGTGGAATGGGGCCAGGGCATATTCGGCGCCGAAGCGGCCGCACAGCGCTACTTTCGCAAAAGCGCAGCCCAGCTCAGCCCCCTGGAAGCCGCTCGCCTGGCGGCCATGCTGCCCCAGCCCAAGCGCCTTGAAAAAATGCAGCAATCGGGATATCTGGCGCAGCGCTCGCGCACGATTGCACGCTATATACCCATGGTGGCCATCCCCTGACATGCCCTGCCAGCAGCGCCATGAATGAAGGGGCGCGCTCAAGCCCGGTTTTACAAGGTGACCTTGGCCCGGCACCGCCATCTTCGGCACACAGCGGCCGGCCGGCGGCAATATGGATAATCAAACACCATGCGTATTCTAGGAATCGACCCCGGCCTGCAAACCACGGGCTTCGGCGTCATCGACATGGACGGCCAGCGCCTGTCCTAT
>NZ_JBWKMB010000071.1:0-644 GCF_056431025.1 Nitratireductor lacus | reverse complement strand
ATACGTCGTCTGAAGAAGGAGCTGGCGCGCGTCACCGAGGAACGCGACATCTTAAAAAAAGCCACCGCGTATTTCGCCAAGGATGCAAAGTGAGATACGCGTTTGTTGCCGAGCATCGCCAGCAGTTCACGGTGCGGGCGATGTGCCGCTGCCTGCGTATCCGGATCCAGGAGGGCTTTGCCTATCTGGCCGTGGTGATCGACCTGTTCTCGCGCCGCGTCATCGGCTGGTCGCTGCAGAGTCGGCAGACCACTGATGTCGTGCTGCAGGCGTTGCTCATGGCGGTGTGGCGTCGAAAGCCGAAGAGCAAGGTTCTGGTCCATTCCGATCAAGGCTCGCAGTTCACCAGCATGGACTGGGCGGCGTTCCTGAAGCAGCATAATCTTGAGCACTCGATGAGCCGTCGCGGTAATTGTCATGACAATGCCGTGGCGGAGAGCTTCTTCAATCTCCTCAAGCGCGAGAGGATACGGCGCAAGACCTACCGAACACGCGAGGATGCAAGGAAGGACGTGTTCGACTACATCGAGATGTTCTACAACCCGAAGCGCAAACACGTCAGGAACGGGATGCTGTCACCCGTCGAGTTCGAACGGCAGCAGGAAATGTAACCCGAGGGTGTCCACGAAACTCGGGGCTATTCA
>NZ_JBWKMB010000070.1:0-656 GCF_056431025.1 Nitratireductor lacus | reverse complement strand
TTCTAAGCTGCGTGTGTAGCAGCGAACTGCACGTAGTGCAAATAATTTACACATAGCACTTTCTAAGCTGCGTGTGTAGCAGCGAACACGGTCTCGCCTATTACTTCCCTGCCTATACATTTCTAAGCTGCGTGTGTAGCAGCGAACAATTGCACTCAAACACGCTTGAGTATTCGAAGTTTCTAAGCTGCGTGTGTAGCAGCGAACCATAACACTGACTACATTATGCGAAGTATTGTTTTCTAAGCTGCGTGTGTAGCAGCGAACGTGCCATTATCCATTGAGCCAGTTGCACGTGATTTCTAAGCTGCGTGTGTAGCAGCGAACGGTGATAACGCCATCTTCGGTATACTTATCAATTTCTAAGCTGCGTGTGTAGCAGCGAACATGTATTGAGTTCTAGCGATATTTCCCATCTTTTTCTAAGCTGCGTGTGTAGCAGCGAACAGTAGCGCATGGCAATACATACACTACAAGCCTTTCTAAGCTGCGTGTGTAGCAGCGAACTCAAGCACAATTTTGTTGTGCTGTAAGTCCATTTTCTAAGCTGCGTGTGTAGCAGCGAACAATGCTAGGTTTAGTGATTTATTACGACTGTCTTTCTAAGCTGCGTGTGTAGCAGCGAACTTGAAGGCGTCACTTACTCGCCGCCTGAA
>NZ_JBWKMB010000069.1:0-707 GCF_056431025.1 Nitratireductor lacus | reverse complement strand
CCAGTTCGCTGTTCTTTTCGGCGAACGCTTCATGCGGGCAATGGCCTGATCAATGTTAAACCCGCCCGGCCAAACACGAAAATTCTGATACTCCCCGACGGAATTCGCCGCACTGAAGCTATTGACGAATATTAACAGGCTAACAGATGACTACTGAAGATCTCTTGCGCGCGGTCGGGTCGACCGTCCGAGTTCACGAAGACGATAAGCGCCTGAGTGACAAACAAATTTCAGAACTTGAAGACCTATTCAGCCAGAACAGATTTGGCAATCAAGACAGTGTCCTGATTGCAATGATTACCCAGTCCTTGGTCCTTTCAGGGAGAGCGAAAAACACGGCAAGACTAATTCTCCGATATCTCACTGGACCGCACTGTCAGTCTACCGGAAGCGCGGCTCGACAGACACTCCGCCGTTCGTTTGATGTCTGTATCTATGAAAGCTTCCGTCAAGGCGAAGATCTGCGCTTCAACCGCGCGGAGAACGCCCTAACCGAGTATATGGACCAACTAACTCTGCTAAAGCAGAGTAGCGCCTCCTCGGCCTGGAGACCGGGAGGAATAGAAGCGACACGCATTGAAGGGTTGCATCAAACTTCTCAGTTGGCCTCCTGGCCTGCTGCCGGTTTCGTGGACACCGAGATAAGGTGTTTTTGACGAAACCGGAGTTTGTGAATGCAGAGAAGGAAGTTTAGCCGCGAGTTCAAG
>NZ_JBWKMB010000068.1:0-737 GCF_056431025.1 Nitratireductor lacus | reverse complement strand
GCCCGCTGCTCGCCCGCGCCAACCGCGAGGATCGTCGCATGCGGCGGGTTGATGACGGCGGCGAAGTCCTTGATGCCGAACATGCCGAGATTGGAAACGGCCGTGTTGCCGCCCTGGAACTCTTCCGTCTTCAGCTTGCGCGAACGCGCCCGCGCGGCCAGATCCTTCATCTCGTTGGAGATCGCCGACAGCGTCTTCTCGTCGGCGCGGCGAATGATCGGCGTGATGAGACCGCCGGGGATCGACACGGCCACGCCCACATCGGCATGTCTGTGCTTCACCATGGCGCTCTCGGTCCAGGAGACATTCGCCTCCGGCACCATGGCAAGCGCTTTCGCATGGGCCTTGATGACCATGTCGTTGACCGACAGCTTGTAAGCCGGCTTTTCGCCATCCCCGGTCTTCACCATCGGCGCGGCATCGTTCAACTCCTTGCGCAGCGCCAGAAGCGCGTCGATCTCGCAATCGAGCGTCAGGTAGAAATGCGGGATGGTGGATTTCGCCTCGACCAGACGGCGGGCGATGGTCTTGCGCATGCTGTCATGCGGGATGAGCTCGTAAGAACCTTCCTCGAACAGTTTCATGACCTGATCGTCGGACATGGCCAGCGGCGCGGACGGAGCGGCAGAAGGTGCTGCTTCGGCTGCCTTCGCACCGCCATCCTTGCCGGCGGCTTCCACATCGGCCTTGACGATCCGGCCCTTCGGGCCAGAACCGGCGATGGCGGACAGGTCGAG
>NZ_JBWKMB010000067.1:0-906 GCF_056431025.1 Nitratireductor lacus | reverse complement strand
AGAGGCTGTTTCGAAAGGAGTTGAGGGGCCGAGGTTCACGTGATTCCAAGGAATTGCGACCTTCCTGGAGATTCTCATGTGGACCCCGACCACCCGTATTCAACATAGCCGTCCGACAGTTCGATACCAGACCGATCTGACGGATGCGGAGTGGAGCCTGATAGAACATCATCTTCCCGCCGCCCGGAAATCGGGCCGTCCACGTGCCTGGTCGATGCGCGAGATCGTCAACGCAATCTTCTACGTGTTGCGCGGCGGCATCGCCTGGCGGCTTTTGCCATTGGATTTTCCACCTTGGCCGACCGTCTATCGCTGGTTCGCGGCCTTTCGTGACACCTCGGTGTTCGAGAAGCTCAACCACGCCTTGGTCATGGCTGACCGCGAACGTGTCGGCCGTGACGCCAGCCCATCGGCGGCCATCATCGACAGCCAAAGTGTCAAAACAACCGAATCCGGCGGGCCTCGCGGCTATGATGCCGGAAAGAAAATCAACGGCCGCAAGCGCCACGCGCTGGTCGACACCGATGGGCGGGCGCTGCTTGTCGAACCGCACCCCGCCAACATTCAAGACCGCGACGGCGGTGGCCCGTTGCTTCAGGTCTCACGCCCTTTGTTCCCCTTCATCAAGCACGTCTGGGCCGATGGCGGATACAACCACGAGCGGGTCACGGCGGCTACGAACATCCTCGTCGAAATCGTCAGGAAAAAGCCGGATCAGGTCGGCTTCGTCGTTCTGCCAAGGCGGTGGGTGGTGGAGCGGTTCTTCGCCTGGATCAATCGTAACAGACGGCTGGCAAAGGACTTCGAGGCCACCGTCAATTCCGCCGCAGCCTTCCTCTACGCCGCATCTGCCATGCTGATCATTCGCCGATTGGCTCGATCATCATGAGTTTCGAAACCGACTCT
>NZ_JBWKMB010000066.1:0-998 GCF_056431025.1 Nitratireductor lacus | reverse complement strand
TTGATTTCATTGGATTTCCTGACAAGATTCGAGCCTGTGACCTTTCAGCTTAGGAACCGTCACTATCCGGTGCATCAGTGCATGCCCGCTCATAGATCTCGAGCACGCGCGTGATAGCCCCAAGCACCAACCCGCGTGGCCTCACTTCGACCTCGCCGCATTCCACCCGGTCACGTATCGAACCCAGATACTGGCTGATTAGCGGAGCAGGTATGTCACCTCCTTCAAGCGCTGCGAACACGCGCTCGACCGCTTGTTTCGCCGGGGGATGTTGCCAGTAATAGCGGATTCGGTCCGAATAGCTGTAGTGACGCTGCACATGCATTTCCGCGTCATTGCCGTGATAATAACTCCGCCAATCGCCGGGTTCGGCAAGAAGAAGCTTTTCCATCGAAGCCGAAAGACTTTCCTCCGCGCTCAGAAGACCGAGTTCCAAGGCTATGGCGCTCAGCCCGTACAGCGCTTCGCGCATAGCAAAAGTCAGCCCTGGCCCCACCTTCAGAATGGCAAACCCATCGGCGACCAGGGCACGCAACGCAGCCTCCGGCTGATAGTCGGTCGAATGAGCCTCGAAGACCAAGTCTGGAACGTCCTTCAAGGTCGCGCTCAACGCCTTTGCAGCGACGGGATCATACACAACCACATTCTCGTTTCCAAACTCCACGCCCGGCTGCACCACCGAAGCAATGACACGCTTGAAAGCATCCTCCAGGCCGCGCCTGGCGAAAGCGTCGCGATGCACTTCGATCGTCTCTAGGGCCGCTCTCGGGCGTGTCACTTCCAGATGGTCGATGGCTTCGTGCGCCCCTCCCGGAATCGGAACCTCCGTGCCGATCACATAAACGGGCAGCGGCTTTCCGCTTTTTGATGCTGCGGCCTCGGCAACAGCGGCGAGGTCGGCGGCGCGTTCCGCCGTCACCGCATCGTCGAGCGCTGCGGGTTCACCGGCGCAGCCCATGCTCGTATCGAGATGGATCTTGGTGAAGCCTGCGCGCACA
>NZ_JBWKMB010000065.1:0-1043 GCF_056431025.1 Nitratireductor lacus | reverse complement strand
GAACCCAATTCCTTCCGGATTGGCCCTGACGATGACGGCATGTTCGGCATCTTCGGTGGCCGGTTCGTTGCCGAAACGCTGATGCCGCTGATCCTCGATCTGGAAAAACACTGGAACGAGGCGAAGAACGATCCGGCGTTTCGGGCCGAGCTCGAATATCTCGGCCGTCACTACACGGGCCGTCCCTCGCCGCTCTATTTCGCAGAACGCCTGACCGAACATCTGGGCGGCGCGAAGATTTACTTCAAGCGCGAGGACCTGAACCACACCGGCTCGCACAAGATCAACAACTGCCTCGGCCAGATCCTGCTTGCAAAGCGCATGGGCAAGACCCGCATCATCGCCGAGACCGGCGCCGGCCAGCATGGCGTGGCGTCGGCCACCGTGTCGGCCCGCTTCGGCCTGCCCTGCGTGGTCTATATGGGCGCGACCGATGTGGAGCGGCAGAAGCCGAACGTCTTCCGCATGCATCTTCTGGGCGCCGAGGTGAAGCCGGTTTCTTCGGGCCATGGCACGCTGAAAGACGCCATGAACGAGGCGCTGCGCGACTGGGTGACCAATGTGGAGGACACCTATTACCTGATTGGCACGGCGGCAGGCCCGCATCCCTATCCCGAACTGGTGCGCGACCTGCAGTCGGTGATCGGCACGGAAGCGCGCGAACAGATCCAGGAGCTTGAAGGCCGGCTGCCGGATGCCATCGTGGCGGCGGTGGGCGGCGGCTCGAACGCCATCGGCCTGTTCCATCCCTTCCTCGATGACCGTCAGGTGGAAATCCACGGCGTCGAGGCTGGCGGGCATGGGCTTGAGGGGGAAGAGCACTGCGCTTCCATGACGGCTGGCCGTCCGGGCGTGCTGCATGGCAACCGCACCTATCTTCTGCAGAACGACGACGGTCAGATCCTCGACGGGCATTCGGTGTCTGCGGGGCTCGACTATCCGGGCGTCGGGCCGGAGCACAGCTGGCTGAAGGATTCAGGCCGTGTGATCTACTCGCCCATTCTGGACGATGAGGCGATCGAGGCGTTCCAGATGACGACGCG
>NZ_JBWKMB010000064.1:0-1065 GCF_056431025.1 Nitratireductor lacus | reverse complement strand
TAGAGCGGTTCAGAGCTTGACTGAATCGGTAGGGATTCCCGGATTGCCGATTTTGTGATTCAAGATGCTGGCTGGGAAGGAGGCCAGCATCTGATGACAGCACCTCTATCCAATGATCTTCGTGAGCGCGTTGTCGGAGCGGTCGAAAGCGGCGAGAGCTGCCGGTCTGTCGCGGCCCGCTTCGGAGTTTCTGTTTCCTCGGTCGTGAAGTGGCATCAGCGCTACCGGGCTACCGGCTCGGTGGCGCCCGGCAAGATGGGTGGGCATCGCAAGCGCGTTCTGGAACCGCATCGGGCATTCATCGTCGAGCGTATCAACCAGACACCGCATCTGACGCTGCACGGGCTGAAGGATGAGCTGGCGGCGCGCGGGGTGAAGGTGTCGCACGACACGGTGTGGAACTTCCTGCGCCGTGAGGGGCTTCGGTTTAAAAAAAACACTGTTCGCCCTTGAGCAGGCCCGCGCCGACATTGCCCGTAGGCGGCGACGCTGGCGATCCTTTCAGGCGGATCTCGATCCACACAAGCTGGTGTTCATCGATGAAACGTGGATCAAGACCAACATGGCCCCGCTGCGCGGCTGGGGGCAGAAGGGCAAGCCCCTGCGCGGCTTCGCCCCGCACGGCCACTGGCGCACGCTGACCTTCCTCGGCGCGCTGCGCTGCGACCAACTGACGGCGCCTTGCGTCTTCGATGGACCGATCAACGGGCAGTGCTTCCGTGCCTATGTCGAACAGCAGCTCGTGCCTGTGCTCAGACCTGGTGACATCGTCATCATGGACAATCTCGGATCGCACAAAGCCGCGGCCATCCGTCAGGCCATCAAGGCCGCTGGAGCAAGGCTCTGGTTCCTGCCACCCTATTCCCCCGATCTGAACCCCATTGAGCAGGCCTTCGCCAAGATCAAGCACTGGATGCGACAGGCCCAGAAGCGAACCATCGAGGATACTTGGCGCCACATCGGCCATCTTATAGCGACGATCCAAAAAACCGAATGCAGAAACTATCTCGAAAACGCTGGATACGCTTCCGTCAAAACCTGAACCGCTCTAGTACTACAGTTGCA
>NZ_JBWKMB010000063.1:0-1111 GCF_056431025.1 Nitratireductor lacus | reverse complement strand
TGTTGCTCTTTTTTAAACTTTTCTCTTGACACAGATCCCTATTCTTGATCTATTACTCTCTTTTGAGAGCCATAAAAATATGTCATTTCCATCTGCCAAGTCATTAGATCACTTAGGGTTAGTCGCGGGTTTTGCCAAAGAGTTAGCAATAGCCGACGTTGTTAACAATACGATTGGTGATACAGGTCTACGTAAAGTCAGTACAGGGGATTTATTTGTCGCTATGCTGCTTAATGGGCTTGGTTTCACTGGCCGAACATTGCACATGTACAGTGAATACTTCACGAACAGACCGCTGGATAGACTATTGGGGAAAGGCATTGAGGCCAAGCATATCAACGATGATGCCCTTGGACGTTGCTTAGATGCACTCTATGAATACGGTGTGAGCGATTTATACCAGCAATTGGGTGAGAAAGTCGTGTCTCATTTAGGGCTGGTTAATGAGTCACTGCACTTAGATTCCAGTAGTTTTCACTACGATGGCCAAGAAACGCCAGACGATGATATGCACACGGTGCGCTTAACCAAAGGCTATTCAAGAGACCATCGACCAGAGTTAAATCAAGTCATTTTGAATTTGATTTGTGAGAATCAATCAGGCATTCCGGTTTACATGAAACCCGCCAGTGGCAACAGCAATGACATGGAAGGGTTTAAACAGATTGTTAAAGCCCATATCGGCAGTTTAAAAGCCGCACAGTCGAATCGCTATTTAGTGGCAGATGCGGCGTTGTATACGCAAGAGACATTAGTGGAATTACATAATATGGGGCAAACGTTTATCACGCGTGTCCCACAAACCTTGAAAGAGGCAAAGGTGCTAGTAAGGTCGGCTTCTACCTTATCATTTGAGCCAATAAGCGAGGGTTATGAAGGGACTTGGTGTCAAAACGACTATGCGGGTGTCGCTCAAAAATGGTTACTGGTTCGAAGCGAACAGGCACAAAAACGGGAGCGTCATACCCTCGACAAGCGCATGCTCAAACAAGCGGAGCAGGCGCGTAAGAGTTTTAAAAAACTGTGCCAGTTGGAATTTGCCTGTGAAGACGATGCCAACCAAGCCCTTAAGCTCTGGCGAGCCAAACAAGCGGTATGTGATGTCGAGGCA
>NZ_JBWKMB010000062.1:0-1115 GCF_056431025.1 Nitratireductor lacus | reverse complement strand
CATCAATGACTTTAGTCGGGACATCATCGGTAAAGCGAAGACCGGTGTCATTGACGTGATTGTCGTCTTTTTGTTTCACCGAGCGAGTGTAGCCCTTGATGGCTTTTTTAGGGGCAGGCGGTAAACCTTCATCTTGAGTTTGACCAAACAAGTTGGCTTGGTCAGGATTAGCTATGATGTGCTTTTCTGACTTACGCCCAAACAACTGGCGTTTGAACCAGTCGACTTGTTGCTGTAACTGTGCGGCTTGTGCTTGTGACTCAGCCAGTTTCGCACACACATTTGCATATTCTTCTGGTCGAATATTCGGTGTATTGTGAGGTAAATCAGCAGCGCTTTTCATGCGACGAAGTATAGCAAATTCAGCTACTTAAGTCGCTTGTTTTGTTTGCCTTTTTGCCAATAAATACCGTCAATTAAACACTGTAACTGCGCGGTGTTCAGGGCGATTTTATTCTCGCTGCTTGAGACCTTAGCAAAGGTGCCACGCTCCAATCGTTTTACCATAAGCAGTAGCCACCTTGATGATAATATAGCACCTTCATCATCGTGCGCTTACGATTGACAAACACGAACCAATCACCTAATTGCGCTTGCATCTGCAATTGATTATTCACCAACGCGGCTAAGCCATCAAACTGCTTACGCATATCGGTTACACCAAGATACAACCATATATTTGCACTACTGGCCGTGAGCATTATCCGCCGGTACTCATATTCAGAACCACACCATTGGGTAAGCTTAATTCAATTTGCCACTGGCGCGTATCTGGCTGTTGTGAAGACAGGGATCCAATCGGCAACCATTGCCCTGATGTTTGTTGCAATGCGAGTGCTTGTCGTTTTTTACGTTGCAAATAAAATGTGGACTGATTAATGTTATGCGCGTAACAAAACTGGGCGATGGTCATATCGCTAGCTTCTTGTGCGTCGATGAGTTGCTGCCATTCTTGAGGGTTACGTCTAGTCATTGATATTTTCTCCTATCTTAATCAATGACCTCATTTTAGGGGCTCAACTTAGTAAAAGAAGAACGGTCTATTTTGATCGCTTACGTTGTACCCGTATATTGTGCATGCATCTGCATGATATGTTGCCACTGTTTTTTTGATC
>NZ_JBWKMB010000061.1:0-1235 GCF_056431025.1 Nitratireductor lacus | reverse complement strand
TGACGTGCACCCCTTCTTTGGATCGCCCCGAACCGGAACTTCCGGGGTGTCGGGCTCAGGCGGCAGAAGGTGCCGATGAGCCTTTCATGAACGATATCGGCGGCTTGTTGCCGATTGCGCTGTGCGGGCGGACGTTGTTGTAGTCCTTACGCCATTCCTCCATTTTCGAGCGGGCGTCGTCAAGCGTCAGGAACCAGTGCGCATTGAGGCACTCCGTCCTGAACTTGCCGTTGAAGGACTCGATGAACGCATTGTCCGTGGGCTTGCCCGGGCGCGAGAAGTCGAGGATGACGTCATTGGCGTATGCCCACAGATCAAGGTCGCGGGAGATGAACTCCGAACCCTGGTCGACCCGGATCGTCTTCGGATAGCCGACCAACCGGCATGTCCGCTCCAGCGTTGCCACGACATCTTCTCCCCTGTAGCTGAACCGCGGATCGACAACCGGCGAGAAGCGCGAGAAGGTGTCGACGACGGTCAAAACGCGGATTTTGCGGCCCGTTGCCAGTTGATCATGGACGAAGTCCATTGCCCACACATCGTTGGAATGCATGGCCTCCGTCCGGTCCTCACGCAGCTTCGCCTTCACGCGGCGCTTCGGGGCCTTGTTGCGCAACTGCAACCCCATCTCCTTGTAAAGGCGATAGATTCGCTTGGCGTTCACGGGCCAACCCTCGCGGCGCAGCAGGACATGAACCCGCCGGTAGCCGTAGCGCACCCGCGTCGCTGCGATCTCCTTGATCCTGGCCTTCAGTGCAGCCTGGTCGCCGCGCTTCGACTTGTAGTGATAGAGCGAGGTATCGATCCGAAGACAAGAACAAGCGCGACGGATCGACACCTTCCAGTCTTCGCGAACCTCATCGACAAGCCAGCGTCGGCGAGCAGGCTTCAGAGCTTTTTTGACAGGACATCCTGCAGCATGGCCCGGTCGAGCGACAGATCGGCAACCAGCTTCTTCAGTCGATTGTTCTCGTCTTCCAGTTGGCGCATCCGCTTGACCTCCGACGGCGTCAGCCCGCCATAGCGCTTACGCCAATTGTAAAACGTTGCATCCGAGATACCTGCCTTGCGGCAGACCTCTGCAACCGGCGTTCCCTCATCGGCCTGGCGCAGGATGAAGGCGATCTGCGCCTCCGAAAACTTCGACTTCTTCATGGAATTCTCCTTCTCCCATGGCAGGGATCATAATTGGAAAATTCCAGTTCAGAACGGTCCGAAATCCGGGTGGCACGTCA
>NZ_JBWKMB010000060.1:0-1241 GCF_056431025.1 Nitratireductor lacus | reverse complement strand
TGGCCTGCTGCCGGTTTCGTGGACACCGAGATAAGGTGTTTTTGACGAAACCGGAGTTTGTGAATGCAGAGAAGGAAGTTTAGCCGCGAGTTCAAGCTTGAGGCGGTGAGACTGGTCAAGGAACGAGGCGTGTCGGTCGCCCAGGCTGCCCGCGATCTTGATCTCCATGAGAATGTGCTGCGCAAATGGGTCAGGGAACTGTGCGCTGACCCGCAGCATGCGTTTCCCGGACACGGACAGATGAAGCCTGAGCAGCTCGAGATCGATCGACTGCGCAAGGAGGTCGCGAAGCTCAAGGCGGAGCGCGACATCCTAAAAAAGGCCGCAGCCTACTTTGCAAAGGACGCGATATGAAATTCGCCTTCATTGCAAAGCACCGTTCGATCTGGCCGGTGGCATGGCTTTGCGAAGCGCTGGATGTCTCGCGTTCGGGCTTTCATGCCTGGCTCACCCGCATGCCCAGCGCTCGGTCGCGACATGATGAGACGCTCCTCGGCGCGATCGATCGAAGCTTCAAGAGCAGCGACCGCACCTATGGCGCACGTCGTGTCTGGCACGATGTCCTCGCCGATGGGTTCTCCTGCGGCCTGCACCGCATCGAGCGGCTGATGCGGGAGAACGGCCTGCGGGCGCGACCACGCCGGCGGGGACTGCCGAAGGACACAGGAAAGCGGACAGTGGTGTCGCAAAACCTTCTCGACCGCGCGTTCGAGGCGTCTGCTCCGAACCGGAAGTGGGTGGCCGACTTCACCTATCTCTGGACTGCGGAGGGATGGCTTTATGTCGCCGCCGTCATCGATCTGTTCTCCCGCCGCGTCGTCGGTTGGGCGATGAAGGCCGAGATGACAGCCCAGCTCGTCACGGACGCCCTCATCATGGCGATCTGGAGGAGAGGCAGGCCCGACAGCCTCATGCATCATTCGGACCAGGGGAGCCAATATACGAGCGAGCAGTTCCAGCGCCTGATGGCCGACCACGGCATCACCTGCTCGATGAGCCGGTCGGGCAATGTCTGGGACAATGCGGCAATGGAGAGCTTCTTCTCCTCGCTAAAGACCGAGCGAACGGCCCGCAAGGTCTACAGGACAAGGGATGACGCCAGGGCGGATGTGTTCGATTATATCGAGCGCTTCTACAATCCGCGGCGCAGGCACTCGACACTGGGCTATCTGAGCCCCGTGGAGTTCGAGGAGCGAGCTATGTTAGCTTAACCTCGTGTCCGAAAAACCGGCAGCAGGCCA
>NZ_JBWKMB010000059.1:0-1327 GCF_056431025.1 Nitratireductor lacus | reverse complement strand
GGGAGTATCAGAATTTTCGTGTTTGGCCGGGCATAGTGGGAAGAAAGGAGAATGTTTCCCATGGCCCGACGCAAAGACCCTAAAATTCCTGATGCGCTTGTCGATCAGCTTCTGGCTGGAGCCGATCCGAAGACAATTTTCGATCCCAATGGCCTCCTTGACGATCTGAAGAAAGCGTTTGCCGAGCGCGTTCTGAACGCCGAGATGGATCATCATCTTGACGGCGATGATGAAGGCGGCAACCGCCGCAACGGCTACGGCAAGAAGACGGTGACGACGGAGAGCAGCTCCTTTGAGCTTGAGATTCCCCGCGATCGGGAAGGCAGCTTTGATCCGCAACTGATCGCCAAATATCAGCGCCGTTTCCCTGGCTTCGACGACAAGATCATCTCCATGTATGCCCGCGGCATGAGTACGCGCGAGATTGTCGGGCATCTGCGCGAGCTCTATGGCATCGAGGTCTCGCCGGATCTGATCTCAACGGTGACCGACGCCATTGTCGAGGAGGTCGCCGCCTGGCAGGGCCGGCCGCTGGAATCGGTCTATCCGCTGGTGTTCTTCGATGCGCTGCGGGTCAAGATCCGCGATGAGGGGCTGGTCCGCAACAAGGCCGTCCATATTGCACTCGGCGTACGGGCCGACGGCACGAAGGAAATACTTGGGCTCTGGATCGAGCAAAACGAAGGCGCCAAGTTTTGGCTTCGCGTCATGAACGAATTGAAGAACCGCGGTGTCGAGGACATTCTGCTCGCCGTCGTCGACGGGCTGAAGGGCTTCCCGGAGGCCATCACCGCCGTCTTTCCCGAAGCCACAGTCCAGACATGCATTGTTCATCTCCTCAGGCACAGCCTGGATTTCGTCTCCTACAAGGATCGCAAGCCCGTCGCGGCGGCGCTAAAGGGCATTTATCGGGCCGTCGACGCCAAGGAAGGCGAAGAAGCGCTTGCCGCCTTCGAGGAGAGCTTCTGGGGCAAGAAATACCCGGCGATCGGCCAGAGCTGGCGGCGGGCCTGGGGCGAGGTCGTGCCCTTCTTTGCCTTCCCTTCTGACGTCCGTCGAATCTTGTACACGACCAATGCCATCGAGGCGCTGAATTCCAAGCTCCGCCGCGCCGTGCGCGCCAGGGGCCATTTCCCCAATGACGAAGCCGCCACAAAGCTCCTCTTCCTGGTCTTGAACCGCGCCGAGAAAGAGTGGAAAATGCCGCCTCGTGAATGGGCGATGGCCAAGGCCCAGTTCGCTGTTCTTTTCGGCGAACGCTTCATGCGGGCAATGGCCTGATCAATGTTAAACCCGCCCGGCCAAACACGAAAATTCTGATACTCCC
>NZ_JBWKMB010000058.1:0-1361 GCF_056431025.1 Nitratireductor lacus | reverse complement strand
CATTGAAAACGGTATTGTAAATCAAGTACCCGATTAATCCATATGGGGGGTCGGATCTACGATCCAACCTTGGGTAGATTCTTGCAGGCTGATCCGCATATTCAAGCGCCTAAGAATAGCCAGAACTTTAATCGCAGTCACAGAGTTGCCGCATACTTGGAAAAGGCAGGGCTAATTGAACGAGATGCAAACAGTGCTTTTTTGGATTTACCGCTAGAAGACGAAGATGGACTGCTGCACTTACAAGCCGCCTCAGTGAACTATCGCATTGCGGTTGGGAAGGATATAGGTAAGAAAGTATTCTCGCTACAAACGTTGCCTGCAAAAGATGAAGATAACTATGGTCAATTAGCTCAAATAGACGGATTTAGTTTACATGCGGGGGTTTTCGCCGACACCCATCAAACGGGTAAGCTAGAGCGTCTTTGTAGATATATCGCCAGGCCAGCAGTAAGTGAAAAACGCCTAAACCTCACATCTACTGGTAACGTCAGATATGAACTCAAGACGCCCTACAAAGACGGAACTACTCATGTGTTTTTTTCGCCACTTGACTTCATTAGTAAGTTGGCTGCACTGGTACCGCCGCCTAGACTTAACCTGACTCGATTTTATGGCGTGTTTGCGCCTAATAGCAATGTACGCGCAAAGGTCACGGCTTCTCAGCGTGGGAAGAATAGTCCTCGCTTAGCAGAACGTCCGAAAGATCCAGATAAGCCGTACCATGCTCGCAGCATGAGTTGGGCGCAAAGGTTGAAGCGAGTATTCAATATTGATGTCACTATATGTGAGGCGTGTGAGAGTACTAAGGTCAAGATAATGGCATGCATTACAGACGCTGCCACCATCCAAAAGATATTGACGCATTTGGATAAACAAGACTCAGCGATTACCGCCAACTCATGCAGAGCGCCACCACTCACTGGATCACGGCATACAACACAGATTGAAGACTATATAATCCAGAAAAATTTTGATTTTGGCGCTTAAGAGTGCGGCCACCAATACCGCTTTAACACCAATGTGTTGAGGCTCTACCTTCCTCACATGACAAATAAGTTTTCAGTACTAATGGCCAGCCTATTTTCATATCTTGACTACATTTACTCCGTAATTACCCGCTGTTTTTGAATCTGCAATGCATCAAAAAAGCCTTAAAGTCAGCTGTCACAGAGGGTAGTAAGTAGTGTTAATCCATCTTATACTCGACTTATTTCGACATTCAGGGCTTTTAGATGTGAGTCGAAGCTTATTTGACGCTCGCGTTGCACAGCGCGACTTTGAATCTGCACTGCCTACTGCTTCTAGCCTTTCTCGAGAACGGCATTACAGTCGAGGAAATGCAAGAGCTCGAGCTGAAC
>NZ_JBWKMB010000057.1:0-1368 GCF_056431025.1 Nitratireductor lacus | reverse complement strand
AGAGCTGGCTCCGGTTGTTTGGACAGCGCCCCGCGGAATTTAAGTGGATTCCTGCCGGGTTACACTGAGTGCGGGGCTTTGCGATTTTGCTGCGGCGTCGGGAGGGCGTAGCCCGACCAGAGCTGCGGCAAAATCGCGCGGCGACGATCACGCGACCATCGCCCTTACCTGCTTGCCGAAATAGGCCTCATCAGGCGTCCAGCCGTCAAGGCTCGAATGCGGGCGCCCCTGGTTGTAGAAGGTCAGATAGCTGGAGATCGACGCACGTGCCTGAGACACGCTGTCATAGGCGCGCAGATAGACCTCCTCATATTTGACCGTCCGCCACAGCCGCTCGACGAAGACGTTGTCGCGCCAAGCTCCCTTGCCGTCCATGCTGATGGCGACCCCGGCATTCAACAAGACGCCGGTGAAATCGGCGCTGGTGAATTGGCTGCCCTGGTCGGTGTTGAAGATCTCCGGCTTGCCGTATCTTACCAGCGCCTCCTCAAGCACCTCGACGCAGAACGCCGCCTCCATGGTGATGGAAAGCTGATGCGCCAGTACCCTGCGGCTGGCGACATCGACGACTGCGGCCAGATAGACAAAGCCGCGCCGCATCGGAATATAGCTGATGTCCATCGCCCAGACCTGGTTTGCCCGCTCGATCTTCAGCCCGCGCAGCAGATACGGATAGATCTTGTGGCCCGGTGCGGGTTTGCTCGTGTTGGGGCGGCGATAGATCGCCGAAATCCCCATCCGCTTCATCAGCGTTGCCACATGACGGCGACCGACCGAAATGCCTTCGCGTCGTAGCAGCGATCGAAGCATCCGCGTGCCCGCAAAGGGATAATCGAGATGCAACTCATCGAGCCTACGCATCAGCGCCAGGTCCTCATCCGAAACCGGACGGGGCTTGTAGTACACCGTGCTGCGCGCCAGGTTCAGAACCTTCGCCTGGCGCGCCACGGGCAGCTCGTGCTCGCGGTCAATCATCGCTTTACGCTCACAAGGCCGGCCTTGCTGAGCGCGCCGGACAAAAAATCGTTCTCCAATGCCAGTTCGCCGATCTTGGCATGCAACGCCTTCAGATCGACCGGTGCCTCGGCCGATCCCGCCTTGTCCTGCCCAAACACGCCTGCCGCGCCTTCCAGAAGCTGCTTGCGCCACGTCGTGATCTGGTTCGGGTGAACATCAAACTGCTGCGCCAACTCCGCCAGCGTCTTGTCTCCCTTCACGGCGGCCAATGCCACCTTCGCCTTGAAGGCCGATGTGTGATTGCGGCGTGGTCTCTTCGTCATATCAACTCCTGATTCGCAGCGACAATCCTCGCTGCCGTCAGGCAGAAAATCCACTTACACCACTGTCCGATTTTGCGGAGCCAGCTCT
>NZ_JBWKMB010000056.1:0-1439 GCF_056431025.1 Nitratireductor lacus | reverse complement strand
CTAGTACTACAGTTGCAGATGGCCTCTTTTCTTGTAGTGAGCGATCATGGCCTGGGCTTGATGCCGTCGTCGCCAAAGCGACCAGGCGAAAATGAAGGCACGGCTGTGAAGCTTTCGCCTGATGAGGCGCATGATCAACGTTCGAATTTCGGCGACGGTGGGGATAAGAGCGATTTTGCGCGTCAGGCTGCGATTGCTGACTTTGGACTCGTTTCGTTCGGTTTGCCGAGAGCCGAACGGCGCAAATCGGCGCCGAGTTTGGCCAGGAAAGCGGCTGCCGCCATGACCAGCGTCATATGACGGTGCCAGCCGTGCCATGAGCGGGCTTCGCAATGATCGAGACCGAGATCGTCCTTGGCGCGCTGGAAACATTCCTCGATCGTCCAGCGCAAGCCCGCGGCGCCGGCCAGTTCTACGAGCGTCGCGTCCGCGGGCGCGAACACCAGATAAAAGCTAAGCGCATGCGGATCAGACCGGCTCCTGCGGATGAGGACGTAGCGGGCAAAGCCTTCGTCCACAACATAGGGCAGAGCAATGCGTGCCCAGTCGTAGAGCCTGAGGCCCTTGGCGCCTTCACCCGCCGGAAGCGCCTGCCATGCCTCGGCGGCGAGTTCCTCGGCCATCTCTTTCGGATCCGTCTGCAGCAGCCCCTGATCGGTCAGCATGCGCAAGGTATGATTGGACCGTATCGCAAGAACATAAGGTTGTCGGCGCTCCTCGAGCATGCGCCGGATCTGATAATCCCCGCCATAGGCTGCGTCGGCCAGAACCCACGCGCACGGCACACCCCTGTCGAGCGCGTCGGCCAACATGGCGCGCGCGATCGCCGGCTTGGTCGCGAATGCCACGTCTTCGGGAATATGCGCAGCCCTGCGGCGCGCCTCGTCCTTGGCCCACGCTTCCGGCAAGTAAAGCCGCCGATCGATGAGTGCCTGGCCGAAACGGCTGGCATAGGCGGCAAACACGCCAATCTGACAGTTTTCGATCCGGCCGGCGGTTCCCGAATATTGCCGCGCGACCCCAACCGAATGCTGGCCTTTCTTCAGGAAACCGGTGTCATCGACAACCAGCACACCCGATCGGTCGCCAAGCGCCTCAATGACATAGTCAAAAACAACAGCGCGCATCACCTCGCAATCCCAATGCGAGCGGCCAAGCAGCGCCTGCATCCGCCACGGCCTCTCCAGGCCCGCCTGTTCGGCCAGCAGCCAGCCGGTCTTGCGCTCAATCCCCGACAAAAGACCGTCGATGAACGCACCGCAGCTCGCGCGCGCTTCCGAGCGACGGAACACCGAACAAAGCCGGCCTTTCAATGCCGTCAGTTCCCGCTCCCAACCAATCCCGGATCCAGCCCAGTCCGAAACAGACATTCCAAATTCTCCTCAAGCTAAATGCCTGAGATGAATCATGATTTGGCATCAATTGCAACTGTAGTACTA
>NZ_JBWKMB010000055.1:0-1456 GCF_056431025.1 Nitratireductor lacus | reverse complement strand
AACAGTGACTTCGGATCCATATCGGCACTCCCCATGGTTCATCCGAAGTGAATCATGAAGCGGCTCTACAGGCCAGGGTTTTTGCGGGTCTCCAGCTGGAAGCCCTGCTCGAAGGAACGGTTGAGATGTTCGGCAAACTGAAGCGGCGTGCTGAGCGGGCTGGCCAAAAGGTCCAGCGCCGCAGGCTCGATCAAAGCGTCGATGTCGGCATCTTCGACAGCACAGGCTTTTAACAGCCAGTCGAGATAGGTTCGAGCCTCTTCGCCAAGTCCGTCGAATGGAAGCTCATCGGTGCGGTGACCGATCTCTTCCGTGATGGGCCGGCGCAAATCGTTGCGCAGTTTTGGGTGGCCGACGAGCACGATGGACAATTTGCCGCCATCGCGGGCGATGACCTCCATCAACCGTTTCATCCGCCAATACATAGCCGTCCGAAACAGAGGGGTCCAAACGTTGGAATCAATCCACTAGAAAAAAACTCTCAAATAGGCAATATAAATAACATGCAATAAATCCAGAAACGCCTGTCAAAAGCGAAAGAATAATATAGCCGTATATATCAAACTCTGGACATGAATATATAATTATATTTGACGCACCGTGATATACAGAAAGAACAAATAGCGCAATCAACGAAGAATTTGCGTTAGCATATGTATAACTTGAAAATACATGAAAAGAAGACGTGCTTCCCGATATGGTTATCGTCATAAGAATTAAAAAAAACCATGGGCTCTAAGATAAGCCAAATGAGAGCTTACCTCGCTAAGCTTTACGTAAAACTCGGCCGCAAAAAAATAAAGAATGAAAAAATACTGCACCGAGTATTTTTCAACGCCTGTACAATAATGAGCTTCACCACCTCTTCAGCAAACGCAAAGGCAAAAATAACTGCGGCTGCACTATGCATAATTGCCACTTCCACCAGAACCCATGGGACCTGCAACAAACATGTTCTTTTTTTCACTATGTCCTTGCAATAACATTTCGTAAAAAGTATCTAACTTATATATTATATAGAAACGCTTATAATATTCAGGCCGCCAATGAAAATGAACGGCCTAAATTATTTCCATTGCATGAATGCGCGCAAAATATTTAGTGACGGTCTCTTTGCCTGTAACCGCCAAACATATTTGCAGACATGTTGTCGGCTGCTGTTCTCGACGAGTTATTCCCGATCACAAGCGACGCATAGGCGTCAAAAGCACGTCCAATCAACGATTGTGCTACCCCTGGATTATTTCCAGGGCGCTGGATTGAACGGAGTGTACTTTCGGCTACACCGGACGCATCAAGTCCGCGACGATACCCACGGGTACGACCTGCCGCCTGATCTGCGCCGATACTATTGCCACGACTGAATAGCCCCTAGATTTGTGGACGCCTTCTTCCCTAAATTTGAGGCAAGGAGGCCATGATGGGGACCAGCAATTTCAGTGATGAGTTCAAGCGC
>NZ_JBWKMB010000054.1:0-1549 GCF_056431025.1 Nitratireductor lacus | reverse complement strand
TAGTCGGCCGTGAAGAATCCGGAGGCTTCTGAATTCCCACAGGAATTCGTGGTTTCAAAGCTCTACGGTTTGCAGGAAACGTGTGGCTTGTGGGTTGTTTTCCTGCAATTCATTTTGTGGTTTTCCTTCCCTGCGAGGCGTGATTCACTGCCGATATCGCAGTGAATCGGAGCCAGGGGATGGGCAAGCCACGCGAATTGCGCGAGACGGGAGAGCAGGATTTGTTCCGCTCCCGGCTCGACCAGATCATCAACATGGAACACGAGTTGGTGCGGCTGGCGCGGGCGATCGACTGGCCGGTGCTGGAGGCGCGTTTCGGCGCGGTCTATTCGGACGGGCCGGGCATGCCGCCCTTGCCGACGCGGCTGATGGCGGGACTGGCGCTCCTCAAGCACACGTTCGACCTGTCGGACGAGGCGCTGTGCGCGCGCTGGGTGGAGAACCCCTACTTCCAGTATCTGTGCGGGGAGACGTTCTTCCGCCACGACCTGCCGTTCGACCGCTCCTCGATGACGCGCTGGCGTCAGCGCATGGGCGAAGAGCGCATGACGGCGCTGCTGCAGGAGAGCCTCGCCGTCGCGGTCAGGACGGGCGCGATGAAGCCGGCCGACACGCGCCAGGTGATCCTGGACACCACCGTGCAGCCGAAGAGCGTGATGTTCCCGACCGACGCCAAGCTGCTTCACCGGGCACGCGAACGACTGGTGCGGCTGGCTGGGAAGGTGGGCCTCGACCTGCGCCAGAGCTATGTGCGGGTCGGCAAGCTGGCGCTGATCAAGCACCAGCGTTATGCCCACGCCAAGCAGTTCAAGCGCGCCAACAAGGCGCTGCGCAAACTCAAGACCTATCTCGGCCGGACCATCCGCGACATCAGGCGCAAGATCGCCGGCGACGCCGAACTGGACGCGATCTTCAAATGGCCGCTCTACCAGGCCTCGACCGTCCTCGAGCAGCGTCAGCGCCAGCGCGGCCGAAAAATCTACAGCCTCCATGCGCACGAGGTGGAATGCATCGGCAAGGGCAAGGCGCATGCCCCCTACGAGTTCGGCGTCAAGGTCTCGATCGCCACCACGCTCGCCCGCTCGAAGGGTGGCCAGTTCGCGCTCCATGCGAAAGCCTTGCCCGGCAATCCATATGACGGCCACACGCTCGCGACCGTCATTCCCGACATGGAAAGGACCATCGGAAACGAGCTTTCCCGCATCCTCGCCGATGCCGGCTACCGGGGCCACAATGCACCCGACACCTACAAGTTCAGGGTCTTCACGGCCGGCCAGAAACGGCGCGTCACATCGACCATCAAGCGCCTGATGCGCCGACGATCCGCGGTCGAGCCGGTCATCGGACACATCAAGAACGAGCACCGCATGGGCCGCAACCATCTCGCCGGCCAGCAGGGCGACGCCATCAACGCCATCCTCGCCGCCGCCGGCTACAACTTCTCCCTCCTGCTCAAATGGCTGAAGGCTTTCTTGCGGCTGATGATCGCCGCGCTGCTGGTCCCGCCAAACTCCGTCGCAGCCTGAATGCGCAATTGTTCACGGTCGAC
>NZ_JBWKMB010000053.1:0-1908 GCF_056431025.1 Nitratireductor lacus | reverse complement strand
ACAGTTTTCGATCCCGATGGCCTCCTTGACGATCTGAAGAAAGCGTTTGCAGAGCGCGTTCTGAACGTCGAATTGGATCATCATCTTGGCGGCGATGATGAAGCCGGCAACCGCCGCAACGGCCAGCCGGGCGGGATCGGCACGCTTGACCACATAGTGATGATAGGTGGATGGGGCGATCGGCAGCACACGGCAGATCGGCTCGACCCCGTATTCCCCACGGTGATCGTTGATGAAGGCGATCATCGCTTGAATGGGCGGTCGAGCTCCGCCTGGGCAAAATAAGCGGAAGCCGTGCGCAGGATCTCATTGGCTTGCCGCAACTCGCAGTTCTCGCGCTCCAGGGCCTTCAGCTTTTCGGCAACGTCGGAGGGAACGCCGGCGCGCACGCCGCTGTCCACCTCCGCCTTCTTGACCCATTCATTGAGAGTCTGCGCCGTGCAGCCGATCTTGGCCGCGATCGACGATATGGCCGCCCAACGCGAGGTGCTCCCCCTCGTGATCCAAAACCATCCGAACCGCGCGGGCCCGGACCTCAGATGAAAATCGATTTGTCGTATTGCTCATGATGGCTCCACCTTCTCAAGAGTTGGAGCCTCCGGCAATCCCGGCGCGTGTGTGGATGCCCCCGGATTTGCAAGGGGTTTCTTCCGACTTCTTTTTGCAGCACGGTGGCTTCTATCGGTCGTGTGTCAGGCCTCTGATCGCGGCCTGCGCCACGGGGCCGGTATGCAGTTCGAAGAACAGGGTCCACATCGGTTCAGAGAGCTTTGTGCTCGAGCGCCGGGACTGGTTCTCCCCGTCCTGAACATTGAAGTCCTTGCCGCATAGGTCGTCAGTCGATCTCCTTGCCGGGGTCAAACGACCCCGAGGCACTTGCCGTTTCCCTCCGCCAGGAGGTGACCGCTCACGCCATCCGGTAATTCTGCTCCCTGGTCATGATTGCCCAGATGATCCGGGCCATCTTGTTCGCCAGCGCGACGGCGGCAACCATGCGCGGCTTGCGTCCGACAAGCTGTCCGAGCCTGCTGTCAGGAGTGACGCCCTTGCGCACGATCCAGCGAATCCGGCTCATGGCGCCAACGATCAACAGCTTGCGTATATCGGCCTGTCCCATCTTGCTGACCCCGCCCAGTCGCGTCTTGCCGCCTGTCGACCGTTACTTTGGGACGAGACCGAGCCAAGCGGCGAAATTCCTGCCGCTCGAGAAGGTGTGCAGATCGGGCGCGAAGGCCATCACTGCGCCAGCCGTCACCGGCCCCACCCCGATCGGTGCCGCAGACTGGAAGCTTCGCTTGGCGAGGTCAATCGCCAGAATATGCACGTGTGACATGGTCTCCTCCTTCGAAAGCGCCACCAAGGCGCAGATGGCATCATACGATGCCGGACGAAGGGGGCATCCACATGGGGTAATCGCGGGAGCGAGTTGCCCCTGGAAGTCATTCGTAGTCTTGGAGGGTGGCTGTTCCCCGATAGGATATCTCACTTTGCATCCTTGGCGAAATACGCGGTGGCTTTTTTTAAGATGTCGCGTTCCTCGGTGACGCGCGCCAGCTCCTTCTTCAGACGACGTATCTCTGCCGCCTGATCCCCATCGCTTCCTGATGGCTTCGAGAACTTCTTCTTCCATGCATAGAGCGAGTGTTGGCTCACGCCCAACCGCTGCGACACCTCCGCAACCGGATAGCCCCGCTCGGTGATCTGAGCGACAGCATCGCGCTTGAACTCATCACTGAAATTGCTGGTCCCCATCATGGCCTCCTTGCCTCAAATTTAGGGAAGAAGGCGTCCACAAATCTAGGGGCTATTCATTCTGAACGTCGAATTGGATCATCATCTTGGCGGCGATGTTGAAGCCGGCAACCGCCGCAACGGCTACGGCAAGAAGACGGTGACGACAGATAGCAG
>NZ_JBWKMB010000052.1:0-2219 GCF_056431025.1 Nitratireductor lacus | reverse complement strand
CGCAGGCACTCGACACTGGGCTATCTGAGCCCCGTGGAGTTCGAGGAGCGAGCTATGTTAGCTTAACCTCGTGTCCGAAAAACCGGCAGCAGGCCAATATTCGGCCGGGTGCCCGAACGTCCCCATTGAGTTCGGTATGAGGGAGGTGCTGCGCCCTTGGCTGATGGTAAAACGTGGTCTGCAAGCAACAGCCACAAGCATCAGGAAAGGAACGCAGCGTGAAGCATTATATCGGCCTCGACGTTTCGGTAAAAGAAACCTCCATTTGCATTGTCGATGAGACGGGCAAGATTTGCCGTGAAAGAAAGGTGGTCAGCCATCCCGATGACCTGGTTGCAGCTCTGAACGATCCAGCCTTGCGGATTGAACGGATCGGGCTCGAGGCCGGACCATTGTCACAATGGTTGTTTGAGGGCCTAGCCAAGGCTGGCTTGCCGGTAATCTGCATCGAGACCCGGCACACCAAGGCATTCCTCAAAGCACAACCGAACAAGAGCGACCGCAACGATGCACGCGGCATTGCCCAGATGATGCGTGTCAATCTGTTCCGTCCGGTTCATGTCAAGACGCTGACGAGCCAGAAGCGGCGAGCATTGCTGACGGCGCGCAAGCTCTTGCAGGAAAAGGCCCTTGCTATCGAAAACGACCTGCGTGGCCTGCTGCGCAACTTCGGGCTGAAGGTCGGCGTGGTCGGAGCTGTCAAATTCGAGGCGCGTATTCGCGAGCTCGTCGAAGGTATCCCGGACTTGGCCGAAATTGTCGAGCCACTGCTCGACGCGCGTCGGAAGCTGCGGGAGAATTTTGCCACCCTACACCGCAAGCTTCTGCTGATCGCCCGAGATGATGAGGTCTGCCAGCAGTTGATGACGATCCCCGGTGTCGGGCCCGTGGTGGCGCTGGCCTACACGGCCACCATTGACATTCCGGCACGGTTCCGCAATTCCAGGGCCGTGGGGCCGATCTTGGGCTTAACGCCGATCCTCAACCAATCTGGTGAAAGCAAGCGTGTTGGCCGCATCTCTTTGTGCGGTGACGGCATGATGCGCACCCTTCCTTATGAGGCTGCAAAGGTGCTTCTGACACGGGTCGCAAAATGGTCGTGGCTGAAAGCCTGGGCGATGAACGTTGCCAAACGGCGCGGCGCCCCAAAAGCCATCGTCGCCCTTGCCCGTCGCCTCGCTGTCATCATGCATCGTATGTGGAGCGACGGCACAGAGTTCCGCTGGACCAGAGAGGTGCTCTGATCCCCGCAAACTGGATCGCTTTTGGTTAGAGTTTTCCGCTTAGGGTTCCCTGGCTGGGGTGGAGTGGAGAGCGATGAAGGCATCGAAGTTTTCGGACGCGCAGAAGGCGTTCATTCTGAAGCAGGGCGATGACGGCGTGCCCGTGTCGGAGATCTGCCGCAAGGCCGGGATCAGCCAGGCGACCTATTTCAATTGGAAGAAGAAGTATGCTGGACTGTTGCCAGACGAGATGCGCCGGCTGAAGGCCCTTGAGGACGAGAACAGTCGGTTGAAGAAGATCGTCGCTGACCTGACGCTTGATCGCGAGATGCTGCAGGACGTCATTCGCCGAAAGCTCTGAGGCCTGCCCGGAAGCGCAAGCTGGTCGACGGGATGCTGGTGGACTGGGGGATATCGATCAGACGGGCCTGCAAGGCACTGAAGTTCGACACCTCGACCTATCACTACAAGTCCCGTCGCACCGGGCAGGCCGCGCTCGAACGAAGGATCAAGGAGATTTGCGAGACGCGGGTTCGCTACGGCTACAGGCGTGTCCACGTGCTGTTGCGTCGTGAGGGATGGACGATCAACATGAAGAAGACCCGTAGGATTTACAATGAGTTGGGACTGCAGCTCAGGAACAAGCATCCCAAGCGACGGGTGAAGGCCAAGCTCCGGGGGGATCGCCAGGAGGCCATCGGACCGAACGATGTGTGGGCCATGGATTTTGTCCATGACCAGCTCGCAACCGGCAAGAAGCTCCGTGTCCTGACCATTGTCGACACTCATTCCCGCTATTGCCCAGCGGTCGATCCGCGCTTCTCCTATCGCGGCGAGGATGTAGTCCAGACGCTTGAGCGAGTATGTGGCCGTATCGGCTATCCGAAGACGATCAGGGTCGATAACGTCCTATATCGGGAAGATTTGGCTGCTTAGGTCAGCAGGTCATGGGGCATCCGGTGTCCCGGATGCCCTGATATGGTTGCCCAAGCGGTC
>NZ_JBWKMB010000051.1:0-2589 GCF_056431025.1 Nitratireductor lacus | reverse complement strand
GACCGGCACCCTCAAGCGGGTCATGAAAGCTTTTGACTGGCAACTGAACAAGAAGGGGTACATCCCGATGTCAGGCCAGATCGTGGACGCCAGCCTGGTGCCGGCGCCCAAACAGCGCAACACCGATGATGAAAGGCAAGCGATCAAACAGGGCAAATCGGCCAAGGAGATCTGGCCCGATAAACCGGCAAGGGCAGCCCAGAAGGATACCGACGCGCGCTGGACGCTCAAGATAGGGGGCAAGGTGCGCTACAGGGAAGACGGGACACCACTGCCCATGATCGCGCTTCCCGTGTTTGGCTACAAATCCCATATCACCATTGACCGCCGTTATGGTTTTATCCGGGGAGCGGCAGTGACCTCGGCGTCCCATGCCGACGGTCGTATGCTGCGCCAGGTGATCGACAGGGAGAATACCGGCAGTGAAATCTGGGCCGACAGTGCATACCGCTCACAAAGCAATGAGAAATGGCTGGCTGACCGCATGCTGACCAGCCGCATTCACCGGCGCAAGCCCAAGGGCAAGCCAATGCCTAAAACCATGGCACGAGCCAATGCCGCCAAGTCTGCAATCCGCGCCAAGGTCGAACATGTGTTCGCCCACCAGAAGAACAAACTCGGGCTGTTCATTCGTACCATCGGCATCAAGCGTGCCGAGGCAAAACTGACGCTGGCCAACTTGGCGTACAATTTCGACCGCCTTGTCTTCCATGAAAAGCGAGCGCTCATGGGATGAGTCTGCCCGGAAACGGGAAATGCCCCCGTGTGGGGATCGACCGCAGCCGAAATCGCCGGGGACAGCACCAAAATGGCGCCCTCAAGCAGAGATCACGCTCCTACGGGCAACCAAATCACGGTTCTTGCGGGTCTCCAGCTCGCCGCGATCGCTTTCCAGAAGAAGGCGGCGGTCTAAACGATTCTGTTCAAGGGTGCAGCGGAGACGTTGCGCACGATTGCCGCGGGGTCAAGGCACCTCGGCACCAAAATCGTCCGCTCACCGCGGATCGCCTCAAGCGCAACCTTGGCCTTGAATTCGGCCGAAAACCGTCTGCGTGTCTTCATCCTGGATCGTCCTTCAAATCGGTCGATCCACCTTATCCCCCTGTCTCACAAACCGGCATCACCTCTATGGGACTAATCACCCACTGGCGGATGGTCCTGAAATGCAGTTAAATATTGGACACATCTGAGATTGGCGTGCGAGCATAGATCGCATCTCTACCCCCGGACGTCTATGAGAATGAAGAAGGAAATTTGGATAAGCGCAAATCAATGCGCTAAACGTGTCGGTCTCACGGTCCGAACTCTCCGCCTATATGAACAGTATGGTTTAATTCAGCCCCGACGAACTGAAAAAAACTGGCGACTGTACGGCTTAGAAGAGATCACTCGGCTGAATGAGATACTAGTTTTAAAGCAACTAGGACTCACCTTATCCAAGATCGCAAGCGTGCTATCAGGTCGTTCGACGGATCTGGCCTCGCTGTTAGCGATGCAGCGACAGACCTTAATGGATTTGCGCATTCGGACGGACAATAGCCTCGCCATTATCGACGATTTGAAGACGAAGATCGCTGATAAAGAAGCGGTGTCGGTCAACGAGCTCCTGGTGCTTGCAAGGGATACGAATTCATCAGAGTCTTCGACGGTGACATCTGCTGCATGGCGTCGCTACGAGCAAAGTCGACCGCGCACCGAAATCACCATAGATTCCAGTTTCTACGAAGACTATGCCGGTTGTTATCACCACTATGGCGATCTTGGCTTCGTTGTAAGTCACCGAAGGGGTCAGCTCGTGGTTCAGTTAACTGGACATCCAGATCTTGAAATATTCCCTGAAAGCAAAGAGAAATTTTTTTCAAAAACAGCTCCGCTACAGGTAACGTTTGTCCGAAATCCAAACGATGTAGTTTCCAAAGCAATTCTTCACCACGATGGATGCGAAAGTACCCTTCCTCGCGTTGACGAGGATGTTATCAAAAAGCTGGAAGAAGAAATATCGTACAGAGAGAAGAATAAAATTCCAGTAAATAATAGCAAAAGAATTATTTGGGACTTAATTAAGGGTTTCCAGCTAAATCATATCGATTACAAAAATATGATCCCAGAATTAGAAGAGAGCGTTAACAGTTATATAGATTTATTACGCATGGACTTATCGAAACTGGGCGCACTAAAGAACGTGTCATTCAAGGGTGTAAGCCCGAACGGATTGGATATTTATGATGCTTTCTTTGAGAAGGGTCGAATGGAATGCGGTTTTCGCCTAAGAAAAGATGGAAAATTCAGCGAGTTCCATTTTAGACAGTCCCTTTGATCGCTACTTGCATCGTGACCTAATGGGATGAACTGCCTTCCCACCCCGAACGCGGCTATCTTCGCGGGCAAATGGTGGAGCAGAAGGAGCATCCTGATGGTTATCGCGGTTCTTGGTATCGATTGACCTGAGCCCCTGAACCTCCTCCAGATTTTGGTAGAGTCCGTCGATCACGGTGACGTGCACCCCTTCTTTGGATCGCCCCGAACCGGAACTTCCGGGGTGTCGGGCTCAGGCGGCAGAAGGTGCCGATGAGCCTTTCATGAACGATA
>NZ_JBWKMB010000050.1:0-2603 GCF_056431025.1 Nitratireductor lacus | reverse complement strand
AACTTCGACTTCTTCATGGAATTCTCCTTCTCCCATGGCAGGGATCATAATTGGAAAATTCCAGTTCAGAACGGTCCGAAATCCGGGTGGCACGTCACTCCCCGGGATCACCCTCGATCTCATAAATGTGGCCGACGGTGCCGTCGACGATCAGCGTGCCACTCTTGACCTCAAACGTGGTTTTGGTCTCGCGGTTCGCTCGCCCGTCCAGGTCTGTCGTATCCATGTCGCTCTTAAGCACAAGCCGGGCATCCGCGCCGTCGACGACAACGGCGAGATCATCGCTTTTCGTTGTATAAAATTCGGACAGGTCGCCATCGATAATCGTCTCCCCGGAATAGCTTTTGATAAAGCCACTGCCCGAGAGCTTGTTTGAAAAGAGATAGTCGCTGTTGGTGTGATTGAAGTGGAGACCGGTTTCGTCAAGGAGAATCGTTGCGTCGGCATTGAGAAAACCGGCGGCTTTCGGATCTCCCAGGCCAAGCCATCCGTCACTGCTTTCCTTCGCGCCGCCAATAATCAGCGACTGGCGGAGATTGAACTGGCCGCCGACCTCCAGATGGCCGTCGCCGCTGAGCGCCACCGGCCCATTCGCATTGAAATTTCCGGTGACATTGAACCGACTATTCTGGCCGTCAACCGTGAGGTAAGCAAGGAGGCCGACGCCGGCCGTATCGGCGTTCACCGTACCGCCGCCCTCGACACGCACCCCGCCTTGCGAGGAAATCGCAAGGACAGGCGTTTCCAGCAAGCCGCCGTTGGAAACCGTGATGTAGCCCGTATTGAAAGCGCCTTCGAGATCCACGCGCTGACCGGCACGCAAAACGGAGCTGGCACCGGTGATGGTCGTGTTCTCACCGAGCTTCAGGGTTTGCGTTTCTACCTTGCCTCCGTTCTCGATGGCAAAGCCGTTGTGATTGATCATCGCCCCTGTGTTGACCCAACTCGATCCCGCGCCGCTGACAAGTATCGCATTGCCCTGCCCCCCAAGAGAAACATAGTTGGTGGAGATCAGCCCCCCATCCTTGATGGTGATGGGATCGACGATCGACGCACTGCTGCTCAAGCCGCGGAGTTCGTCGGCGTCAAGCACGGAACCCTCACCAGAAACCATAATATGGGATTCGCCGCCGAAGCCGACGGCGTTGCTGATGCGGACCTGATCGGCAAAGACCTTGCCGCCATCTTCGATGACAAGAGTCCCGCTGCCGTAGCCGGTGCCCGTGGCGCCGACCCCGAGCACGCCCGCATAGGCGATAGGAGCGCTTCCGGAGAGATGCCATTCAGCACCCGGACCGGAAACCCTCACCGTGCCCATGTTAGGCGCATCTCGACCACCACCCTGACCGATGAAGCCTGCACCGCTGTAAACTTTCGCGCCGATGATGGACAATTCGGCAGGCACGCCATTCACCTTGCCGACGCTCAATTCGCCATTGATGGCGTGCTGATTCGTCCAGGTCACCGAACCCTGGTCCAGTGTACAATCGGTAATGGCGGGATTGCTTCCAAGTCGCGTATCGCAGACAACATGTGCTTGCGCTTCACTGAAGCCGACAGCGGCCACAGCCGATACGGCGAAACCCAATCCGGTGCAACCAAGAGCCGTGGAACTGCGGAGCCATCTCTTCAGTTCAAAAAAAGTTCTTACTTGAATCAATGAGGTGCTCCCACGAAAAATGCTGAAACTGACGGTCCCGTCATCGAGCGCCGGTCCGGTTGCTCGTTGGCGCCACATTCAGCATGCCAATGGGAGTTTGGCTATTAGAACAGATGCACTATCGGCACTCCACATACGTTGAAAATCCACACGGATCGGGAGATCGGAATACCTTGTTGAGCGGCTTCATGGTTTCGGTCCATCGGCTTGCGACTTGTGATGAGTTCTATCTTTAGCTGTAGGAGCAATGCGGCAAGCGCCAAGACGATAGCCTGCGGGGCGAATGCTGCATCGAAGCGCATGTCGCAGATTATCTCTGCCGGTTTTCTGGGCGCAGATTGCTGAACGTCATATAGGCAGGATGATGCCCTGCGTAATCTCGAGGCCGCCGCCGGGAAAGCCACGAGATCGTCCACGCCGATGCCTTGCGGACGATCTCGTTCGCCTGGCGCTGCTCGCGTTCTCCCACTCAAGCGCCTTCGTCCTATGAACGACATCAGTTGGAGCAACTAGCCGTTACCGCTGCCAATTTCTTCACCGTCTCATTCAGCGTGTGCGCCGAACAGCCGAGCTTCGCGGAGATCGACATCATCGCCGTTAGCGAGAACTGTGCCGGTCTTAGCTATTCCGCACCGGACGCACCGCACGCTCGCGGACCTCAGGGGAATACTTGTTCTTTGTCGGACTCATCGTGGCTTGATCCTACCCAGGAATTGATGCCTCCGGCAAACCTCGCTTGGTTCAATCTATAGATATGAGCGCGGCACTTTCGATGAAGCACGCACCTCACCTGATAGTCGCACAATTGTCATTCAGCCAACCGACCCTCTCCAGGCAACACCTGGCATGGCCTGCTGCCGGTTTCGTGGACACCGAGATAAGGTGTTTTTGACGAAACCGGAGTTTGTGAATGCAGAGAAGGAAGTTTAGCCGCGAGTTCAAG
>NZ_JBWKMB010000049.1:2608-4101 GCF_056431025.1 Nitratireductor lacus | reverse complement strand
AACAGTGACTTCGGATCCATATCGGCACTCCCCATGGTTCATCCGAAGTGAATCATGAAGCGGCTCTACAGGCCAGGGTTTTTGCGGGTCTCCAGCTCGGCCGGCAGCGTGAACACCATATGGAAGTAGGGAACCAGCAGAATCTCGCCCTACCGTGCGGCCAGCCAGTTCCGGCAGGCTTGCCCCTGACATTTGGGGCAGTGCTGGTTACGGCAGGCAATGGACGTCGCCCATTGCCTGCCTCAATCGGACGAATTTTGAGAAATAGCAGTTGACCCGTACCTAACGTCATACCGTAGGAGCCCGCGTGAAGAGATGATGCAGATTCAATCTGTGTCCATCCAAATCTCACATCAGCGCTTCTAGGCAATCGACGGATCAAGCTTATCAAGACATTAGGCTCGGTTTGTCAGCAGAGCAGTTTGGAGAAATCGCATGCCTATGGATAACCGGTTTCGTTTCGAAAGACCAAGTGAAAACAGCTTGCTGTTTGGAGGACGTTGTCGGCCTCATGGTTGGCTGCCGGTGCTGAAAATGGCTGACTATGTTGTTGCGTTCGGCCAAACCCAAATCTGGCAACGGTCAAGCAGGTTGTTGTACCAGCGCGGGATGCTTGCCATTTTTATCCTCGCGCATTTCGTCACGGTGCTTGTAATTGGCCCTAGCAAGGGGGAGGCGGCGTCAGTTGAGGTGACATTCCCATTCCCAGTCGACGGATGCTTAAGCGGCTCGAATAAACTCGTTTATCGAACAAATCCAGGTCCGACCAATCTTGAAGGTATGACCAAAGGGGGTATTCGGGCCGGTAGCGGTGATGGTACCTATGGTTGGGCGTCGGGTTGCGCTGTGACGGGCGTTGGACTCGGCTATACGTCGTTAGGAGCTTTTGCCAATGCTCAAGGGAAGGGTGTCACGGCCGTGGGCATTTCCGCCGTAGCCAAAAAGGACTTTTCAACTGCAGTTGGTGCGGAATCTTCGGCGACCGGAAAGGCTAGCTCTGCTTTTGGTGTAGGCAGCATCGCCGCGGGGGACAACACGATCTCCATCGGTGGTGGGGGTGCATCTATTCTGCCTGAAATTGAATCGACACGGGCAACCGCAAACGGGGCGATTGCGATCGGGGTGAATAATACTCGAGGTGCCCAAGCTAGTGCGGCGAACGCAATCGCCTTCGGTGGGGAAGCAACCGCTTCGGCCATCGATGCACTCGCCGTCGGTCGAGGGGCAAACGCAGGTAGTGCCGGCGATGTCGCGTTAGGTTCTGGAGCGGTCACGCAGCCGACCGTCAATACTAGCGGAACCACAATTAACGGGAAGCGCTACGGCTTTGCTGGAACGAATGCGAAGAGTACGGTGAGCGTCGGCAACAACGCTGTTAAGCGCACAATCACCAACCTTGCGGCAGGCAGGATTAACCCCACAAGCACTGATGCCGTCAACGGCAGCCAGCTCTTCGCCACGAACGAGGCGATCGGTTCGGTTGGCGAGCGTGT
>NZ_JBWKMB010000049.1:0-2511 GCF_056431025.1 Nitratireductor lacus | reverse complement strand
TGTGACGCAGAATGAAGGCGCGATTGACACCCTGCAGACCGACCTCGGCACGACGAACAACAATCTGAGCGATCTCGGCAACCGCGTGACCAATGTCGATGATCGGGTGACCAACCTCAGCCAGACCATCGATAAAGGGGAGGTCGGATTGGTGCGCCAGGACGGTGGCGACGCAGACGTGACGGTTGGTGCCAAAACAGGTGGGACGAGCGTCAATATGGCCGGAACCTCGGGGGATCGGACCGTGACCGGGGTTAAGGAAGGCGCGCTGAACGCTGCCTCGAAGGATGCCGTCAACGGCAGCCAGCTCTTCGCCACGAACGAGGCGATCGGTTCGGTTGGCGAGCGTGTGACGCAGAATGAAGGCGCGATTGACACCCTGCAGACCGACCTCGGCACGACGAACAACAATCTGAGCGATCTCGGCAACCGCGTGACCAATGTCGAGGGTGATGTAAACAATGCCAAAATCGAAAACGACAGGCTGAATGGACGGGTCAGCAGTGTTGAGAGCACAATGACTAGCCACTCCAAGACCATGAATAGTCAGGGCAGGCAAATTGCGGCGCTCGACAAGGCATCCATCAAATACACGCTTGACAACAACGGTAATCCTACCGACGAAGTGAAGCTAGGCACAAACGGTGCAAGAGGCGTGGCGATCAAGAACGTCCAGCAAGGAACTGATGATCTCGACGCTGTAAATGTTGCGCAGTTGCGCCAAGCCATCGAAAATTTTGCTGGAGAAACTCTCGTAAGGTATGACAATGACGAGAACGGAGCACCAGTAAACAGGATATCACTCAAAGGTGACCGCTCCGGTTCGCCTGTGGCCATCTCCAATGTCGCTGCCGGTGAAAAGGATACCGATGCTGTAAACTACGGTCAAATCAAGAATCAGGTATCATACGAGGTTGATAGTCGTGGACAGAAAACGAATAAAATCAACCTTTCCGGCAACAATGGGCAGCCGGTTGCAGTTTCTAACCTTGCCGACGGCGTTGAGGAAATGGATGCGGTAAACGTCAGGCAACTGACCGGAGTGCGTAAAGACGCATATAATTACACAGATGCGAAGGTTGCTAAACTTCGCCAATACACCGATTCACGATTTGATACTCTGTCTGGCGACATTCGTCAGGTTAGAAGCGAAGTAAGGGGAGGTGTGGCCTCCGCCATGGCTGCCGCCCAACTCCGCTACAGTGATAAACCAGGGGTGGCTTCTGTTGCCGTCGGTATCGGTGGCTTTAAGGATCACACATCGCTTGCCGGTGGCCTCGGCTGGACGTCTAGAGACGAGAAATGGCGTGTGAATGGCTCGGTGGGGGTCTCGCTTAACAGTGGCGACGTCAGTTGGGGTGTCGGCGCTTCCTACTCATTCAACTGACGTCTTTGAGAAGCGCGCAGTCTTGTCGTTGACTTAAGGGTATCTTTGTTGGTTCGGATGCGAGGCGGATATGAAAATACTTGTCTTCTTGCTGGTCGTTCTTGTTGCATCTTTGTCATCTGCGTATTCAGATGAGCTTAGACTTGCATCGCTCGATCAACATACACTGGCTTCGCCGGCGCCGGGTGACCGAATGACAGTAACCCGACCCTTCGGACCGTGGACATTAAGATGTAATCTTTCAATCCGAATGAATCGCCGTATTTGCTCATTGGAACAATCGCTTGTTGCTGAGAAAGGGGCGGTTCTCTGGCGACTTGCGAAAACCGAGAACGATCTGAATGTACTTGTTTTTTCTGCACCGGCGAATATGGATGCAACAATAGGCTTAATAATCAATCTAGATGGATTTGAGTCAAGGATAAATCATTGGAATTGTGAGAGCGCTTGCGTGGCGGTTTCCCTACTCGATGGGCCTATGGAGGCTTTGATGTTTGAGGCAAAAAGGGTGGAAATGGCTTATGTCACCGTAGCTGGACGAGAGGTCCGGTTGGTACAGAGTATGGTCGGCTTCGATGAAGCACTGAAAGCTGCGGCTGACGACCCGTTCGGCAAACACCAGGCACCCGTATCGGCGATTCCTGTCCCAACGCCGCGCCCTGAATATGCTGAAAACCGCAGTGATCCGACGCGGCAAATGCGGCGGCAATAGACGAAGCAGTGCTACGCCTGAACATGTGTTGCGTGGCGGTGAAGAGCGCTGAATAGATGGAGTGGTTGCCGCTCTACCCACCCGACGCGTTCTGTTGGAGGATCGTCGGGTTAAGTCCAGTGGGTGGAGAGGAAGGCGAGCATGACCAAAGAGACGAGGACCGGGATCGATTTAGCCAAGAATGTTTTTCAGGTCCACGGAGCTTCCATGTCCGGATAGATCAAGTTCCAGCGGAAACTGACGCGGCAGCACTTTCGCAGGTTCATGGCTGACCAGGTTCCGGCGATGGTCGTAATGGAGGCCTGCGGCAGTGCCTGAATAGCCCCGAGTTTCGTGGACACCCTCGGGTTACATTTCCTGCTGCCGTTCGAACTCGACGGGTGACAGCATCCCGTTCCTGACGTGTTTGCGC
>NZ_JBWKMB010000048.1:0-5559 GCF_056431025.1 Nitratireductor lacus | reverse complement strand
CTTCATTTTCGCCTGGTCGCTTTGGCGACGACGGCATCAAGCCCAGGCCATGATCGCTCACTACAAGAAAAGAGGCCATCTGCAACTGTAGTACTAGTGACGGCCGGTGCGGTGATGGCGTTTGCGCCTGATCTGCGGACCTTCTCCAGCGGCAGGAACTTCGCCGCCTGGTTGGGCCTCGTGCCGAAGCAGCGATCTACCGGAGGCAAAACACGGCTGGGCGGGGTCAGCAAGATGGGTCAGACCGACATCCGCAAGCTGCTGATCGTCGGCGCCATGAGCCGGATCCGCTGGATCATTCGAAAGGGTGTTCTTCCGGATAACTGGCTCGGGCAACTCGTCGGGCGCAAACCCCGGATGGTCGCCGCGGTCGCGCTGGCGAACAAGATGGCCCGGATCATCTGGGCAATCATGACGAGGGAGCAGAATTACCGGATGGCGTGAGCGGTCACCTCCTGGCGGAGGAAAACGGCGAGCGTCTCGGGGTCATTTGACCCCGGCAAGGAGATCGACTGACGACCTATGCGGCAAGAACTTCAATGTTCAGGACGGGGAGAACCAGTCCCGGGGCTCGAGCACAAAGCTCTCTGAACCGATGTGGACCCTGTTCTTCGAACTGCATACCGGCCCCGTGGCGAAGGCCACGATCAGAGGCCTGACACACGACCGATAGAAGCGCGTGCTGCAGAAGAAGTCGGACAAAATCCCTTGCAAAGTTGTAAGGCTCCGGGGGCGGCCGTCTGACCGCGGCTACGATCCGATGATAAGTCCGACGTTATGTCCGACTTTAATTACCGCCCGCAAATCGAGATTCTTTCCGCTGCTGATGGTGTTCGCCGTCGGCACTGGTCAGATGAGGACAAGCTCCGGATTGTCGAGGAAAGTTTTGTCGGCCATCGACAAGTGGTTGCCACGGCCCGGCGGCATGGCATTTGTCGCTCGCTGCTGACAACCTGGCGTCGGCAATATCGGAACGGTGAACTTGGCGCTCCCCGCTCCGCATCCTTTGCGCCAGTCACCGTGAAGAAGGAGAGCCCGATCTCACAACCGGGATCGGTTGATCCCGTTGATCCGAGCCGGGACCCTCAGGTCGAGATTGTCCTGCCCAATGGCCGCCGGCTCATCGTGTCCACCGAAGTGGACCCGGACACACTTGCCCGGCTTTTGTCGGTGGTGGACAGGCAATGATCGCGTTTCCGGCGGGCGCGAAGGTTTGGATCGCTGGCGGTGTGACCGATATGCGGCGGGGCATGAACACGCTGGCGCTGCAGGTGCAGGAAGGGCTCGGCCGTGATCCGCATGCGGGAGAGATATTTTGCTTTCGGGGTCGCAAGGGCGATCTGGTGAAGATCCTGTGGCATGATGGCGTGGGCATGTCGCTCTATTTGAAACGTTTGGAGGCGGGCAAGTTCATCTGGCCGGTGAGCCGGTCCGGCGAGGCGGTACAGATCTCGGCGGCACAGATGGGCTACCTTCTCGAAGGGATCGACTGGCGCAATCCCCGTTGGACGCAACGCCCTGCAAAAGCTGGATAAATTGCGCCAGCAGGCTTGTTTTTGTTGGTGTTCCGGGCCCTCGGATGGTAGACATCCGCCATGTCGAATACCGCTTCCGAACTCGTCAGATTACGCGCCGCCCTGGCCGCCGCTGAGGCCCGTGCTGAGGTTGCGGAAAGCGAAGGCACAGACCCGTGCGGTCGTTTCCTGCTCGGAGGCGATGATCCAGGAGCTGAAGCTGGAGATCGCCAAACTGCGCCGCGACAAATACGGCATCTCGTCGGAACGCCGCGCCCGGCTGATCGATCAACTGGAACTGAAGCTTGAAGAGCTGGAAACGGCGGCCACCGAGGATGCCCTGGCCGCAGAGCAAGCGGCCGCCAAGGCTACCACGGTACGGGCCTTCACGCGCCGTCCCCCTGTGCGCAAGCCGTTCCCCAATCACCTGCCGCGCGAGCGGGTGGTCGTCGAGGCCCCCGACAACTGCGGCTGCTGTGGCTCGGATCGTCTCGTGAAGATGGGCGAGGACATCACCGAGACGCTGGAGGTGATCCCGCGGCAGTGGAAGGTGATCCAGACTGTGCGCGAGAAGTTCACCTGCCGGACCTGCGAAAAGATCAGCCAACCGCCAGCTCCATTCCATGCGATTCCGCGTGGATGGGCCGGGCCCAGCCTGATCGCGTTCGCCATTGGTCTCGAACACATGGCGACACAATGGCTCACCGTCTTTGATAAGTATGGCCAGCACCAGCCGTTGAACCGGCAGGCCGAGCGGTTCGCACGTGAAGGCGTCGAGCTGAGCTTGTCCACCCTGGCAGATCTGATCGGGCATGCCGCTGTTGCATTGGAGCCCATCCATGCCCTGATCGAGAACCATGTACGCACCGCTCACCGCCTGCATGGCGACGACACGACCGTGCCGCTTCTGGCGCGGGGCGGTTCGAAAAAGGCCCGTCTGTGGACCTATGTGCGCGATGATCAGCCCTGGAATGGCGGCGCACCACCGGCCGCGTTCTTCCGCTTCTCCCGAGATCGCGAGAAGACCAATCCCAATCAGCACCTGGCCGGTTGGCAGGGCATTCTGCAGGCCGATGCTTATGGCGGATACAACGATCTTTATCGCGCCGACCGCGATGCGGGGCCCGTGACCAGCGCCTTGTGCTGGGCCCATGCGCGCCGGAAGTTCTTCGAACTGGCAGACATTGCCGGGAGCGTCCGCAAGGGCAAACCCGCCCATCAGATCTCGCCGGTCGCGCTTGAAGCGGTGAAACGGATCGACGCCATCTTCGACATCGAGCGCGGGATCAACGGGCTTGATGCCGATGCCCGTCTTGCCGCCCGCCATGAACTGTCCCGCCCCTTGGTGAACAACCTCCATGACTGGCTGTTGGCAGAGCGCGCGAAATTGTCCAGGCACAACAAGGTGGCCAAGGTGATCAACTACATGTTCGAGAAGGAAGGCCGTTGGCAGGCGTTCACGGCATTCCTTGATGACGGGCGCGTCTGCCTGACGAACAATGCGGCCGAACGCGCCCTGCGCGGCGTGGCTTTGGGCAGAAAGTCATGGTTCTTTGCCGGCTCCGAGCGCGGCGGACAGCGAGCCGCCGCGATGTATACCCTCATCGTCACCGCAAAAATGAACGACATCGACCCGCAGGCTTGGCTCGCCGATGTTCTCGCCCGACTGCCTAACATACCCGTCTCGCGCGTGCACGAACTTCTGCCGTGGAACTGGAAGGAGCAGCCTCTGAGCAAGGCGGCGTGACCATGCAGTTGAACAAGGTTCATTCCGTCAAGACCATCGACCGCGTCGCCGCCGAGCTGGGAGAAACCGTCGATCGGCTCTTCGAGCTTGCCATTGATATGGAGCCCGAAGATGGCGTGATCTGGGTCTACGGCCTCAACGATGATGGCGTCATGGCCTTCTCACCGTTCGGGATCGAAAACCTACGCGAGACCATCGAAACGAACCGTGAAAGCGGGGCCTGACACCGCCGCGGTCCTCACCGCATGCTTACTTTCGAGCAGCTGATCGAAGAGCTGCGGCGGCTGTATGATGAGCGTCTATATCTTGATGCGCATCTGGTTTTTGAGCGGGAGCGTTTCGAGGAGGAGTATGCTCGCCGCCGCGCTGAATGGTCGTGCCACAAGCGACCGGATGATCGCCAGTTTGAATTGTTTGCCGCATGACGGCGCTGCGCCGAAAATGGAACAGCGTGCGGGATGTAGAGTTGACTAAGGCTCTCGCACTAGCTACCATACCGACTAGTGGGTATGGATATGTCTCAGGCAAGCGATCAAGACTCTCGAACCAAATTGCTCTCGGCCGCCCTCACCGTGATCCGGAAGAAGGGGTACACGGCCGCGCGTATCGACGACATCTGCGCGGAGGCTGGGCTGACGAAGGGCAGCTTCTTTCACCATTTCAAATCCAAGGACGATCTCGCGCTGGCAGCGATCGATTACTGGAACGACCAGGCAGAAGCGCATTTTGCCTCGGGCGGGTTCCGCGAACATCCTGATCCGTTGGACCGCGTCCTCGGTTATATTGACTTCCGGAAGGCGATTCTTACGGGTGAGATGTGGAGCTATTCCTGCCTGCTCGGCACGATGGTCGAGGACGTCTACAATACGCATTCTGACCTCCGTGTGGCCTGCGACCACGGCATTACCCTTCATGCGAAGACCGTGGAGAGGGACATAGCGCAGGCCATGCGCGAGCACGGGACGAGCGGCGGCTGGACGCCGCAAAGTCTGGCCTTCCACATCCAGGCGGTCGTGCAGGGTGCCTTGGTCCTCGCCAAGGCGCAGGATGGTGCGGCCGTCGCGCGTGACTGCCTCGACCATCTACGCCGCTACGTCGAACTGCTGTTCCGGGAGGAGTGTGATCCGCGCGCCAACGCCTCCCCCGTCCGTCTTGGCGAAGCTGATAGGGAGATAACCTCGTGACCGACAACCCGAAGATTACCGGCGGCTGCCTCTGCGAGCGTGTGCGCTATGATGCCGAGGGGGAAGTCCTATTCGGCCTCCTCTGCTACTGCCGCGATTGCCAACGCGCGTCGGGCACGGGGCATGTGCCTACCATGGGAGTGCTGACGGAGGCTTTTTCCGTGACCGGAGCACCCAAAGCGTTCCGCAATGTCGGCGGTAGCGGCCACATGTCGGTTCGAAACTTCTGTCCCGAGTGTGGCAGTCTTCTGTTCGGCACCCCCGAAGTCGCGCCGTGGCTGACCACGATCTATGCCGGAAGTCTCGATAATCCCGAAATCTTCGCGGCGGGTCTCTCGCAATTTGTCCGTTCGCGCGCTCCTTGGGATGCTAGCGGAACCGGTTTGCCGGAATTCGCGGCATCTCCACCGCCGCCGGATAACTGATACGAAGAGGGTACGCATGGCAATGAAGCAACAGGAAATGGAAGCGGCGATTATCGGCAAGCTTGCGGCCAAGACAGGCAAGGATCTGGATGGCTGGATCGCGGCTCTACGCGCTGCGGCGCCGGCAAATCGCAAAGAGGCGCTGTCATTCCTCAAGTTCGAAGGACTCGGTCACTTCCAGGCAATGATCGTGGCCAAGCACGTCTTCCCGGTCCGGTCGGCACGCCGTTGACAGCTTTCCAACCATTGCGACGTAGAATGGTCGGTCGCGGTACCATCCGAGCCGAACCTCGAGCCGGCTCGGCCGCGCCAGGAGCGGCTGTTAAAGCGAGCAAGGCCGAGCGTCAGGGGCGACCCCAAGCGTTCGCCCGCATCAACGATACTGCCAACGTCAGGCTGCACGCAGTGGCCTCCTGACCAGCCATGAGCCTCTCGGCGAGCGAGAGCGGCTTACAACAGGGAAGAGCACAATATGCTGCTTGAAAACCGCAACACCATTGTCCCCGGCGCTGATGGTCGGAAAGATCATTAACGATGACGCTTTTGTCATTTGCTCCTTACGAGCAGCAGTTGAAGTGGTGTGCCTTTGCATTAGTACTACAGTTGCAATTGATGCCAAATCATGATTCATCTCAGGCATTTAGCTTGAGGAGAATTTGGAATGTCTGTTTCGGACTGGGCTGGATCCG
>NZ_JBWKMB010000047.1:0-5964 GCF_056431025.1 Nitratireductor lacus | reverse complement strand
GACCGGCACCCTCAAGCGGGTCATGAAAGCTTTTGACTGGCAACTGAACAAGAAGGGGTACATCCCGATGTCAGGCCAGATCGTGGACGCCAGCCTGACCCACCACGTCAGCATCCTCGAGATGAATGGTGACATTTATCGCCTCGCGCAAAGCCGGGCCCGAAAAACCGCCAACCCTCATCAGTAAGACCGCCGACGCTGCAAGCGGGAAACTCTGGTCGGGCTACGCCCTCCCGTCGTTTCCCGCTTGCAGCGCCAAGTGGCCTGCTCTTGGGCCGCCCAATGGCCGACTTTTACTCCGCCGTTGACATCCAGGTCGGCGAGCGACTTCCAGGCGTCGGCCATGCCTGTCAGGCCAAGCGCGGCCATCTGCTCGAGGGAGGGATGTGTCAGCATGTGATGATCCTTCTGCGCTGAGGGTTACCGGTAGTAGCCAGCGCCACGGATGTTGTCGTGGAGGGGTGTCGCGGTGATCGGGTCTGGCGGTTCCGGGGCCCGATCCAGTCCGGTGATCAGGATGGAGCGCACCGAGGTATAGTTGACAGTTCCGACTGTCAGGGCGCGTTCGCAGGCGGCCTCCAGCCTGTCCGCACCGAAATGCCGTTGCAGATCGAGTACACCGAGGGCCGATCGATACCCCTGTCCGGGATTTACTGAAATCCGTGACCGGGAATTACCGAAACCTTCAGACATGGCCGCGCCAAGCGCATTGGCGGATCGAAGCTGTCGATCCCACTCCATTGCCCTGGCTATTGCGGTCCACATGCTCTTGGCTCTTCCTCAAAACGCGACATTGAGCTTGACGTTGAAGCCATGCTCCTGAGCCTTTGAAGCGATCTGGCCCGTGTAGGAGAGGCCAAGACTTGCCTGGTTTGAAAGGGCAAAGTCGAGACCGGACTCGATTAGGGCCGCATCCTCGGCGATCGGCGTGCCCGAGACGCTGAAGGCCCGGCCGCTGCCAAGCGCATGCGTTGCGATCGGCGTGGTGTCGCCAAAGGCATGCCGCCAGCCCAGCGTGGCCGAGGCCTTGATTGCCGTCCCACCCAAATCAAACGCAGTGCCCGCATGCAGGCCCAACGTCGTGTAGGTCACATCGCTGTTGTCACTCCTGCTCGACAGGCCCGCTCCCCGTTGACTGTCTTCCCGGTAGCCATCGGTATGGAGATTGACATAAGCCAGATTGGCAAAGGGTTCGAGCCGGACATCGCCGGCGTTGAAGGTGTAGCCCGCTTCGCCAAAGACCTGTGCCGTGCGGGCATCGTAATCGGCCTTGGCCGTATCGGCAAAGCCGGGGAAGACAATCGAACGGTTGGTCTCGATCGAATGCCAGCTATGAGCCGCGCCAAAGCGCAGACCGAGCGCTCCCAGTTCCGTGCCGCCATAGGCGCCAAGCGTGAACGTATCCACCTTGGCAGAAGACTGGCGGGCATCGACATCATAGTGCGAATGGCCATAGCCAAGGACTGCTCCCAGCCGCCAGTCCCCGACCGGGGCATCGCCGCCGACAAAGAAGCCGCCGGCGGAACGATCCAGCTTGGCGGCATTGCCATTGCCCTCAAATGACCCCCAGGCGCCATAGGCCTGGGTCCAGAACGCAAAACGTTCCGTATCGGCCGCGACCGGCTCAGGACCACCTTCGCCATAGGCCATCACCGGCAACCCTGCCGCGCCGGCGCCGCCAAAGGCTGATCGAATGCGCGAATTCACGGCATCGGCTGCAAAGTGACCGCCCTCCAGCAATCCGCTCTTCAACGAGGCGTGCATCTCGCCGGATACCGCATCAAAACCCTGGAGAGCGCCTTCAGTCGTGTCCTGGAGCAGCGTCGCCTCATAAAGTGTATTGCCGGTGCCAAGGCCTTCTAGGGCATTCGCTGTCGCATGCTGGTTGCCGCTTGTTGCAACATCGGCAAAACGCTGTGTCTGTTCGAACGATGCCGTTGCAGAGGACGGCGCATAGGAAAGCTGCGTACCAATAAAGACGCCTTTCGGCAAAAGCGTCTCATCGAAGCGGCCCTGGATGCCGGCATCCGCTGAAAGAAATCTGTAATGTTTCCCAAGACGATCCCGGACATCTTGCACTGTCAATGGCGCGACCACATCAGGTTTGCTCAACAACAGTCGACTTCCAGTGACTTTTGCCGTCTCCGTTGTTTGCAGAAGGTCGGCCGCGCCATTCTTTTCCACCTCGATGGCCAGGTTTGAATTGGGTTCTAGGACGGCGGAACCAGTGCTTCCATTGAGTTTCTTAACGCTCAACGTCCCGACAGAGTTACCCGGCGCTACGAGCGAGCCGGACTTGGCGAGGAGGCCACCGACGGTGCCTACACCGCTCAAAATTCCGCCAGCCTCGATCTGTGCACGCGCGGAAATCGATCCGTCGACGGCAAGTTCGCCGCCGTGAACCACCGCATCTCCTGAAAAGGTGCTTGCGCCGGCCAATCGCAAGGTGCCGCCATACACACGCAAATCGCCAGTTCCCGAGATCAATCCGTCATAGCGCCATTCGTTCGAGCGGTAGTACGACAAAGTCCCTTTGTTGACGATGTTCCCCTTAACGCTGCCGGTTGCGCCGCCAAGGCCCAGTTGCAATGTGCCATTGGCAATCGTCGTTCCGCCCTGATAGGTGTTGGTGCCTGAAAGCGCTAACAGACCATCGCCTTTTTTTGTCAGCCCTCCCGGACCGTCAATGTCGTTGGTCCAGGCATCTTTGATGCAGCCTTCAGATGGGCAGTCTATTGTTTTCTTGCCTGGAATGTTGACGGGAAAATCGATGTATTCGAAGGCCGCGGCCCCAGTGTCCTTCGGATCATTCGGTTGAATGCGCGTCAATTCTAGCTGAGAAGCAAGTTGACGCTCCCGCTTTTCCTGCGGAATGAGCCCGGCGTTGTTTCGGCGCAGTTGCTTGGCAAGGGTGATATCCCCCTTCTTCTCTGCATCTTTTGCTTTCTCCTCGTTTTCGAGGATTTTAACCTTCAAATTATACGCTTTGGTTGCATGAACGTCGGCTGCGGCCACGATTTTGTCATACTTCTGGGCAGCGGCCCGCTCATATTGTTCCAGATCCTTGAAATACCCCCGCTTCAGGGCAAAAAGCTTGCGCGGACCACCCATAGCGGCTCCAATATCCATCTTCCCCCATCCATAAACCCGATCGATTCCCTCTGTCCCAATGTCATGGGCCGTGGTCAAAACCGTGTCGCGAACCTGCCAGTTCTTCAAGTATGGAAACCGCGACTTGACCACGCCCATACCCGCAGTGAGCGTTGGAGCAGCCATCGATGTTCCAAAAAACATGCCATATGTTGGCTGAAGATTGGCCGGATCACGGATCTGCTTATCCGTCGAACCGGGTGGTGCCGCTGAGGCGACTGTTGTGCTCAATATCCTATATTGGTTGCTGGGCAGAGGCTTGTTGGGATCAAGTGTTTCGTAGGTATAATTTGTTCCCGAAGCATCTGGATAATAGAAATTCACCGGATAGGGTAGCTTTGGCAGGCCAATATTCCTGTCCTGGCGAGGTTCTGTCGCCATGCCGCCCGCCGCGCTGATACAAGAATATTTTGAGATGCCGCAAATAACTGAATAGGAAGAGATTTCACTGGTGCCATTGAGCATGGCCGACACTGCCAATCCTTTCTCAAAGCGCCGCCATTCAGTATCAGTTACGCTCATGTCGGTAGACAGCAGATAAGGCCCGGAGGCGTTCCCGGCGTCTAAGGAAATTCCGCGGAAAAGACGAGGCCTGGCATTGTATTTGTTGTAGGCAGACTTACTAGCAGAGTAATATCGGTCGTTTCCGGCAGCAATGATGTTAACCACCCCGTTCTGGGATGATTCCTTTACGTAGTCGTCGACAGCACTAAAATTGTTTTTGTAAATATAATTAGACCATATTATTGATGGTAATATATTTTTAAGATCATCTATATTTGGTCCTCGAGATCCTGTAACTCCAATGTCCTTAATTTGATAATCATCAAAATCAAATCCATAGCTGTGATTTATAAAATCAGCCCCACTGTCGACAATAGAGCGCCCAAGCGTGGTATTGCCCGACGGGACACTGTCACTGTAGTTTCCGGTCAGAAAATCAGTCGCACCGAACGCCCCGCCATGCATGCCCACGCCATCCCGACGTGCGACCATGATACCCGACACATGTTGGCCATGTGATTCAGGCCGATGGTGGTCAATCTCTATGTCAGTCGGAAGCGGGAAACGTCCCACCTGACCAAAGCTTATCCCTTTGAGCTCAGGATGATCTCTCCATATAGGGCGATCCAATAGACCAAGCGTGACCCCCTGTCCCGTTGCCCCAAGCGCATAGGCTTTATCAAACCCATGCAATTTGAGCCCCCAATTGGCGCCAAACTCCTCTGTGCGCCAGGATTGAGCGGCCTCCTCCAGATTGTTGGTTCTGGAGCCGTCGGCCTTGTGATATTTGCCCGCGTCCTGTGCAAACACTGGAATGGCGCCGGACAGAACCGTCAAACAAGTGGCGCCCAGAAGAAGTGCCCTCAGAGCGGCCGGCCGTGTCGGACCGTGTTGAGCCTTCTCCTTGATGTCCCGGCTGTTCGCACCCATCGGCTTTTTAACCGACGTGGTGTATCTTGACACTTGATCCGTCATTTTACCGGTGTCCCTTTTTTCATTGGAGTGTTTGCCCTCAAAACCCAAAACTTGTCCTGGCGGTGAAGAGGCCGGCTTGGCTGTCGATATAGTCAGGAGCGCTGATGAGGTCCGACCAGGCGATCTCGAGCTTTGCTCCCTCTAGATCGACGGTCTTGGCAGCGCGCAGACCGATCGTGTAGCCGACAAGCGTGCCGCCCTCGATCTCATAACTGGCCTGCCGAAACACATGGCCGGCAGGGGCGTGTTCCAGTAGCAGAACGCACCGCCCCAGCCGCCATAGGTCTGACCGCCGTCCTTTACCGCAGAACCCGCATCATTGCGGATGATGTCGGGGACAGGTGGGAGCTTGCTGTCCGCCAGAGTGTCCTTAATGACCTTTTCTCCGATCCTGTCGGAGTTTTCCTGCACCTTGCCGGGGATCTGGTCCTCAGGAATGCCATCCCATCGGAACCCGTTTCCCGTGCCGCCGCGGATGAAGCTGTTGGACATGCTGTCCGGGTCGTTCTTGTTGATCTCGGCGGCCTTGCCGAGCCAATAGGACTGATTTTGCAGCATCTCGCGTTGCGGAAAGGGTTCGGAGGTTTCGGCGAGCTTCTGGTCGATCAGACCTTTCAGATACTCATAGCCCTTCCAGAAGCCGGCCGTGCCGTCTTTGGTAAGGTCCTTCAGCTTTGCCGTCTGTTCAGGCGTCAGTTCGAAACCTTTTTTTGCCATGCGATTGTCCTCTCCATGCAAATGCGCTGTTCAAAGCCATTCACTGTTTGTCGTGGGGCTCATCGACCATCCAGCGCTCCAGCAATGTGCGGATGCCGGTCTTGATGGCGCGCCACTCAGGCAGCGCGTCCTTCGGGAAGGTGCCGCGCATCCCCAAGCCATGGTCGCTCAGATAGAGGTCGAAGAAGCATTGATAGGGATAGTCGCAGTCGAGCCGTATTTCGTCGCGGCCATCTTCGAAATTCACGTATGCATCGTCCGAGAATTCACCTTCGAGTGGAATGATGTGTAGCAAACCATCGTGTTCTGGCGCGATCTTATAACGGCGGTCTTTGCGGCCTAGGTAATTCTTAAAAGACAGAGACGGCGCCAAGTGAGTGGATGGCGTGTCCTCATCATCCGTCATCACCTCGACGGTTGGAATGATGACGAGGAACTCGTCCTTGCCGGGCTTTGGCCTGCCTTCTTCCTGGTAGCGGAAGTCCGGCCGCCCGGCCATGTCCTCGGCCGGCGCGCGCAAATCCGGCATCCAGAAGACGAATCCCAAATGCCTCGCCTTCGGGTTGCACCCAAGATGAGACCAAAATGTGCGCGGATAGGTGAACGGGCGCGGTATTT
>NZ_JBWKMB010000046.1:0-6448 GCF_056431025.1 Nitratireductor lacus | reverse complement strand
GCCCAGTTCGCTGTTCTTTTCGGCGAACGCTTCATGCGGGCAATGGCCTGATCAATGTTAAACCCGCCCGGCCAAACACGAAAATTCTGATACTCCCCCCCATCAGTGCCCTGGCCGATCGTACCGCCGCGGCAGCCAATCTGGATGGGCTCAGGGCGGAAGCCCTGCAGCTGAGGGTCGCAATGCAAACGGCACGCAATGAGGATCTGCAATTGCCGCCGGCCATTGCCTGGCCCGCCGACCTCTCCATTCCTATCCGTCGGCGAGAGGAGAGAGTGCTGGCCGATGCGCTCGCGAAATTGGCGGCCGAGCTTGCCACGCTTGAAGGCCAGCGCCTGGAGAAGGAAGGCGCGCGCGCCGGATTGAAGTTGGAGATCGCCGAGCGGGAGATGCTTGTCCAGCTGGAAAACAAAAAGGTCGCCATGAAGCGGACTCTTTTGAAGAAGGAGCACGGCACACAGAAGGAATTGATCGACGCCCACAGCGCCTATCAGCAGCAAAAGACCGAGTTGGTCGAGCTGAAGAACGCACATGCGAATGCGGGGCTCGCCATCACTGTCCTGGAGCGTCAGTATCACCAGATCCGCGAAGAATTCATCGCCGAGAAGAGCCGACGGCTCGCCGAGGTGCTGCGTGGCATCGACGAGGCCGAGCAGACACTGGAAAAAGCTGACGCACGGCTTAAGCGCATGACCATCACCGCACCGGTCGCCGGTACGGTGGAAGCGCTGACCCTCACCACAATTGGACAGGTGGTTGGTGCACGCGACACGCTGATGCGCATCGTGCCGGAAAGTGCAACACTGGAGTTTGCCGCAAAGTTACCGGTGAGGGACGCCGGCTTTGTGGAAAGGGGGCAAAAGGCCAAGATCAAGTTCGACAATCTACCCTTCACTCGATATGGCACGTTCGATGCGACGGTGACTAATGTGGCCAGCGATGCCATCCCCGACGAAGAAGCCTGGGCCCGGGCCAGCCGGTCCGGCGAGACCACCGGCACCAATGCCGCCGAACCTGTAGAGCGCGCGCAGGGGCTCGTCCTTTTGGTCACCCTCGAACTCGCCAAGACGGAAATCATGGCCGATGGCCGTCCCATCCGCCTGTCGCCCGGCATGAGCGGCAGTGCTGAAATCCACATCGGCCGCCGCCGCATCCTCGAGTACATCTTCTCACCTCTCAGCGAAATCGCGACAGAGGCGATGAAGGAAAGATAAGACTGATGAAGATTCGTATTCTTACGGTGATCCATTGTCCAATATCGGATCGGACGTGACAATTGTCAGCGATAAGAATTGCCCTGCCACCTATTGTCTGGAAGAGGCTGGCGCCAATGAAGATCAGTACGACCACGATCAGCGAGGCTTCGTGCTGGAATGGCAAGATACGATCGATAATCACCTGGAAGATGAAAGGCTGCACCAGGCCAATCAGGCGCAAGCAGATGGCCAGAAACATTAGCTCGGAATAAAGCGGCTTGAATTTCCAAAGCGTTCGGCTGAACCGGGAAAGTGGGATTTCACCAGCGGGTTTCTCCGCGGGCGCGCTCAAAGGCACGCATCCACTTCGCCGAGCGCGGAAATCACACAGGCGCCCGCGATCGCCGAAGGATTGTCCGTCACGATAACTTCAATGAGCCGGTCCGCTGTGGGATACAGTGTCTTGAGTCGCTGACGGATCGTGTCCGGTGAAACCTTTTCGACCTCATCGAAGGTGTCCATGACCCGATACTCGTCGAAGCCGTCGAGCTCGCTTTCAAGTATGAAATCGGTGACCACGTGGGGATAGGTGAGATTTTTCTTGAGATTGGCGGACAGAACAGATTTGAGCGCCTCGGCTTCCTCAATGTTAACGCCGTTGTCGCGCAAGCGGTTATAGGTTTCACGCACCACTGCGCGCGTCTCTTCGAGACGCCTCTTATCGACCTCCCCCGTCATAACGAAGAATCGGGCGGTGCGCGTGTAGTTGGAAATTCCTGCATCGAAGCCGTAACTGGCGCGCAATTTGTTGCGAATCGCCTCGAACAGCCGGGATTGCTCCCCGCCGCCGAGAACGTTCATAATAACGATATCCTCAAATTCACCGCCCTCGCTCGTGGGCGGCAAGGGTCCCATGAAGCCGAGCAGGGTTTTTTCCGCATCGGGTCGGGTGATGACAATAGTACGTGGATCAAAGTCTGCGTCGGCCCTAGGTCTGTCATGCGCCTTACCTTCCGGCAGGCCGGTTAGCAGCGCGTCGACAGCCCTTCCGGCGTCTTCTCCTGAAACACCGCCCGCGACGGCGATGTGGATCGAAGCCGTGCCGAACGTCTCCCGCCACCACGAGACAACGTCTCCGCGGGTCACCGCCTCGATTGGCTGCCGATAATCCAGAGTGAGGAAGGCATTCAGCGGAGTGTTGCCGAGCACCGCCCGGCGGATGGCATCCCAGGCTAGATTGGCCGATTGCTTATTGGCTTGCTCCATATCGGCCTTCAGGCTGTCTTGAATGCGCGCAAGCCATTTTTCATCCAGACGTGGCTCGGCAACCACCATATTGGCGAGCGAAACTGCCTGATCGAGATCATCAATATTCACGATCAGTGTGCCGCGTATCTCGTCGGCCCTTACGGCAAGGTTCCCGTCCGAGACCAGGTCGGCGAAGCGCTCACCGAATTCCGCAGCGTCATATTCGCCTGCCCCAGCCGTTAACATGAGCCGCGTGCCGATATAAGGCACTGCCGGGTTGCGGTCCGCCCTGTATGCCCAGTCCGATGGCCAGGAAATCTCGACCGCGACTTCATCGGTTTCAGGCATGGCAAGGAACAGGAACTCGTGACCCGCTGGAGAGGTGAGGCGCTCGACGTTGCGGTCGGCAGCAAACGCCTCTCCCGACGCCAAACCGAGCGACAGCAGATGCAGGCAGGACAGTACGATTGAGAGGATGAGACGCATTTGGGCTCCGCAAGTTCAGGGATTGGCGAAAGTGATGGCTACACGGCCTGACCCGGCCATTGCGGCCAAGAGGGCGTCTACCTGGCCGCGTTCGACCCGTTGCAGACCGGCAAGGAAATGCGACAGGCTTTGTGGCTGCTTTCGCAACGCGATCAGATCGAAAGCGCGGTCCAGAGCTATGCCAGCCGGGTTCTGGTCGCGGGAGATTGCATCGAGCGCACGCTTTCGGACACGGGCGAAGGTTGCCTCGGGAATGCCCGCGGCTGCGCTTGCCGAGAGCGCCGCCTCGAAGGTTTCGAGCAACTCGTCGAGCGAAACGCCTTTGTCCGGCGTGGCGAAAAAAGAGAGCATTGCATGGCGCGCGTCCAGAACATCGATCGAGAGGCTGAAGCTCTGTGCAATGAAGGCGTCGAAGCGCAGAGGTCTGGCAAGGCTGCCCGGCAATCGGGAATCGATCGCGTCAGCTAGGAGCATTGCCGCGAGGTCGATTTCGGCAACATCATGCGGCTCGGCCAAAGCGACAACCTTGCGGTAGAAAAGCTCCGGTTGAGCGAGTCCGGCATCGGAAACGACGCGCTCACTCCGCGTCGCCTCTGGCATCGCATAGCTGAGCGCGGGCATCTCGCGTGCGCTGGTCGCCCAACCAAAGCTGGCGGCAATGGCGGCATTTGCTTCGGTGACAGTTGTATTGCCATATATGAGGAGAACGGCATTATCCGGCCGATGCGTGCGGGCATGAAGGGCGCGGGCTTCGTCGAGCGAAAAACCGTCAATATCGTCAGGTGTGCCGATCACCGACCGCCCGAGCGGTCCGCCTCCATGAGAGCGCCGATTCAGATCCTGGACTAGCGGCGCGTAGGGGTTTTCGCGCATGCGAAAATCATATTCGCGCAGAACGATACCGCGCTCCTCGCGCATAAAGGTTTCGGAAAGCTCGATGGGGGTAAATACGCCGGCAAGGGTAGCGATCATGCTCTTCAGGTCATCGGTCTTGCCGCTCAGCCAATAGCTGGTTTCGCCAAGGCTGGTGCTTGCATTGGAATGCCGCTCGAACGAAGAGCTTTTTCGTCCGCCCGCATTGAGCCAGGCCAGATGCTCCACATAATGGGCCAGTCCTTCGGTGCCGGTATTGCCGGCTTCTCCCGACAGGACGATGAGATAGGCCGTCACCCGGTCGGTCCGTGTGTCCGGCACGAGCCAGGCATCGACAAGGGAACCGGGATCCAGCCGCAATAGGTCTTGCGCCTGGGCAGGGAGGGCTATCTGAAGGACGAAAGCAACGATGGGTAGGAAAGGGCGCATATGAGTGGAGAAAGAAGAGACAATTTCGATCAGGCTCTCAGGCTCCTAATGGGGGGCGACAATGAGAATGCCCTTACTCATAGCCCTTCCAGAAGTCGGCTTTGCCGTCTTTGGTGAGGTCCTTCAGCATTGCCGTCTGTTCGGGCGTCAGTTCGAAACCTTTTTTAGCCATGCGATTGTCCTCTCCGTGCAAAGGTGGTGTTCAAAGCCATTCACTGTTTGTCGTGGGGCTCATCGACCAACCAGCGCTCCAGCAATGTGCGGATGCCGGCCTTGATGGCGCGCCACTCAGGCAGCGCGTCCTTCGGGAAGGTGCCGCGCATCCCCAAGCCATGGTCGCTCAGATAGAGGTCGAAGAAGCATTGATAGGGATAGTCGCAGTCGAGCATGATCTCATCACGGCCATCCTCCAGGTTCACATAAACCTCACCGCCGATCTCCTCTTTCACTGGCGTAACGTGAATGAGACCGTCATGCTCCACTTTGAGCATGTAGCGGGCACCCACGAGATTGGTCATAATGTTTTTGAATCGCAGCCAAGGCGCCAAGTGAGTGGATGGCGTGTCCTCATCATCCGTCATCACCTCGACGGTTGGAATGATGACGAGGAACTCGTCCTTGTCGGGCTTTGGCCTGCCTTCTTCCTGGTAGCGGAAGTCCGGCCGCCCGGCCATGTCCTCGGCCGGCGCGCGCAGGTCCGGCATCCAGAAGGCAATCTCGAAGCTGGTTCTTATAGGTGCGCAATTAATACGCTCAGGTGTTTGCCGACCTGTGTGATATTCATATGGTACTCTGAAAAGATGTTTGCCCAGTTGCATTTCAACGGGGTAGTTTCGGTCGATGGCGCGCTTCTTGATATTCCCGGCCCCAGGAGTTTTGGCATCTGGATCGGGTTTGCAAGGATACTCCGGCCACGGCCCGGTCACTTCGGCACCTTGTTGATTGTCCTGATTCGGCGCTGCAATGTTGCCGACGTCCTGCGCCATGGCCTGACCGCTTGAGAGCAACAAGACTGCTGCCAGAGCCGGCAGCCATTTGCGCCAGTTGACCCGTCGGTTGTTCATGTCGTGCCTTGCTGGAGAGGGGGCGGAATATATGAGCAGAGCCTGCCTCAACATCTTTGAAATCGAGATACGTTGCGCCTGAGAAATCGCAGAGCTCAAAATCGTCTCCGATCCGAATGTCTGGTTCATATTCTATGATGACCTTCGACTATTCCCGAAGCGCAACTGTCCGTCAGCAAGGCTCCGATACGGTATAACGTAAGGTACGGGTCAACAGGTTGGAGAACAGATCAAACTGATATGTCGTGGGCTTGTGCGGCATGGACATCCGCGAATACCAGAATTTCCGTGTTTGGCTGGGCATAGTGGGAGGAAAGGAGAATGTTTCCCTTGGCCCGACGCAAAGACCCTAAACTCCTGATGCGCTTGTCGATCAGCTTCTGGCTGGAGCCGATCCGAAAACAGTTTTCGATCCCGATGGCCTCCTTGACGATCTGAAGAAAGCGTTTGCAGAGCGCGTTCTGAACGTCGAATTGGATCATCATCTTGGCGGCGATGTTGAAGCCGGCAACCGCCGCAACGGCTACGGCAAGAAGACGGTGACGACAGATAGCAGCTCCTTTGAGCTTGAGGTTCCCCGCGATCGGGAAGGCAGCCTCGATCCGCAACTGATCGCCAAATATCAGCGCCGTTTCCCTGGCTTTGACGACAAGATCATCTCTCTCTCTCTCTCTCTCTATATATATATATATATATATATGCCCGCGGCATGAGCACGCGCGAGATTGTCGGACATCTGCGCGAGTTCTATGGCATCGAGTTCTCGCCGGATCTGATCTCAACAGGAGCTATGGCGGGAGTTGGGTAACGACGGATTGAGGAAGGCGGCGGCTGGCGACATGGGCCGGATGGTCATCACTATTCAGGGCATGTCCGAGCTTAGCGGACAGGGGCAATCATGATGAGCGAAATTGGTTCAGATTGCCGTGTACACTGGGAACATGTTGCGTGGAATTGCCGAGTGTGGCGAGAAATACTTGGAGATCAAGGATGGCCAATTGCAACATATTGCAACATGAGATTGGCGCGTATTCTTCTATGACTTATTGATTTCAGGGAGTATCAGAATTTTCGTGTTTGGCCGGGCGGGTTTAACATTGATCAGGCCATTGCCCGCATGAAGCGTTCGCCGAAAAGAACAGCGAACTGGGC
>NZ_JBWKMB010000045.1:0-6593 GCF_056431025.1 Nitratireductor lacus | reverse complement strand
CATCAGATGCTGGCCTCCTTCCCAGCCAGCATCTTGAATCACAAAATCGGCAATCCGGGAATCCCTACCGATTCAGTCAAGCTCTGAACCGCTCTAGTCCCACGCCGGGCACGGTGCACAAGCGTCGCATCTCGACGTTCTCCTTCGATAGCGCCGCCAAGGCGCGGATGGCATCATACGATGCCGGACGAAGGGGGCATCCATCGCATCAGTTCACCCCGCTCGCCCCGAACCTGTCGGCGGGCGATGTCGTGTAGATCAGGCCGCCAACCTGCTCAAATACCCTGACGACGGACAGGGCTGCCTTCGTATGTTGGCCCGAGAAGCCGGTCTCTTAAGGAGGGCTGTTTCGCGTCAGGCCGATGCCCGCATCACCAGTTTTGCCTCAAGCCCTACCGCTTCTGGCGACAAGGCTGCGGGAGTCTCCTCGGCAATGTGTTTTAGCAAGATATCCGTGCTCACTTCGGCCATCCGCACGCAGTCCTGTGCGACCGTAGTCAGGCCAGGGCAGGTATAGCGGCTTAGTGGATGGTCGTCGTGACCGGCGATCAAAAGATCGCAGCGTGGGTCGCGGCCGATGCGCAAGCCGTGCTCGTAAGCCGCCGACATGGCGCCGAAGGCGATACGGTCATTTGCGCACAACAGGCTTTTGCTGGGCAGACCGCCGCTTTCCAGGCAGCGCTTCGTCGCTGCGAAGCCGGCTGCTTCAAAATCCCAGTTCTCGTGAGGCGGCGAAAGCATTATGGGCTCTGCCTCGTGCTTCTTCATTGTCGCGATATAGGCTTCCTGGCGCTCTATCGCGTTGCGGTTGACGAAAGGCATGTTGAGGAAGCTCGGATTTTCGCCGGTACGCAGCAAATATTCGGTAATGATAGCTATGCTGTTGCTATTGTCCGTGCCGACGAAAGGATAGTCTCCTTCCATTCTGGAATCAAAGAAGACAAGAGGCACATCGCGCCCAAGCCTGTCAAACAGAGGCTGGTTTTCCTCAGCGCCCAGCGGGGCAACGATGGCTCCTGCGACATTGAGCGACATGAGCGTTTGGATCGCACGCGACTCCAGTTCCGTTTCGCCATGCGAACTGAGCACGATCGCCCAGTATCCTTCTTCTAGGCAACGCAGTTCGATCTGGCGCACCGTTTCGGCGTAAAAGGGGTCTGATATCAGCGGTACGATAATGCCAATGTTTCGCGGTTTTCTCCGGTTCAGGCTCATCGCATGGATGTTGGGCCGGTAACCCGACTGAGCCAGCGCCGCTTCGATCCTCTTGCGGGTGCTCGGCCGGACGCTTTGCGGATTATCGAAGTATTTCGACAGGGTCGGTCGGGAGATTCCGCTGAGTTCAGCGAACTCCGTCATGTTCTTGATTCTTCGTGTTCCCATGTGTGTTCCGTTTTTCGGACTGGCAGGGCAGCGCGTCGCCGGTCAAGCTGTTCATTCCTAACGGGGTCGGGAAGATACTGACAGAGGGCAATCGGTAATCAAGGAAAATTATCTCCAGAAAAACCAAAATTTTACGTGCAAAAAATTTTACATTGACACGAGACAATATACCTTGGTTAGGATGCGGCCCGTTGCAGGACCATCACCGGCCTGCCGATGAAGAGCGATTGAAGGAGGCAATCGGTGCCAAGTGGCGCCACAATCCGGCAAGCGCCAGAAAAACAATCAGGGCGGCGTGGTTGCGCAGCCGCAGCTTCAGGAGGAAATGATGAGATTCAAGCTGTTCCGTGATCTTCTGCTGGCCGCTTGTGCGGCCGGGTTCCTGGCAGTACCGGCTCAGGCCGAGGGCATCGGCGCCTCATTGCTGACTCAGCAGCACCCGTTCTACATCGAACTGGCCGACGCGATGAAAGCCGAGGCTGCGTCGGAAGGTGTGCCGCTCGAAATCTCGATTGCCAATCAGGATCTCAACAAGCAGCTTTCCGATGTCGAGGACTTCATCGTCAAGGGTGTAGACGTCATCGTCATTTCACCGGTGGACAGCCAGGGCGTGCGCGCGGCCATCATGAAGGCGCAGCAGGCGGACATCAAGGTCATCACGGTTGACGTTCCCGCCAACGGCATCGACGTCACCTCTTATATCGGCACCGACAACTACACAGGTGGTGTGAAAGCCGGCGAACTGATGGCCGAGGTTCTCGGTGGCAAGGGGCAGGTCGCGATCGTCGACTACCCGACCGTCCAGTCCGTGGTAAACCGGGTCAACGGTTTCAAGGACGCTTTGAAGAAGTTCCCCGAGATCGAAATCGTTGCTGTCCAGACGGGCATTACCCGCGCCGAAGCGCTGGCTGCTGCCCAGAACATGCTGCAGGCCAATCCGGACATTGACGGCATTTTCGGCTTTGGCGATGACGCCGCGCTGGCAGCCGCCGTGGCGGTAAAGTCCGCAGGCCTTCAGGATCAGATCAAGGTGATAGGCTTTGACGGCATGGAAGAGGCGCGTAACGCCGTCGACCAGAATCCCGTGATGGCGGGCGTTATCCGCCAGTTTCCCGACAAGCTCGGCCAGGTTGCCGTCGAGACTGCCATCAAGGTCATGGCCGGTGAAGAGGTTCCCCAGGAGCAGCCCGTGGAGCCGGGTGTCTATACCGGCAAGGACAAGTAGATTCTCCGTAAATGCAGACAAATGCCGGTATAACCGACCGGCAGGCCGGGCGGGCTGCACTTCATCGTCAATCCGCCCGGTTCCTCCCATCATTGGTTTGGAGCATAGGATGGGCACCAATGCCGACGGCGATGTCTTCCTGAAGATCAGCGATGTGTCGAAGACCTTTGGTCCGATCACTGCGCTAAAGAGTATGAGCCTGACCGTTCGCCGGGGACGCGTGCATACGCTTCTTGGCGAGAACGGGGCTGGCAAGTCGACACTGATGAAAATCCTGGTCGGCCTTTATGCGCCGAGCAGCGGCACGATCGAATTGCGCGGTGCGCCCTATCGTCCATTAGACCCGCAGGACGCGGCGGCCCGGGGCCTTGCAATCGTTTTTCAGGAGCTCAGTCTCTGCAACAATCTGACGGTGGCAGAAAACATGTTGGCCACCCGAGAGCCGAGCCGGTTCGGCTTCATAAACGACCGGGCGTTGCTGGCAAAAACGCAGGGCAGTATCGACGATCTCGGCCTGCCGGTGAATATCCACCAGAAAGTCGGAGCACTGTCGGTGGCGCAGCGCCAGCTTGTCGAGATCGCCAAGGGCTTGAGCTTCGACGCAGACATCGTCATCCTCGATGAGCCGACCTCCTCGCTGAGCGGCAGCGAGGCCGAACTCCTGTTCGGCATCATTGAGCGGCTGAAGGCCTCCGGCAAGGCAATCATCTACATTTCGCACCGCATGGAAGAAATCATGCGCGTGAGCGACGACATCACCGTCGTCCGGGACGGCGAGTACATCGCCACCAAGGAACGCGACGAGACGACGATCGACGAGCTGATCGCCCTCATGGTCGGCCGGCAGATGAAGGATATTTATCCTGAGCGCACAGGCCCGGCGCCAGACTCCTCCCTGCCGCCGATGCTCAAGGTCGAGAAACTCGGAGTACCGGGCAAATTCGAGGAGGTCAGTTTCGAGGTTCGGCCGGGTGAAATTCTGGGGTTCTTCGGCCTGGTCGGCGCCGGACGCTCCGATGTGATGAAGGCGCTTTTCGGCCGTCTTGGTGCAAACGGTTCGGTGATGCTCGATGGCCGGATCGTCCGGGCGGATTCCCCGGTCGACGCAGTCGATCTCGGTGTCGCCTTCGTCACGGAGAACCGTAAGGAGGAAGGGCTGGTGCTGCAGCACAGCGTCGGCTGGAACATCTCCATGGTGGCGCTGGATGCATTTGCCGACCGCTTCGGCTTCATGCGCACCAAGGCAGAGTGTAGCGCCTCGAATGAGGAAGTGCGGCGTTTGTCGATCAAGACGGCCTCGCTCGACACGCCCAGCGGAACCTTGAGCGGTGGCAACCAGCAGAAAATCGTTCTGGCGAAATGGCTTCTCAGCAAACCGAAGGTGCTGATCCTGGACGAGCCGACGCGTGGCGTGGATGTCGGTGCGAAATTCGAGATCTACAAGATCATCCGTCAGCTTGCCGCCGAAGGAACGGCGGTAATCATGGTTTCGTCCGAGCTTCCAGAAATTCTCGGCCTGAGCGACCGTGTGGTGGTCATGCATGAGGGGCGCGTCGGCGCCACGCTGACAGGCGGTGACCTCACGCCGGAAAAAATCATGACATATGCAGCAGGTGTTTCATCATGAGCGCGTCTTCCATGCGGGCTTCGCCCGCGCTCACCTTCGCGAAGCAATATGGCGGCATACTGATCGCCCTCATACTTCTTTGCGCGGTCTTCGCCTTCCTTAATCCGCGCTTCATGTCGCTGGTCAACTTCACAAACATTCTGCAGCAGGTGGCGGTCATCGCCGTTGCTGCCTTCGGCATGACCTGGGTCATCCTCCTCGGCGAGATCGACCGGTCCGTCGGGTCGATCATCGCGGTCGCCGGGATGGTAGGAGCGCAACTGCTTTTGGCAGGTTTCGGCTTCGTCCCGGCGGTACTGCTCACCCTGATCGCCGGTGCTGCGATGGGAGGCCTCAATGGAGTGCTATCCGCCAAGCTCATGTTGCCGTCCTTCATCGTCACCGTGGCGACAATGGGCATTTTTCGCGGCCTCGTCAGCCTGCCGACTAATGGCGCGCCGGCCATGATCGATGATCCTTCCTGGATCGCCATCGGCACGGAGTCTTTTCTCGGCATGCCGAACATCATCTGGGTTGTCGCCGTCCTCTTCCTGGTCAACCACACCGCGCTTTCCAGAACCAAATTCGGACGTCGCGCCTATCTGACGGGCGGTAACCGCGAAGCGGCGATCTATTCGGGCATCAAGGTCGACCGGCTGAAGATCTCGATTTTCATGATCTCCGGCACGATGGCTGCCATCAGCGGCATCCTCATGTCCTCGCGGTTGCTTTCGGCGCAGACCAATGCGGGGATCAGCTACGAGCTCGATGCTATTGCTGCCGCGGTGCTGGGCGGCACGAGCCTTGCCGGCGGTGTCGGCTCGATGATCGGCACGCTTATCGGCGCCCTGATCATCGGCGTCATCAACAACGGCATGAATATGCTGTCCGTACCTTATTTCTATCAGCTCATCGTCAAGGGATTGGTCATTATCGTGGCGGTCTGGCTTGACGTGCGTGCCAAGCGGGCGAGGGCATGATGGTGGGCGGATCGGTTTTGACGATCGGCGAAATCGTCGTCGAGATCATGGCAACGACAACCGGCGAGGGCTTTCTGGAGCCCATCCCGCTTGTCGGCCCGTTCCCGTCCGGTGCACCAGCGATTTTCATCAATCAGATCGCGCGATTGGGCCTGAATGCCGCCATAGTCAGCCGTGTGGGGGACGACGATTTTGGCCGCCTCAACACGCGAAGGCTGGCCGAGAGCGGCGTCGACATAAGCGCGATTTCCACGGATCCGGAGCGAGCGACCGGCAGCGCCTTTGTGCGATATCGTGCCGACGGTCTGCGCGATTTCGTCTTCAACATCCGCCAAAGTGCCTGTGGCCGGCTGGTATCGAGTGCGACAGCGGAGAAGGCAATCGCCGCGGCGCGTCATCTGCATGTGATGGGCTCGTCGCTCTATTCGGCAGAAGTGATCGATCTGGTCCGCACCGCCGCGCAACGCATCAAGGCGCAAGGCGGAACGGTTTCCTTTGATCCTAACATACGCAAGGAGATGCTGGGTTTTCCCGGCATGGCCGATGCGCTGCGCGAAGTTCTTGCCTGCACTGACCTGTTCATGCCGAGCGGAGCCGAACTGTTCCTGTTCAGCGAAGCCAAGCAGGAAGTGACCGCGGTGAACGAACTGCTTGCTGGGGGCGTGCGCGCTGTCGTCATAAAGAGAGGCGCTGAAGGCGCAAGCTATTTCGACCGCGATACCGCCCTTCACGTCCCCGGCTTTACCGTCGAGGAAGTGGACCCTACGGGGGCAGGGGACACCTTCGGCGCCGCCTTCGTGGCCGGTTGGCTGGAAGGGGTGGATGCGGCCACGGTCTTGCGCCGTGCCAATGCGGCAGGCGCCCTGGCCGTTATGCAGCGCGGTCCCATGGAGGGTGCCTCCACCGTCCGCCAGATCGAAACCTTCATGGCTAAGCGAGAGCCCGTATCATGAGTGCAGACATTCTCCATCAACTGGGCAAACGGCACGCGGCTGGCGAGCATGTCGGAATTACCTCTGTGTGTTCAGCGCATCCGCTGGTGATCGAAGCAGCGCTTCGTCACGGACTCGCCGCGGAGCGCCCGGTCCTGATCGAGGCAACCTGCAATCAGGTCAATCAGGAGGGCGGCTACACCGGCATGACACCCGCCGACTTCCACGCCTTCGTTCATGGGATTGCCGCGGAAGTCGGTTTTGATCCGGGCAGGATTCTGCTCGGCGGCGACCATCTGGGTCCTAATCCCTGGAAGGGCAAGCCCGCCGAGGAAGCGATGGAACACGCGCGCGTGATGATCGACGCCTATGTGCGCGCAGGCTTCACCAAGATCCATCTCGATACGAGCATGGGCTGCGCCGGTGAACCCGCAGCGCTCGACGATGCGGTGACGGCGGAACGCGCC
>NZ_JBWKMB010000044.1:0-7059 GCF_056431025.1 Nitratireductor lacus | reverse complement strand
GCGCAAACACGTCAGGAACGGGATGCTGTCACCCGTCGAGTTCGAACGGCAGCAGGAAATGTAACCCGAGGGTGTCCACGAAACTCGGGGCTATTCACCTTTTGGATGAAAATTACCCCTCAAACGGGGTCCCTATTCCATGAAAAATCACAACGGCGACGGGCGGGGCTCAATAGTTTCCCGAGGCAGCCTCTTTGAGGATCAACTTCTCAAGCGTCAGGTCCGACACCCCCTTGCGCAGCCGGTCATTCTCTTTCTCGAGCTCCTTCAGCCGCTTAACTTGGTCGCCTTTCAAGCCACCAAATTCCTTGCGCCAGCGATAATACGTGAACTGCGTCACGCCGATCGTGCGAACCGCTTCGCCGACCGATCGGCCTTGCGACAACAACACATCAACTTGGCGCAGCTTCGCGACGATCTCTTCGGGCTTGTGCTTCTTCTGGGGCATTACAACGTCCTCTCTCAGGCTCAATAGCCTACTTCACAGAGGACCACTTTTCAGGGGGCAGACCACCGGATGGTTACGGTCAATTGCCAGAATATGCACGTCTGACATGGTCTCCTCCTTCGATAGCGCCGCCAATGCACAGATGACATCATACAATGCCGGACGAAGGGGCATCCATCGCATCAGTTCATAAAAATCAGTTGACCCGTACCTTACGTCATACCTTATCGGACCTTCATCCTCTGAGAATGTCTAACTTCGATTGAAGTTCATGTCTGGCTTGGATGGTTGGAAAGTAGGGCTGTGATGTTGCGAAGATCTCTGATGCTTCCTACTGCATGATTATTGTGTGGAGAGTGTAATGTTCGATCATCTAGACATGCTTGATGGGAAGCATGTTGAGATTGTTGTCGATGCAATTGCCAGCGATCGCATAGGGTGCTCAATCCAGGATATTCGATCCGCACTCGCACCAAATGAAATGCTGTATGGGGAGTGCCTGGCGAGACTATTTGGTTCAGATGGCCGCATCTATTCAGCAGGCGATTTCGTTCCGTGCCTCGATGCATTACGGGAAATGCCGATCCTTGATCGACATATGCTCAGGCTGGTTCTAGATCTACTTGAAGCGAATCCGACCTTCGATTTGGGGTGCAACTTGTCGGCAGACAATTTTGCCAATGAGACTGCATGGAATGCCATCCGAGAGCAGATTCAACACCGGGCTCATCTTGCATCGAGGCTAGTCTTGGAAGTGACCGAGACACAGGGCCTGAAAGATTTGACATTCTGTGCAGAAATGATCGCCGAAATACGGAGCCTTGGTTGCCGTGTGGCACTTGACGATTTTGGGGTTGGCTTCGCAACTCCGGGGCTTCTCCAGCGGGTCGATTTTGATATCGTCAAGCTCGACCAGACCTTCCTTCACAATATTCGCCCTTCGCGCGATGCGCGGAGTAGCCTACAGAATATTGTCGGCTTTGCATCCAGCTTCGCTCCCGTTGTCGTGGTCGAAGGTGTGGAGACCGATGCGCAGGCCGATGCCGTACGAGCGGCCGGTGCATCGCATATTCAGGGGTACTTATATTCTATGCCTACTCTGAGTGACATCAGACTCCCCAAACGGCCAAGATGATATGAATATTGTCTATAAAGATAATCTGGCTTGAGTTTTGTTGGCAAAATGGGGAACTCAGAGAGAATTAGGAACGGAAGCACATTTTGTCTGATGTTAATTTTTTCGGCAATTCCCACGTGTATCCATGGTCGAATCGTTGCAGTAATAATGGATGTTAAACTTCGAGTTACGACTCTGGAGCCACTTCGGTCGCTGCTAGAGATGAGCGGCTCGTCGGTCAAGTCATATGCCACCTTCTGCGTTTCGCGGAGCCATAGGTTGAAAACTGCAAGATATGCTGGGCATTTCGCGATACGCGACTGGCAGAAGGATACCGGAATTTTGGCAGACAATGAGTAGGTATATGCATTTCTACGGCTCAAAGAAATTCCAGAAAGTTATTGTCGTACTGGTCACGTTACTTGGGGGCCCTTCCGCAGCTGCTGGCGACCGAGATGAGAATAGAGAGCCAGCGCCTTCATTTCCGGCGGGAGCTTCGTCAGTCAGCGAAAGGTATGGAAGCTGGACAGTGTCATGCACATTTGCCGATGAAAGAAGACAATGTTTTGTCTGGCAAACACAAACGCAACAAGAAACTGGCCGGCCTGTTCTCGATGTCAGGATCTCTGTTGGTAACGAGAACAATGCCTACGAGGGTGAAATCACACTACCATTTGGCCTCGATTTTTCTATCGGAGTGAGAACTCAAATTGACGATAAGGAAATTGGGAGTCCGCTTTTGTTTCAAACGTGCCTTCCAGGAGGCTGCGTTGTGCCATTGTCGTTGGACCGAGTTGCGCTAGAGGCAATGCGTAATAGTCGTGATTGGAAATTGTCAGCTGTTTCCATCGAAGATCAGTATATTCCGTTCAAGATATCTTTGGTGGGTTTTGGCATGGCAATTGATCGGGCAGCAGAATTGGTAACTCGTAAATGATAGTGAGCGGGCGATCGTGATCAGCCCCACTAAGTAGTCCAGTTTGATTGTTAGTGCATGGCCGGTCTTCTGTTCATCGGGGCGTCCCCCGATTCGAGTCAATATCAACAGGGGTTGCAAAATGAAACTAAACAGGTGGCCAGGAACCCAAGCACAAAAACAATGCCGGTCGACAGTCGACGGCGTCACCCGTGACAGGTCACGCGTGGGCGGTTTGCGAGAACCTCTGCTGGTCGGTAAGGCAACAGCGGCATTGCTAATCGGCCTATCCTCGGGAGCGTTGGCCCAACAAGCAGGTCAATATTTCAAAGCCGACGGTAGTCGCACTAACGAGCTAGAGGCTGCTGCTCAAAGCTGGCGCGGCGACAAGGAATTTCAGGGCAATTGGGGTCTTGGCGCCATCAAGGCCGAATACGCCTATGCAAAAGGGTTCACCGGGAAGGGGTTGAGGGTCGGCCTCGTCGATTCCGGTATATTGTCGTCGCATCGGGAATTCATGAACCGCCTAACCACAGTGACGGTCGCGGGACGGTACCACGCCGACGGGTCGATCTATGAGAATAGCGGCGCCTTCGCCAAGAACCAAAGCTTTCTCGTTAGTGGCGAATATGACAAGACCATCAATGACGCGCATGGAACCAAGATGGCTGGGCTGTTGGGTGCCGCGCGCGACGGCAGTGTCATGCATGGGCTGGCGTTCGACAGCAAACTTCTGTTCACCAACACCAATGGCAACGACGGGGCGATTTACGGGCCCAACCAAGACTACAATTATTTCAAGCAGGCCTATGGCAAACTGGCGGATGGCGGCGTCCGGATCATCAACAGCAGCTGGGGCACGCCGCCCTCGGTCGATGATTACGATTCGATCGAAGGCGTGGCAAAATCCTTTTTGAGCTATCAGGACAGGAAAACCTGGCTCGACGCAGCGATCGAGACGGCCAAGCGGGATGTGGTCATGGTCTGGTCGGCCGGCAATGGTGGCGCAGCCAATGCTAGTATACGCTCGGCAATGCCCTATTTCCGGCCCGAGTTGGAAGGGCTTTGGCTCGTGGCATCAGGCTATGACGAGGCCGTCGCACAGGTCTATAACAAATGCGGTCTATCCAAATGGTGGTGCATGATGGGGCCTTCGGGCATGCCCTCGACCATGACGGATGGCGGCTATAGCGACAACGCCAACGGAACCTCGGCCTCTGCGCCTAACCTGTCGGGGGCCTTGGCCCTGACCATGCAGCGCTATCCCTATATGAGCAATGCGCAGGCGCTCAGCGTGCTGAAGACCACGGGCCAGATCATGGTCGAGGACCCGAACGGCAAAAAGGGTCAAAGAGGCAAGAATACCTATGGGGACCTGACATTCGTCAAATCCAGCGACGCAAAGGTTCCCAATGAGTTGGGCGGCTGGGGCGTGCCGAATTTGCAGAAAGCGATGAACGGTCCGGGGCAGTTTCTGGGCCAGTTTGAGGCGAATCTGCCGGCTGGCCTGACGGACACTTGGTCGAACGATATCTCGGACGCTGCCTTACAGCAGCGACAGGCGGAAGAGTTGGCTGAGATCGAGGAATGGACAGATCATAAGGCAGAGTTGGAAAGCAAGATAGAGACGATTCCAGAGTTCGTTGCACCTACGACCGACGATATCGCCGCAATAGAACAAGCTCGTGCGTTGCTGAAGGCGGCAGTCGATCTCAATTACGCGGATACCTACGATTCGGCAGATTTCGATGCCGCGATTGAGGCGCTGGAGGCAGACCCGATGGGACGACAATTGCTGGCAGCTTATGAAGCCACGGATCCAGTTTGGAGATATCGCTACAGCACGCGCGGGGATTACGAGAGCTTCATTGACGAGCGCAGCGACACCGAGCTGGCTGAAAGCCTTGCCAACGCTGGTCGCAACAACATTATCGCGGCCAACGATGCGATCAACCTTGAGATTGAGACTAGCCAGATAAGGGTAAACCAGTTGTCGCAAAAGACCAATGCTGACTATCTGGGCGGCCTTGTGAAGTCCGGTGATGGCGTGCTCAAGCTGTCCGGCAATAACACCTATCGTGGCGACACGACGATTAACGGCGGCTTGCTCATCGTGGATGGATCATTGGTGTCCAGGACTGTCATCAATGGTAGCGGCACCCTTGGCGGTATTGGATCGGTTGGGCAGTTGTTGGCAAAGAAAGGCGGCATAGTCTCCCCAGGCAATTCGATTGGTACCCTGACAGTGAAGAGGGCAGGCGCTGTTGGCGAGGATGCCGGCAATGCAACCTTTGAAAAGGGTTCGGCACTTGCCATCGAAGTCGCTGCAGACGGACGTTCTGACAAACTGGTGGTCGAGGGCAAAACAACGCTGCTTGGCGGCGTTGTGCAGGTTTCGTTGGAAAATGACGGGGGTCCTGCAAGTGCTGCGGAACTGGCCGCACTCTCGGGCAACCGCTATACGGTTCTGACTTCAGGCGGCGGTGTTAGCGGGAGGTTCGATGAAGTCGCTGCGTACTACAGGTTCATCGACACCTCCATGATTTACGGTGTGGACTTCGCTGATCTAACGATCAACCGGCGTGCTTTTGCCGATGCGGCGGATACCTTCAACGAGGAGGAAACCGCTAAAGCGGTTGAGGCACTGGGCGGTGGCAATGAGGTCTATGAAAAACTCCTGGGCCTGACCATCAACGACGACGTGTCAGCAACTCTGGCAGGGTTCTCGGGTGAGATTCATGCTTCGCTCAAGAGCGTTCTAATTGAAGATGGACGCTTCCTGCGTGACGCCGCCGACAGCCGCGTGCGCGCCACGCTTGGCGGCATCGTCACCGCCACGGCGGCGAACAGCCTTGAGGACGACAACCCTCTTGCTCCGGCGATCTGGGGGCAGGCTTTCGGCTCGTGGGGGGCGTTCGGCAGCGATGGCAATGCCGGCGATTTGGATCGCGACATCGGCGGCTTCATCGCCGGCGTTGATGGCGACGTCGCCAACAATTGGCGGCTAGGTCTGGTGGCCGGCTACGCCCGCAGCTCGCTCGATGCCGCTGTTGCTTCCGCTGACATCGACAGCTACCAGATCGGCCTCTATGGCGGCACGCGGTGGGATGCAGTCGGGTTGAGCTTCGGTGCAGCCTATGGCCACCACGACATCGACACGACGCGGTCAACACTGGCCGGTGCCACCACCGGCAATTACAGAGCCGACAGCGTACAGATCTTCGGCGAAGCGGGATACACTTTTGATATCGCCGTTGCTGCGATCGAGCCCTTCGTCGGTGTGGCGAACACGCATTTGGAAACGGACGACTTTGACGAGGATGGCAGGGCAGCAGCGCTGTCCGGCCTTGGCGACTCGACTGATGTGACGACCACGACACTAGGGTTGCGTGCGTCGCGTCAATTCTCGCTCGGCAACGGCTCGGTGGTGACGGCCTCCGGCATGATTGGCTGGCGGCGTGCCTTTGGCGATGTTACACCCGGTGTGGTTCTCGCATTTGTCGACGGAGGTCCCTTCCTCAATAATGGCTTGCCAGTCGCCGAGGACGCGGTTGTGCTGGAAGCCGGCTTCGAGGTCGACCTTTCTGCGAAAGCCAGAATGGGTCTTCACTACAATGGCCAGGTCAGCGATGATTTCGTCGATAACTCCGTCAAGGCAAACCTGAGCGTCAAGTTCTAGGCTGAATCGACATTCAACGCATCTGACCTGAGCCCCGACATCCCTCCAGTTGTTTGGAGTGTGATTTTTCATGGAATAGGGACCCCGTTTGAGGGGTAATTTTCATCCAAAAGGGACCCCTGAGACACAGGGGCATCAGACTGCCTCCGATTGTCATCGGAGGCATTTGTTTTTGGATGTTGGTTGTGGAAACGATCGCGAAGATACGCCGTGCCTATTTTGTCCATGGGAAGCGGGCGTGCAAGATCCTTGGCTGTTGCCGCATGACGATGCGCTATCAGACCAGGAGAACCGACGACGTGGTTCTGCGCGAGCGGATGAAGGCGATTGCCCATGAGCGGCGACGGTTCGGCTATCGACGGCTACACGTCCTGCTGCGCCGCGAAGGGCATGTGGTCAATCATAAGCGCCTGTTCCGCATCTACCGGGAAGAGAGGCTGTCGGTACGTCGACGAGGTGGCCGGAAACGGGCAATGGGCACAAGGCGGCCGATGCTGATCCCCATGGCCCCGAACGAGAGATGGTCGCTCGACTTCGTCTCGGACCAGTTGACCGACAGCCGGCGCTTCCGGGTCCTGACAATCGTGGATGACTGCACCCGCGAGTGTCTGGCCTTGGTCGCCGACACATCGCTCTCGGGTCTTCGCGTAGCCCGCGAACTGGAAGCGCTCCTGGCACGGCGCGGCAAGCCGAAGATGGTGGTCAGCGATAACGTCCTATATCGGGAAGATTTGGCTGCTTAGGTCAGCAGGTCATGGGGCATCCGGTGTCCCGGATGCCCTGATATGGTTGCCCAAGCGGTCTCCGCCGTCAAGAAGCGGTCTCTCCCATAGCAAACACAGGGTACGCACGATTGCGGCCCTCACCGTCCTTAAGACGAGATCCAAATTCCCAAGCGG
>NZ_JBWKMB010000043.1:0-7111 GCF_056431025.1 Nitratireductor lacus | reverse complement strand
CCACCGTCAATTCCGCCGCAGCCTTCCTCTACGCCGCATCTGCCATGCTGATCATTCGCCGATTGGCTCGATCATCATGAGTTTCGAAACCGACTCTAACAGGGTCTTGTGGGAGGCGATGCACATTTAAATAAAATACAGCAATAAATCCAAACGGAAAATAACCCCTGCCACTTAATCGGCATTTCATTTGCTTCATCTATCTTCTCGCCAAGATCCGGGGGCGGGCAAATGAATATAAAAAGAAATACGTACACTTTCAGGGGCGCAGCGCTGGCGATTTCGACATTCGTACTGGCGATAACTCCTCAGAACGCAGATGCGGGACATTATGCACCTTCACCCGCACAGGTCTCCACCATATCGAGCCTGAACCTTCTGTCGGCTTCGGCGGCGATGGCCGCGGCGAGCAACGGCCTTGCCATGGCCAAGGAACGCTGGCGGGCCGCCGCTGCGGGTCTTCAGGCAAAGACAGTGCGTGTGGCCGCGCGAACGGCAGACGACACTCCCGCGCACAGCCGAAGAATGACGCCCTCGGGAACAGGCGTGTTCGGTTCCGTCGCCATTCCCTTCAAGGCGCTCCCGTCGAGCGCGAACTGGAAAGCCGTCTACCCATCGATCGTACGGGCGGATTTCGCCACATGCACCAATGGCAGCGGATGCACGCCGCGCGCCGAGGAACTGGCAGGCCTCGTCCGCGAGATCAAAGCCAAGCCGTTTTCACAGAAGCTGGCGGCGGTCAATCGCGCGGTCAACCGGAATGTCGCTTACGTGTCCGACCGTGCCAACTATCGCCGGCTTGATGTATGGGCAAAGCCAACCGACATTCTCAACCGCGGCAAGGGGGATTGCGAGGACTACGCGATACTCAAGATGGCGGCGCTCAACGCGGCGGGCATTCCCCTGAGCAGCATGTCGCTTGTCGTGCTTCAGGATCAGAGCCGCTCTCTCTTCCACGCGGTGCTCACCGTTTCCACCACCAGGGGCCACTACGTGCTCGACAATCTGCATGACCGTGTGATGAAGGACACCGCCCTGGCAAGCTATCTCCCGCTTTATTCGCTCAGCGGCAACCGCTCGTGGATTCACGGCAGGAAGCGTGACGGCTCCATGGTGGCAACGCTTGCACCGCTGCCGCGCGATCTTGCGCCGGGAGAAGGGTTTGACACCGCTGCCGGACGCGGCGTGTCCAGCAAGCGCATCGAGGCGAACTGACCGGATTTTCGGCTTATCTCAATTGGGTAGAATGAACCCGATGATCGCCTCCTGCTGTGTCAGCGGGGCCAGAATGGCATTGAGACGCCCCCGGATAAGCTGGCGGTCGACACCGATGACGAAACCGACCGTTGCCGGACCACTCCCCTCGATCTTCAGCTTTTCGATCAGTTCGGAGAACTGAATATCCAGTGACAGACGAACGCCCCTTCCGGTGGTATCGGTGGCGAGGCTCGACAGACGCGACTGGACGAAACCGATGAATGCCGGGTTGTAGGCCATCAACTGCTTGTCGCCGGTGAGGGCAAAGCATGGTGACGGGCTCGCCATGACATGGTTGCGCACCGCCTGGCGGCCGATCTTCCTGCTGGCGGTGTCCAGCGCCCCCTGCAGATAGCCCACCGCTTCGACGCGCAGGGCCGAAGACAGGTTTGCTCCCTTTTCCAGCCTGCTTTCACAGGTCTCGATAACATCACCGACACTGCAATCGCGCACGTCTGCGATCTGTTGCAGAACCGTCCAGAAAATTTCCTCAAGCCGGATGCCGCGCCGTGTCGTGCCAACGCGGAGCACACGGAACCTGGGCTGGAAGGCCCAGTCCTCATCTCTCGGGATTTCAGCAGGTTTCGTCATGATCGCTCACCGCTCGCGAAGCGCCTCATTGCGCGCCTTGTTGATCGGTTTCATGAGGTAGGCGAGGATGGTTTTCTTGCCGGTCATGATGTCGGCAGTGGCCACCATTCCCGGGAAAATCGCATGGCTTCGCCCGTCCCGGATCAGTTCGGCCTGATCGGTCTTGACCCGCACCTGGTAGAAGGTTTCGCCGGTGTTCTGATCCACGAGGCTATCGGCGGACACATTCGAAACCTCGCCTTCCAGCCCGCCATAGATCGAAAAATCATAGGCAGTAACCTTGATCAGGGCCCGCTGACCCGGGCGGACAAACGCCACATCGCGCGGCGAAATCCGCGCTTCCACAAGAAGCGTGTCGGACGTTGGCACGACTCCTGCGACCACGGTACCCGGCTCCACATAAGCGCCGATCGTGTTCACTTCCAGCGTGTTGATGATGCCGTCCACCGGTGAGCGGATGTCGGTGCGGGCCACCCGGTCGCTTGCGCCACGAATGGTCTCCTCGATGACGGAAAGCTCTGCCAGGGCCTGTGTTTTCTCGGCAAGCGCTTCCTGCTGCACCTGCAGTGCAAGCTCGTCGATCTGAAGCGTTGCCTCGTTGATTGACGCTTCGATCCGTTCGACCGATTCGCGCGTGGATTCGAGCTGGCCGCGGGTTTCGGCGAGCTCTTTCTGCACACGCAGCAACTCGGTCTGTGCGACGAGCTTGCGCTTGACCATCGGCGCCAGAAGATCGGCCTCGCGCTGGGAGAGTTCGAGGTTTTCCTCCAGTCGCGTGATATTGGCGCGCGCTTCATCAAGCTCGTTCAGCCGCTGCAGACGCCGCTCCACCAGAACGGAACGCTTGTTCCTGATATTGTCCGCACGCGCCTGCAAAAGCCGGGCCTCGTTCTGGCAGATGTTCGGCGCAACGTCACGAAGCTCTTCCGGGCAGATATATTCCCCATCGAGCTCCCCCTTCTCCTCCAGTTCGAGCCGTGTGAGCTGCGCACGCAGGGCGCGCGCCCGCGCCGCCGCTTCGCCAAGTGAAGAGGCCGTCGCCGTATCGTCGAGCTGAAGGATCAGATCGCCCTTGCTGACTGTCTGCCCGATCGTGACGGCGATTTCCTGGACGATTCCGGCCTCGCTCGATTGAACGATCTGGGTTTTGGAGACCGGAATGATCTTGCCCTCGCCGCGGGCGATCTCCTGAACCTCGGCAATCGAGGCCCAGCCTATGAAGGTCATCACAAGGGCTGCGATGACGACCAGCCCCAATCGTGCAGCCAGTGGAGGACGGTCCATTGCAATCCGCCTTTCTTCTTGTCCGGGCGCATCATCGGCGCCGCGAGAGGCCTATTGTTTCCTTCCCGAACGCCCGCCCCCGGCGTTCTTCTGCAATTCCTCGATCACCCTCTCCTTGGGTCCGTCGGCGATGACGCGTCCCTGATCGATCACCACCAGCCGGTCGACAAGCTGCAGCATGCTGTGCCGATGGGTGGAGATGATCAGCGTCACGTCTTCGCGGAAGGCCGTTTTCATCCGGGCGATGAGCTCGCGCTCGCTTGCCAGATCCATGGCTCCCGACGGCTCATCCATAAACACGATCCGTGGATCGCTGAGCAGAACACGAGCGATGGCGACTGCCTGTCTCTGTCCGCCCGAAAGCTGGCTGCCACGCTCGCCCACCGGCATGTCGTAGCCTCTGGGATGGCGCGCGACAAAAGTATCGACACCGGCAGCCTCGGCGGCGGCAACCAGTTCATTGTCCGTTGCGCCCGGCTTCGCCATCAGGAGGTTTTCCTTCACCGAGCCCGAGAAGAGGTCCGCGCTCTGCGAGGTGAAAACGACGGCGGAACGCACGACGGAAGGATGATACTGGCGAATGTCGACGCCATCCAGGAGCAGGTTGCCGCTCGATGGCGGATAGAGGCCTGCCAGCAGCCTGCCAGCCGTGGTCTTGCCAGATCCGATCCGGCCGATAATGCCGACGCGTTCACCGCCCTTGACCGAGAGATTGAAATCCACCAGCGCCGGGCTTGCCGCCTCGGGATAGGTGAACCCCACATTGCGAAAGTCAACGTCACCGGAGCGAATCTCGCGATTGACGAACCCCGCACTCTCTGGCCGATCCTCTGGCTGTTCCATGATCGTGTTGAGAATGCGCAACGACAAAAGCGCCTGACGCATGCGTGAGAGCGTCATTGCGATCTGGCCAAGCGGCGCGACCGCCCGGCCAGAAAGCATGACCGTTGCGATGATCGCTCCGGTCGAGATGTTGCCTTCAGAGAATTCATAGGCACCGGCAACCACCAGGCCAACGGTCACGAGCTGCTGAACGAACTGCGTCATGTTCGCCGCCCAGGCAGAGAGCTGCTTGATACCCTCCGCCGTGCGCGATGCGTTCTTGGCCAGCTCACTCCAGCGGCGTAGCAAAGTGCGTTCGGCGCGGAGGGATTTCACGGTCTCGATGGTGGAGATCGTTTCAACCAGAAGAGACTGGCGTTGCGCGGCTTCATTGTTGGCGGCCGCCACACGCCGGCCGATCCGGGACTGGGCAATCAGACCGATGATCAGGGCAAGGGCGAATGCCGTCGCGGGAATGACCGCGAGCCAGCCGGCAACACTGTAGATGACGGCAATGAACACAAAGACGAAGACGCTGTCGATCAGCGTGCTGATCGTGTTCGAGGTAAAGAATTCACGCACGAACTCATACTGCGTGACCCGGTTGGCATATTCGCCTGTCGACATCGGGCGAGAGGCCATGGTGGCATGCAGCACCTTCTCGAACAGAAGGTAGGAGAGTTTCAGGTCGGCCTTGCGGCCGGCATAGTCGATCAGCGCCGCGCGCACGCTTTTCAAAAGCAGGTCGAAGAGGATCGCGCCTGCGACGCCCAGCGCCAGAACCCAGAGCGTTGCCGTCGCCTGATTGGGCAGCACCCGGTCATAGACATTCATGACGAACAGGGGCGAGGCCAGTGCAAGCAGATTGACGAAGAGTGCCGCTATGGCAACCTGAGCGTAGGATTTCCAGAACGGTGCAAGCGTCGTCGTGAGCCAGTGGCGCTTTTCGATCTGCTTTGCCAGGGTCGAGTCCGTGCTTTCGGACTGGTTCAGATAGATGACGCTGAAAGAAAGGATCAGCCGGATGTTCCTGGAAAGCACATCCTTCAGCGCAACGCCTTCTTCCGCAACCGGATCGGGGAGAAGCGTGGTGCGCAGATGATCGTTGGGCAACGGCTCGAGGAGCGCCTGTGCCGTGCCGTCCCCGAAAACGACCAGCACGGGCAGATCGGGCGCACCACCGGCCAGTTCGCGCCGGCTGTGCTGCTCCACCTCGAGTCCGATGCGCGCGGAAAGACGCTCTATATCCTCAAGGGACGGGTTTTCTTCATCGAAAGGTGTGTCCGAGAACAGGACCGTTTCCGAACTCGGACGCGCCAGAAACTGCGCAATTTCCCGAAAGGCAAACCTGAAACTGCCTGCCTGAAGCGGCGTGCCTGCCACGGGACTATTGCGGAGCTGTTCCACCTTCCTCCTCTATGCCACCATGGCGATGCGGCAGCTATTGCGACCGGATCGGAGCGAGAAGATCGAGCGGCAAATCGTTCGTCTGTCGCGAAGGCAGCCTCTTGTAGGTTTCGGTCGGTGCCGTCTCCGGCACGTTGAATTCCGCGCGCGCATAGGCCTCTGACTGCTTGGCGCTCGAAAGGTTCATCGTCGAGAGCAGCGTCCCCGTTGCCGCGAGTATGCGATACTCGGCAAAACGCGCGGCGTACTGGGCTGTCTTGGACAGAACGTTGACGCTGAACCGCGTGTTCTGCGCACCCAGCACATCGAGCAGCGATCGCTGGCCGACCACAAGCTGTTCGCGGTAGGAACTGACGAGCTGGGCGTTGGTCTGGGCCTGTGAACGAAGGGTGCCGGCCAAATCGATCTGGCGCTGGCGGCGATCCCACGAAATGCGAACCGCTTCCTCGACCTCACGATAGGCCTGGTGAAGCACGAGGCGCTGCTCGCTCGCACGGCGGATCTGCTCCTGTTCGTTGGCAACGTCGATACCGCCGCGATAGAGGTTCCACTTGGCCACGATCCGCGCCTGAAGATCGTTTGTGCGCCCATCGGCGCCGTCGATGTCGTAACCGGCGCGGGCGCGCCCTTCCGCACTGATCTCGGGCAGCATGTTGGAGCGGGCGGCATCGACCAGAGCGTCGGCCGCGTCAATATCGGCATTGGCGACCTTGATGCGCGGATTGTTGGCTCGCGCGATGCCGATCGCCTTGTCGAGCGATGCCGGCAGGGCCGACGCCACAGAACCGGGCATTGTCGGGTTTGTGAGCGGTTTGCCGACAAGCTTGTAGAAACGAATCTTCGCCGCCTCCAGCTCTTCTTCGGCTTCCTTGAGACGTGCCGTGGCGGAGAGCATGCGCTCCTGCGCCTGCTGCCTGTCGGCTTCGGTCAGCGCGCCGCCTGAAATGAGAGAACCGATATCCCCCAGCATCGACCGATGGAAGCCGACATTGTTGCGCGCCTCGTTCACGATCTCGACCTGCAACAGATATTCGAGATATTCGCGCACGACCTGCAGGGCGATGGTCTCGGAACGCTCCAGAACGCGGAAGGAGGCCGAATCGACCCGTGCTGCCTGGCGTTCCAGTTCGGCACGGCGTCCGCCGCCATCGAACAGCTTCTGGGTGATCGACAGCCCGATTTCGGCCGGATAGAGCGGGTCATCCTCAATGCCAACGCCGCGACGCGAGGAATTGTCGAGCCGGCGCGCGCCCACCGACGCTTCGAGATCGACGCTAGGCAGGAAAAGCCCGCGAGCCTGACGCAGCTCGAACTCGATCGCCTCACGATTTTCGATCGCCTGTCCGATCTCAGGGTTGGATTCCAAAGCCACTGCCATCGCTTCCTTCACAGAAAGAGCGTTCGCATCGGTGGAAAACAGAACTGCACCGCTCATCAGAGTGGCGGCGAGCAGGCTCAGAATACGTGACTTGTGCTTCATCATCCCCCCTTTGCCTGCGCCTCAGTCGACGCAGCCAACGGATCCATCCGGCTCCAACACCAGATATCCAAATATCATTTTATGCTAAGCTAACTGCCCTTGGCTGGCTACGATATAAGCCGTCCTAATACCTCTTTAGGAGTAATTTAGTCGACTCATTTCGCGGCTATGTTGTCGACCGTGAACAATTGCGCATTCAGGCTGCGACGGAGTTTGGCGGGACCAGCAGCGCGGCGATCATCAGCCGCAAGAAAGCCTTCAGCCATTTGA
>NZ_JBWKMB010000042.1:0-7189 GCF_056431025.1 Nitratireductor lacus | reverse complement strand
GCATCAGGAATTTTAGGGTCTTTGCGTCGGGCCATGGGAAACATTCTCCTTTCTTCCCACTATGCCCGGCCAAACACGAAAATTCTGATACTCCCCTGATGGGGTCGAGCTCGACCAACACCTGCCCCTTGGCGACATGGACACCGTTTGTGACATGCCAGGCGCGCACCCGCCCCAGTTCCTCCGCCTGCACAATGCGGGTGTGACCGAGCGGCCGGACCTTGCCCGGCGCTGCGGCGATGATGTCGATGCGCCCGACATAGGCCCAGATGAGGGCGATCACCACAAGGGCGCAGATCAAAACGACCAGGATCAGACTCACCGGCGATGGTGGCGTCTCGAGGATTTCCAATTCTGCTGGCTTGAAGGCCAGATCACCCCTATTCAGACAATAGGTGCGTGGTGACGGCTGTGCAATCATTGAACTGCCTCCGACGCATCCTCCGTGTCGTCGCGATCCGACTGCAGCGCCCATAACTTGGCATAAAGCCCGTCCGGGCGGGCCAGAAGCTCTTGATGTGTACCGATTTCAACAATAGAGCCGTCTTCCATGCCGACGATCCGATCACAGTGCCGCACCGCTGCCAATCGGTGGGCGATGATGAGAACAGTGCGCCCCTTGGTGATCTCGCGCATATTGTCCTGGATAATGCGCTCGCTCTCATAATCGAGTGCGCTCGTCGCCTCATCGAAGATCAGGATAGGCGGGTCCGCGGCCAGTGCCCGGGCTATCGCCAGCCGCTGGCGCTGGCCGCCCGACAGATTGGCGCCGCGCTCCTCGATCATAGTGTCGTAGCCGCCAGGCAACCTTGCGACGAATTCCTCAGCACCGGCCAACCGGGCGATGTTTTCGACATGGCCGCGCGCCATCGTTGGATCGACCAGCGCGATGTTCTCGTGAATCGTCTTGTTGAACAGCCAGTTCTCCTGCAGCACCGAGCCAACCTGCGAACGCAGCCAAGCCGGATCGACATGGGCGATGTCTTGATCGTCGATCAAGACCCGCCCACTGTCGGGCGAATAAAATCGCTGCACAAGCTTGGTGAGCGTCGACTTTCCGGAGCCTGACGGGCCGACGATGCCGAGCACCTCACCGGGCGCAATAGCCAACGACACATTCTTCAATGCTTCCGGCATATTTGGCTGGTAGCGGAAGGAAACGTTTCTTAACTCGATGGCGCCTCGTGGCCGCGGCAGGGCGACTGCCCGCTCAGGCCGTGGCTCGGGTGGCGCGTTCAGGATATCGCCCAGCCGGTCGATGGAGATGCGTACTTGCTGAAAGTCCTGCCACAGTTGCGACAGGCGCAAGATTGGCTGCACCACCTGGTCAGCGATCATATTGAAGGCAATGAAAGCACCGACCGTCAGATCGCCATTGATGACGGACTGCGCCCCAAACAGAAGCAGGGCCGTTTTCAGGATCTTGCTGATGAACTGGATGGCGTTCTGGCCGATGGCTGCCAACATGGTGGTATTGAAGCCGGCACTCACATAAGCTGCCAAACGCTCACCCCACTCCTTCTTCGTCACCGGTTCGACGGCAGCGGCTTTGAGCGCCTGTACCCCCACCACTGTCTCGACCAAGAACTGCTGGCTGACCGCGCCACGGTTGAACTGCTCGTCGATGCGGCGGCGCAAGGGCGGCACAATGAGGAGCACCACCAGTGTGTAGCACGGGATCGAGGCAACAACGATCCAGGCGAGTGTCGTCGAATAGGCAAATAAAACCGCGATGAAGACAAATGTAAATAATAGATCAATGGCCGAGAACAGGCCTTGGCCGGTCAAAAACTCTCTGATCGAGTCCAATTCGCGCACTCGCGCGACCGTCTGGCCAGCCGCCCGCGTCTCAAAATACGAAAGCGGCAGGCGCAGCAACCGGTCGAAAAGCTGCATGCCTAGTTCAACATCGATACGGTTGGAGGTGTGCGAGAGCGCATAGGTGCGAAGATATTGCAACGCCACATCGAACAGCGCCAGCACCGCCATACCGAAGGTCAAGAGGTAAAGCGTCGAATACGCCTGGTGACCCAGCACCTTGTCGATCACATTCTGGAAGAACAATGGTGTTACAAGAGCGAAGATCTGCACGAAAAAGGAGGCGATCAGAACATGCGAAAGCGGGCCGCGATAACGGACGATCGACGACAGGAACCAGCCGAATCCGAAGGCACCGGGCACGGCCGTGTGGTCCCGCCGTGTGGCAAGGACGATGTTTGGGGCGACGACGCCTCGCCATTCTTCGAGTGTGAGCGTGGCGATACTTCCGTCTACCGGGTCGGCGAGGACAAAGCGACTATCCTGCCAACCTTGATAAAGCGCATAAGCGCCGTTGTGCAGAGCAACGATGGCCGGCGTCGGCAGTGCCTGCAGGCGGTGTTTGTTGGTTGTTTGGATCAATCGGGCTTTCAGCCCGACCTGCTTTAGTGCGCGCAACACGTCCTGGATGCAGGAGATGCCACCGCCCAATTGATGCACCAGATGTGACGGCTCTACCGACAGACCGCGATGCTTTGCAAGTGAGCACACCGCCGCAAGCCCGCTGGCAGTCGCGCGACCACAATCGATTTCTCTGGGGCTCTGGGGCACAAGATCATTCATTTGTGTTCAATAAGATTGCATCAAACATCAGGCGTGTTGCTGCAGGCCAACCGCGACAAGCTCAGGCGGGCGAGAAGGCAAATCAGCCAATTTCAGATGTTGGGTGAAGACGGGCAAATGATGAATATTGGCGCAAGCGGTCGGCCAGCAATCGCACCGCCCATGCTTTCGGTGAATGGAAGCGGAAGCGCCTGGTCGACCGCATCAAGAACGGACGCAGCAAACGCCTGTTTCACAGCTTCATTCCCCTCTAGTTTTGACCAAGTGACGCGTGGTTCGGCAATCATTGTGCCATCGCGGCGCAAGGCAAAGGTAAGCGTGATCCCCATGCCGGCGCTGCCAGGCGGCGCTTGCCAGCAGGCATACAGTGCGTCAAACATCTCGTTGATCGTATTGACCGGTTCACGGCTACCGCAAGCACGTACCTCACCAATCGTGTTGCCCGCCACACGATGGTCGCAAATACGTTCGCCGGCATATATGGCGGCAGGCATGAACAGACTGGTAAACACCAGGACCGTGCCAATCCGACACACATTGCAGCACTGATTTCTGACCGCTAGCGCACTGTTCCACATCGCGCTCACCCGAACACGCTGTGGCCTGACGCAGACGCGGTTTCCATCATGCGGCCGCTTGTGTCGACGGCTGGCTGTGTCAGCGATTGGCTGCCTGTGCGCCGTCCAGCCGTAACCAGATTGGCCATCGCAGTTTCTGGAGGTCGATGGCACAGCGCCGCATCCATTGCGTTCATCCTGCGCGCATCGTCTCGATCCGACGCTTCGATCACGGTAGCCGCCTCGGCCTGCGTTGCTGCACCCACCGCGATACGCCCATTGTAGCGATATTGCGGCAACGGCACAGGTTGGCCGAATGCCTTTTTGACAGCATTGACCAGTCGCTCGAGGCGACCGGATTCGACCAGGCCGTTTGGCGGTTCGGCCAGGTGACCGATGTCATGCCGGGCCAGTGCTTCCTCGTAGCGCCGGTCCGCAAAAGCCTTCATCCTGGCTTCCATCGTGTCCCCGGGCAGGTCTCGCAGAAACGCTGTGGTCCAGGCATCGCCCGCCGCCGTTGGCAGATTTGCCGATGTGGGTGCGGACGCCGGTGTAGGAGATACACCGGCATCCGCCTTTGCCGTTGCGTCGGCGGGGGGCGTCGCACCGTCGCCATCGGCAAATTGCACATCGCCAGCCAGACCCGTTGTACTGTCGGTTCTGGTGAACCGGCTCGTACCGGTAATGGCCGAGCCGTCTGGAAACTTTTTTGCTCCGTCCGGCTTCGGCTCCAGGCCTATCGCCGCGATGCCGGCCTCTGCCAGCGTCTTCACCTCGCCTGGATCAACCGCCCCGTCCTGATCCAGATCTTGCCAGATGCGGGCCTTGCCAAAATCCTTGTCGTCCGCATCGAGTTGGCCATTGCCATTGCTGTCATAAAGTTCTTTGGCGGCCGACATATCGGTGAGACCCTCAGCATCGATGCCATGGCTGTGGAGTTGGCTGACAAAATCCATCTCCTCAGCCGACAGCGTGCCATCGCCATCAAGGTCAATGCCAACAAGCCCGTCGCCCGGGCCAATGCGCGCCGCCCTGTCCGGCACGCCGTCGCCATTCCAGTCGAGGCCGGGTTTCGTGTCAGGGCCGAGCGGCCGCACATCGATCTTGCCATCGCCGTCGAGATCAAGGGCAATAGGGTACAGACCGCCGCCGCCGCTATCGATTGCGGCCTGTGCTCCCGGTGAAATACTGCTGCCCCGACCACGATTGCTGCCACGGCCGCCGCGGCTCCCACCGCCACTTTTGTGGTCGCCACCGAACAGGCTGCCGAGCAGGCCATGACCCTTACCGCGGCCGCCTCTTCCCCCATAATTGGAGCTTACCATGTTGCCGTTCTTATCAAAGTGGGAGACGATGCCATCGTCCCAGCGCATGGTCGTGGAACCATCCCTGTGAAAGTCTTTCGTGTATCCGCTGGCTTTGCTTTTACCCCCATTTACTGAAATACCCAGTCCGCCTCTTTCGGACTTTACAACATCCTTTGAGTTGTTGCTGCGCCTGGATTGGCCGCCTCCACCGCTTCTGCCACCCAACAGGCTGTTGCTGAAATTTCTGTGGCCAGAACCATCGCGGCCGCCATGATCATGATGATGCGACCCATGCCTGCGGAGGGACCCGGACCCGCCGAAGATCGTTTTCAAGAGCTCCTTAAATTGTCTCTTTTTATCGGATTTCTCTGCAGCCGCCGCCTTCCTAGCCGCTTCCTCATGGCGCTTCTTCTCAGCAGCGGCCGCCTCGGCCTGCTGCTTTTTCATCTCCTCGGCTTTGCGGTCCCACGTCACCTTGCCGGATTTGTCGCGCTTGCGCTGGAGCACCGCCTTGCCGCGCTTGTCATAGCTGTATTCGTGACGCGTCTTGTCGTCATTGTAGTTGGTCTGTGTGGTTTTTTGGCCCTTGCTATTGTAATTGCGGACATAGTGCTCCCAGCCGTGCTTGTTTGCACGGTCCCAACCCGACAACGTCGTGAGCTTGCCGGCCTTGTTGTAAGCCTTCCTTGTGACAATCTGGTTCCGGGTATTGAACGTGTAGTCAACGCGTGAGCCATCGTCGTTGTAAGTGGTTTGACGTGTCCGTTTGCCCTTTGCGTTCAAATCCTGCTCATAGCGGTTCCATGGCTTCTTGTTGTCGCGGTCCCAGCGCGTGTATCTGGTCGGCTTGCCGGCCTTGTCATAATCCTTGCGCGCGATGATCTGCTTTTTCTCATCAAAGCTGTAGTCACTGTGCGCACCATCCTTGTTGGTGTTGCGTTGCCAGGTCTTATGGCCCTTGGCATCAAAACGGATGTCATGGCGCGTGCCATCATCGTTCACGATGGTCTGTTTCGTCGACTTGCCGCTCCTCGGGTCAACATTCCGATCAGAAGCATACCATTTGGCCTTGTTGCCACGGTCCCATTTGCGCTCCCGCGTCAGCCTGCCGCTCTTGTCACGCGTTTCCTCGCGCAACACCTCGCCCGTGCGTGAGTCGAACTGCTTCGTAACTGTCGAACCGTCTGCGCTGACAGTCTTCAGCGAAATAGGCTGATTACCACGCATGACAAGTTCCTCGGTCACCCTGCCGTCACCATCCATGTATCGCTGCGTGACCGTACCGTCCGCGTTAAACGTTTCCTCGCGCGTTATGCTGCCCTTGGCGTTGACGGACCGTTTCGACGTCAGCTGACCCGTCTGCGGGTCGAAGGACTTTTCCGTGACCGAGCCGTCGGGCTGGGTTATCACCTCACGCACCGACCGCCCGGTCTCGGGGTCGAATCTGGCGGTGTAGCGTGCCCCATTGTCGAGAACGCCCTCTTCCGACAGCGGCTTGCCGGCCTTGTCGATATGGGTCGTGGCCTGCCGTTGCGGCAGTCTGTTGTCCGGATCGTAGGTCGTCACCGACCTCGTGCCGTCCGCGTTGAGCGTTTCCTCCCGCAACACCTCGCCCGTGCGTGGGTCGAACTGCTTCGTGACCGTCGAACCGTCCTTGTTGACCATCTCTTCCGAAACGGGCCGCCCGCCGCGGGTGGCGGTTTCCTTCCACTTCCTTCCGCCTTGGAAATGTGTGTCCGTTACCGTGCCGTCGTCATTCTGGGCCTTCTGCCGCGTCGGAAACCCCTTGCCGTCGAAGCCGGTTATGCGCTCCTTCCATGGATGCTTGTTCTCCGTGTCGAAGCGCTTCTGCGTCCAGCCGCCGCCATCAAGCACCGTCGTCTCGGTCTTGACCCGCCCCTCACCATCATACTCCCGTCCGCGGACCTTGCGGCCATCCTTGTCAACCGTTTCGGATGAGACGGGCTTGCCCGTCACTGGATTATACTGAACCGTCGTCTCGCCACTGGGACCGATGCTCTTCTGTTTTGCCAGATTGCCGTTCGGCGCATAGTCCGACTCCACCCGCGTCCCATCCGGATTGGCGACCGATTTGGAGACCACCTTCCCATCATCGCCTTTGCGGATGCTGATGGTGGTGCCATCGTCCAGCTTGATGACAGAATCGGGCTGTCCCGGGCTCGGCTTCTGCCAAGAATGGTCAATACCATGATCGAGCCGGGCTTTGCGCCGCTCGTTCAGCTCTTCGAGCTTGCCCGTATCCGTGATCGCCTTCAGATGGCCGTTCTTGTCCTGCCTCTGCCAGCCGAGAACCTTGCCGCCATCACCGAATACGGGCCTGTAGCCATCGATCGCATTCGGATCGCCCTCGAACCCCTTGCCCTCGGTCAGTGCCTCGAGCGCGCGGTTTACGATAGCCGCCTTGACCGCGTCCGGCGCCTGGGCATCCATCGCCGTGGCAAGCTGTTCCAGCGCCTGGGCCGGGTTTGCAATACCGTGCTTGGCCATCACCTGCACGACCGTCTTGGCGGTCGTGGCGAGGAATTTTTCGTAGTCGGCACCGTTATCTGTGATACATTTGCCCACCGTGTCGCCGGGGATGTCCGACAGGGGCGTGTTCCAGTAGTAGAACGCACCGCCCCAGCCGCCATAGGTCTGACCGCCGTCCTTTACCGCAGAACCCGCATCATTGCGGATGATGTCGGGGACAGGTGGGAGCTTGCT
>NZ_JBWKMB010000041.1:0-8717 GCF_056431025.1 Nitratireductor lacus | reverse complement strand
CCGGCTGAAGCCAGCCGGGTTTTCTAATTCACCGTACGTCCATGCGGACGCACAAAGGACGATCTAAAAGATTGATGGAGCATCGAAACAATCCGAAAACCGGATCTCACCTTTCGGTCCGATGCCCTGAAACCAGTTGAAAGGGAAGCTTATGCCGCTTCTTCCTTCTCGCCTTCCTCGTTGTCGGCCTTGGCGCCGCGGCGCGGGCCCTTGTTGAGGTTGGTCTCGATCAGGCGCACGGCCTCCGTCTCCGACATGCGGTTGACGGCAGCAATCTCACGCGCCATGCGGTCGAGCGCGGCTTCATAAAGCTGACGCTCCGAGTAGGACTGCTCCGGCTGGTTGTCGGCGCGGTAGAGATCGCGCACGACTTCCGAAATCGAGATCAGGTCACCCGAATTGATTTTTGCGTCATATTCCTGGGCGCGACGCGACCACATGGTGCGCTTCACGCGGGCGCGGCCCTGCACGACCTTGAGCGCGCGATCAACATAGTCGGTTTCGGAAAGCTTGCGCATGCCGATGGACGTCGCCTTGGCGACCGGCACCTTGAGGCGCATCTTGTCCTTCTGGAAATCGATGACGAACAATTCCAGCTTGTGACCGGCGACTTCCTGCTCTTCGATCGTAACGATCTGCCCGACGCCATGCGCCGGATACACAATATATTCGCCAGTCTTGAATCCCTGGCGCTGCGCCGATTTCTTCTGCTGGGTGGTCATCCGCCTAACACTCCTGTTCTAGTGGGACATGCAGGTTCCGTCTCGCCTCGACGATACCCCTTGCCCATACGCCTGCCGGCTTCTCGGACGCATAGAAGATTGAAAGCTCTGGAAAATGGTGACAGCGCCTGCACCTAAGGCCCGCCACGCAAACCAATACACCCTGACCCAGATAGCCCCGGTCCGGATTTTGAGCCCCACCTTTCAGTGATTAGTCTGTGTGCGCCATCAAAAGACGTGTTGTCACCGGCATGATTTTGTGAAGCTACCACAAAAAGCCGAAAGAATCAAGAATTTGACGCATGTGCGAAGATGTCGCGGCAGAATCCTGCGCGATCGCCCCGTCTTTTAGCGTTATGCCCCACGGTCAAAAAGTGGGTTCAGTCTCCTTCGCCGGGCTCCGGCGAAAAATACTGTTCCAGCTTGTTTTCGACGCCATCGAATTCCTTGGCGTCCGCCGGAGGCTCTTTCTTAGCGGTGATGTTGGGCCATTTTTCGGCATATTCGGAGTTGAGCTGAAGCCAGCTGTCCAGCCCTGGCTCCGTGTCGGGCTTGATCGCCTCTGCCGGGCATTCCGGCTCACAGACACCGCAGTCGATGCACTCATCCGGATGGATGACGAGCATGTTCTCACCTTCATAGAAACAGTCGACCGGACAGACTTCTATACAGTCCATGTACTTGCACTTGATGCAGTTGTCGGTGACGATATAGGTCATTGGTGCTCTCGGCTGACAGCTTCTTCGAATGTCGAAAGGTGAGGTATCCCCTTTGAAGAGCCGTTGCAAGGCCCGTTGTTGCGCCGCAATCGTCGCAGGCGGAATCCCATTCCAGCCTTCGCAGACCGCAATCCGGCATCACCCATCGTCGCGCCACCGGTCGAGGGCACGGCGTTCCTTCTTGGTCGGGCGCCCGGCCCCCATGTCGCGCTTTGGCGGCACCGCCGCGGTCACGGCTTCCTTCGGCGGAGCTGGCGGGGTCATGTCCTCGTAAAGCGTCCGCGCTTCTTCTGCAGGACCGCGCCGCGCGCCCGGCGCCAGAACACGGTAGACGAGGATCCGCCGGTCGAGGGAAATGGTGAGCACGTCGCCCACCTTGATCTGGTAGGCGGCCTGCTCGATCTTGTTGCGGTTGACGCGAACCCGCCCGGCCTGGGCGAGCCTGGCGGCGAGCGAGCGTGATTTCACCACCCGCGCGAAGAACAGCCACTTGTCGATGCGCTGCCGTTCTAAAGCCGTTCCGCTCATTGCATGGCGCTACTTCTTCAACTGGTCCTTCAGGGCAGCGAGCTTCGCAAAGGGTGAATCCGGGTCGATGCGCGCCGGGCGCTCCTCACGCGGACGGTGAGACGCCCCCTTGCGCTTGAAGCCCTGCTTTTCGCCATCCTTGCGGTGCGGCTTGCCCCGCTTCTGGGCCCCGTCACGCTCCTGACGCCCGCGCGCCTGCTGACGCGGGTTCCCCTTGCCTGCACCATGGCGCTTGCGCCCGTCAAAACGGGCCTGCCGCCAGATGAGGACCGGCTTGGGTTCTTCTTCTTCGCCGGCTGGCTTTTCGGCCGGGGTCTCGGCAGCAGATTCGTCAACCACCGCCTCAGGCGTCGCATCCGGCTTGATCTCCGCCACAGGCGTCGGGGCCTCTTCCGGCGTCTCCGCTGCGGCGGGCTCGGCCGCCACCTGCTCGCCCGGCTGGGCGGCAACAGCCCCGGTCTGCGTGGCAGCGTCCGCGCCCTCGGCCACAGGCTCGGCGGGTTTGGCCTCCCCGGCCTTCTGCGTGGCATCCTTTTCCGCAGCCGCTTCGTCCAGCGCCTTCAGATGCGCCGCCACCTCTTCGGCCGGTTTCGGCTCTCCGCGATAGCCCAGTCCCTTGAGAATCGCCTCCATGTCGTCGGCAGTCGCACCAAGAATGGACATCATCGCCGGCGTGACCACAAAGGCCGCACCGTCATAGCCCCCTTCGGGGCGCGCACCCGTTCCCGGCTTCCAGGAAAGCGCGGGACGGATGAGGTCCGCAAGGCGTTCCAGAATGTCGACGCGCACGGCACGGCGGCCGAGATTGCGATACCCGGCAAGACCGTAAAAGGCCTTCTCAAAGGCCGGGTCGGTCACGATGGACGTGCGGCCGGCGGCAAGCGCGGTCACCACATCGCCATAGCCCGGCTTGTCTTTGGCGTCGTTCTTGAGCGCCCAGAGAAGCGACAGGAGACCGGCCGGTGCCGGCTTGATCAGCGCGGGGACAAAGATGTGATACGCGCCGAAGCGCACGCCGAGGCGGCGCAGCGATGCACGCGCGTCCTGGTCGAGCGCCCGAACGTCCTCAGCCACGGTGCGGCGGTTCAGAACGCCAAAATTCTCGGCAAGCTGGAAGGCGATGCCACGCGCCATGCCCGACAGGCTTTCCGTATCGCGCAGGTCCACCAGCGGCTTCAGGAGCGATTCGATCTGATAGGTCACAAAGCGCTCGGCACGGGCGGCGACCTTGTCGCGCGCCGGTCCGGTCAACTGCTCGTCGGCCAGGAGCACGATGCGCGGCTTCAGCGCATCCTCACCGGCCACCAGAGTGGCAATCGGCTGTCCGAGCCAGCGCAGCAGGCCGTCGGAATCGAGCGCCAGATCCCCATTGCCCGACGCGGCAAAACGGTCCGCGCGGGTTTCAAACTCGGCGGCCAACGCTTTCTGGGCAGCAGCCTTGACGGCGCGCGCGTCCTCTCCCTCCGCCGAACGGTCGGCGGTAAAGCGGAACCCTAGCATCTCACCAACGTGATGCCCCTCGACAAGGACTTCGCCAACGGGGCTGATTTCTGCTTCCGGCATTGCATTCTCTCTCAGGCGCTTCATGAGCACGGAAGTCCTGCGGTCCACAAAGCGTTTCGTCAATCGCTCATGCAACGCATCGGACAAACTGTCCTCAATCTCTCGTGTTTTTTCCTGCCAGTGTGTCGCATCGGCCAGCCATCCGGGCCTGTGCGAGACAAATGTCCATGTGCGAATCTGCGCGATCCGCTGTGATAACGTGTCGATGTCCCCCTCGGTGGACGCGGCGCGTTTGACCTGTTCAGCCATATAGTCTTCATCGACATGGCCCATTCGCGCCAGATCAGAAAAGACTGCACCAACAATTTCTGCGTGCTGGGCCGGTGCGATGCGCCGGTAATCGGGCAGCACGCAGGCTTCCCACAGGAGCCCGACACGCTCGCGCCCCTCGGCCAGCGCCCGGATATCCCCGTCACGCGACAGGAATTCGAGCACTTTCGCATCGGCGGCCGGCAGCGCGCGGGTCAGGCCGTCCACGGGCGGCGGCGTATCGAGCGACGCCTTGAGCGCATCGACGCTTGAAAAGTCGAACGACGCCGTGCGCCATTGCAGCACCTTCACGGGGTCGAACTCATGCGCCTCGATGCGGTGGACGAGTTCATCGGCGAAGGGGTCGACCTGGCCGGTAACGCCAAACGTCCCGTCGCGCAGGTGCCGGCCGGCACGGCCTGCGATCTGGCCGAGCTCCGCCGGATTGAGATCGCGATACTGGAAACCGTCGAATTTGCGGTTCTGCGCGAAGGCCACATGATCGACATCGAGGTTGAGCCCCATGCCGATCGCATCCGTCGCCACCAGATAGTCGACATCGCCGGACTGATAGAGCGCGACCTGTGCGTTGCGCGTGCGTGGGCTCAGCGCGCCGAGCACCACGGCCACCCCGCCGCGCTGGCGGCGGATCAGCTCACCGATGGCATAAACCTCGTCGGAGGAGAACGCCACGATGGCCGAGCGGCGCGGCAGCCGCGTGATTTTGCGTGAGCCGGAATAGGTGAGCACCGACATGCGCGGCCGGGTGATGACGGAGAGGCCCGGCAGGAGCTTCTCCAGTATGCCGCGCATCGTGCCGGCCCCGAGCAGCAACGTTTCCTCGCGGCCGCGCAGGTGCAGGATACGGTCGGTGAAAATGTGGCCGCGCTCGAGATCCGCGGCAAGCTGGACCTCGTCGATCGCGACGAAGGCCACGTCGGCCTCACGCGGCATCGCTTCCACAGTGCACACCGAAAAGCGCGCCCCCGGTGGCGCAATCTTTTCCTCGCCGGTGATCAGCGCAACATGCTGCTCGCCCACCTTGGCGACCACGCGCGAATAGACCTCGCGCGCAAGCAGGCGCAGCGGCAGACCGATGACGCCGCTGGAATGCGCAACCATGCGCTCGATGGCGAGATGCGTCTTGCCCGTGTTGGTGGGGCCGAGGATGGCTGTGACGTTGCGCCCCGAAAGCACCCGGGGGCTGGCGTTCTGATTCTGGAAATTCATAGGGCCCGGAAAGCCGTCTACCTCAGCGAAAAAAGGCGAGCACACGGGTTAGCACGCTTTGCCTCCGCATTCCAAGGCAAGACTGTCACTCCCCCGACAATGACTGCCATATGCCTTCGCATATCCATGCATCCATTAAGGTTTGGAACGAGTCTGGAACGAATCAGCGACGAATCACTGACTTTGCAGGTTTCCCGTTTTGTTCACCCCAACATACGGTATGACGCAGAGGAAGCGGAACTAGATACTGAATCGGCGCCAAACCGGAAGTGCCGCAAAGGAAGGGCAAGCGTTAACCTTTTGCCGGCAGCGGAGGCGCAGGCACGTTCCACCCTGCGCAAGCATAAGATTTTGTTAGGAAAATTTGACCCACCGTTAACAGCCGCACCGCGCGGGTTGAGACCTGGCATTAACACTTCGACCAAACCCGGAACGAATCGGCGACGAATCAGTGATATCGCAATGTTCCCGGTACGTTCACCGCTACATCTGGTGTTTTCCACTGCCTGTCGACAGACAGCGCACAGCTTATCCACAGCTCGGCTGCGGCAGGATGAAAGCTCCGTTAACCGAATTGCTTCAAATTGATACAGGATCGAGGGATCCGGAACGCCATGATCGATCCACAGCGTCCCGAAAATTTACGGCGCGGCACGCCTGATTTTCATCAGATGAAGTATTGCCCGCCATTGACGGTCAGCGTCGAGCCGGTCACGAAGCCTGCATCGTCGGACGCGAGGAAGAGCACCGACCGTGCGATTTCCGACGCCTCGCCCAGCCGCCCCACCGGGATCTGCGCAATGATCTTCTCGCGCACCGCTTCCGGCACGGCCATCACCATGTCGGTGGCGATGTAGCCCGGGCAGATAGCGTTCACCGTCACGTTGAAACGCGCCCCCTCCTGGGCCAGCGCCTTGGTGAAACCGATCTCGCCGGCCTTGGCCGCCGAGTAATTGGCCTGCCCCATCTGCCCCTTCTGGCCGTTGATCGAGGAAATACTGATGATCCGGCCGAACTTGCGCGAGCGCATGCCGGCGAAAACCTGATGCGTCATGTTGAAGACGCCGTTGAGATTGACATCGACCACCGCGCGCCAGTCTTCCGGCGTCATCTTGTGAAACATCACATCGCGCGTGATCCCGGCATTGTTGACCAGAATGTCCACCGGGCCGAGATCGGCTTCGATCTTCGCCACACCCTCGGCACAGGCGTCATAGTCGGCAATCGACCATTTATAGGTGGCAATGCCGGTTTCCTCGGTAAACCGCGCCGCCGCCTCGTCATTGCCCGCATAATTCGCCGCAACCTGATAGCCTGCCTCTTTGAGAGCTGTCGCTATCGCCGCGCCGATACCACGGGTTCCCCCGGTAACAAGTGCCGTCTTCATGCAGATCGCCTCCCTGGAAATGAATGTTCCCCGCCGCCTTCGCCCTATTGTGCCTGAGCGATAATCCGGCTGGCGCGCAACGTCTCCCGCCGCGCGCCGCCAGTCAGCCTACAGCGCTTCCACGCACATGGCGACGCCCATTCCGCCACCGATGCAAAGCGTCGCCAGCCCCTTCTTCGCGCCCCGGCGGCGCATCTCGAAGGCCAGCGTGTTGAAAATGCGGGTGCCCGAAGCACCGATCGGATGGCCGATGGCAATCGCTCCGCCATTGACGTTCACGATCTCCGGGTTCCAGCCCATATCCTTGTTGACGGCACAGGCCTGTGCGGCAAAAGCCTCGTTGGCCTCGACCAGATCGAGATCTTCCGCCTTCCAGCCAGCCTTCTCCAGCGCACGGCGCGACGCGGGGATCGGCCCCGTGCCCATGATCGCCGGGTCGACACCCGCCGTTGCCCATGAGGCAATGCGGGCGAGCGGTGTCAGGCCCCGGCGCTCAGCCTCGCTTTCGCGCATCAGCACGACAGCGGCGGCGCCATCATTGATGCCAGACGCGTTGGCCGCCGTCACGGTGCCTTCCTTGTCGAAGGCCGGGCGCAGTTTCTGCATCCCCTCCAGCGTCGCGCCATGGCGGATATATTCGTCGTCGGAGACGACCGTCTCACCCTTGCGGCTCTTTACCGTCACCGGCACGATCTCGTCCTTGAAGCGCCCGGCCTTCTGCGCGGCCTCCGCCTTGTTCTGCGATGCGAGCGCGAATGCATCCTGCTCGTCACGCGTGATCTGGAACTGCCGCGCCACATTCTCCGCCGTGATGCCCATATGGTAGCCGTTGAAGGCATCCCACAGACCATCGCGGATCATCGTATCGATCATCGTGTAATCGCCCATCTTCACGCCGGCGCGCAGATAGGCGCAGTGGGGCGAGAGCGTCATCGATTCCTGCCCGCCGGCAACGATGATGTCGGCATCGCCGGTGGCGATCTGCTGCATGCCGATGGCAATGGTGCGCAGGCCCGAACCGCAGACCTGGTTGAGCACCCACGCGGTTGTCTCTTTCGGCAGACCGGCGGCGATCGACGCCTGACGCGCCGGGTTCTGCCCCTGGCCCGCGGTCAGCACCTGACCAAGTATAACCTCGTTCACCTCTTCCGGCGCCACCCCGGCGCGCGAAAGCGCCTCGCGGATCGCGGTAGCGCCCAGCTCATGCGCCGGCACCGTGGCGAACGACCCGTTGAAGGAACCGACCGGTGTGCGGGCGGCGCTGGCGACGACAATGGCTTCGGCTGACGACATGGAAGGTTCTCCCTTGGAAAAAGGCATATACGCGTAAATGTGCAGCCCATATGACGGACTGTCCTCATCCGCATTTGTCGCGGCTAATCAGGGCCGAGTCAAACGGATGTGTGCAGCGCAGCAACCCATGCGCAGCGCCGAACGGAAGCGCCCGCGTCTTCGCCACTGCGAAAACCGCTTTCATTCGACCGGATTTTGCGCATATCCTGCCCCTGGTCCTTGAATCCAGGGCATCGTTTTTCCAGGTCGACGCAAAGAGACGGCCGGACGCGACGCCATAGACACCGTGCTACGGGGAGGTCAGTAATGCCAGCCAAGGACGACCCGATCGTCATCAAGAAATACGCCAATCGCCGCCTCTACAACACCGGCACCAGCACCTATGTGACGCTGGAGGACCTCGCCGAAATGGTGAAGCGCGATGAGAATTTCGTTGTCCATGACGCCAAATCCGGCGACGACATCACCCATTCGGTTCTGACCCAGATCATTTTCGAACTGGAGAACGACCGCAACGGGCAGAACATGCTGCCGGTGTCCTTCCTGCGCCAGCTCATCGCCTTCTACGGCGACCAGATGCAGATGGTTGTTCCAAGCTTCCTCGAACAGTCCATGACGGCCTTTTCGAAGGAGCAGGAGCGCATGCGCGAACAGATGAACAGGGCGTTCGGGACATCCTCCATGGATATGATGGGCATGTCGGCACCCATGAAAATGGTTGAAGAACAAACCCGCCGCAACATCGAGATGTTTCAGAACGCCATGCGCATGTTTACGCCGATGCCCGGCGCACCCGAACAGCCCGCTGCCGCGGACACGGAAACGGGTGACGACAACCCCCGGTCCGACGACCTGAAGGACTTACGGGAGCAGATCGCCGACATGCAGCGCAAGATCAACTCCCTGGGCGGTTCCTGACCGCCCTTCCCCGGAGCGAGCACAGACTGAAGCGCCAGACACATGCCCCGGACCGTTCGTGATACGCAGGCCATGCTGGCAGGAATGACGCCCGTTCTTACGACGGGC
>NZ_JBWKMB010000040.1:0-9632 GCF_056431025.1 Nitratireductor lacus | reverse complement strand
CTGATGACGCCTGTTCCTGACAGGCAAAAACCAGAAACCGCACACACTTGAACAAAACCCCGCCGAAAATCGACGGGGTTTGTCAGTGGTCTGAGCCGGGCACGAGGCCCGGCTTTCATCATTTAGAATGTGCTGGCGATCAGCTGTCGAGGAACGACCGCAGCTTGCGCGAGCGGCTCGGATGCTTGAGCTTGCGCAGCGCCTTGGCCTCGATCTGGCGAATACGCTCACGCGTCACCGAGAACTGCTGGCCGACTTCTTCCAGCGTGTGGTCGGTGTTCATGCCGATGCCGAAGCGCATGCGCAGCACGCGCTCTTCGCGCGGGGTCAGCGAGGCGAGAACACGGGTGGTGGTCTCACGCAGGTTCGCCTGAATGGCCGCATCGATGGGCAGAACCGCGCCCTTGTCCTCGATGAAGTCGCCGAGATGCGAATCTTCCTCATCACCCACCGGGGTTTCGAGCGAGATCGGCTCCTTGGCGATCTTGAGCACCTTGCGCACCTTCTCGAGCGGCATGGCCAGCTTTTCGGCCAGCTCTTCCGGGGTCGGCTCGCGGCCGATCTCGTGCAGCATCTGGCGCGAGGTGCGGACGATCTTGTTGATCGTCTCGATCATGTGGACCGGAATGCGGATCGTGCGGGCCTGGTCGGCAATCGAACGGGTGATTGCCTGCCGGATCCACCACGTCGCATAGGTGGAGAACTTGTAGCCGCGACGATACTCGAACTTGTCCACCGCCTTCATCAGGCCGATATTGCCCTCCTGGATCAGATCCAGGAACTGAAGGCCGCGGTTCGTGTACTTCTTGGCGATGGAGATCACGAGGCGCAGATTGGCCTCGACCATCTCTTTCTTGGCGATTGCAGCTTCGCGCTCGCCCTTCTGCACCTGGTTCACGATGCGCCGGAATTCGCCGATGGAGATCGCGGTTTCCTGTGCGAGATTCTGGATCTCCGCACGCAGATCCTCGATCGCCTTCGCCTCGTTCTTCGAGAACTCCTTCCAGCCCTTGCCGGAAAGCGTTGCTACGCGCTCGGTCCAGTTCGTGTCGAGCTCCGAGCCCTGATATTCCTTCAGGAAAGACTCGCGCTTCACGCCATAGCTCTCGGCAAGCCGCAACAGACGACCTTCGTTCTGCACGAGACGCTTGTTGATGTCGTAGAGCTGCTCGACCAGGGTCTCGATACGCGCATTGTTAAGCGAAAGCGACTTCACCGAGGTGATGAGTTCGCCCTTCAGCTGCTTGTAGCGGCGCTCCTGGCTGCTCGACAGGGTGTCGGCGTCCGCCAGGCTCGATTCCACTTTCTGATCCTGCAGCTTGCGCAGCTTCTTGTAGGTGTCGGCGATGAAGTCCAGCGTTTCCATCACGCCGGGCTTGAGTTCGGCTTCCATCGCGGCCAGCGACAGATTGGCCTCATCCTCTTCGTCGTCCTCTTCCTCGGGCTGCCCCTCGCCGCCGACATCGGTGACATCGTCGCCGCGTGTGCGCTTGTGCTTTTCCTCGGCCGCCGGCTTGTTCTCCTCGTCGGGCCGCTGCACGACCGGCGCCTGCTTGGCCTCAGGCCCCGCATAGGTCGCCTCGAGATCGATGATCTCGCGCAGGAGAATCTTGCCTTCGTTCAGTTCGTCACGCCAGATGATCAGCGCCTGAAAGGTCAACGGGCTTTCGCAGAGCCCGGCGATCATCGTCTCGCGGCCGGCCTCGATGCGCTTTGCGATGGCGATTTCGCCCTCGCGCGAAAGAAGCTCCACCGAGCCCATCTCGCGCAGATACATGCGCACGGGATCGTCGGTGCGATCCGTCGGCTCTTTTTTCGTCGTGGTCGCAACCGCGGTTCCCGACTGCGTGGTCAGCTCGCCGCCTTCCTCGCTGTCATTGGAATCGTTGTCTTCCGCAACTTCGTCTTCCTCGACCACATTGATGCCCATATCCGAGAGCATCGCCATTGTGTCTTCGATCTGTTCGGAACTGACTTCGCCGGAAGGAAGGACGGCGTTGAGCTCGTCCATCGTCACATAGCCGCGCTTCTTGGCGGCCTTGATCATCTTCTTGACTGCGTCGTCGGAAAGGTCGAGCAAGGGGCCGTCTGAGCCCTCGCGTTCGGTTTCGACCTCTTCCTTCTCTTTTGTCGCCATGCTTTGCCTTCTCCAACCGAGCGGGGGTCCATGCCACCCCGTCGCCGCCGCTGCAACGGCTGTCCGTCGCGGCATCTCGCAACCTGATTCGTGGTCTAGCGCTGGCCGCGTTAATGCCGGATTAACCCTGATACTTAGGTGGACTCCCTGTCACGTCCAATTTCGGTATCTTGCTCTTGCGTGCTGCCCGCTTTTCCGCGGCAGCACGGCATATTCTCGAATCGATCCTGATTCCTGCATTCCGGTGCAACGTCAAGCCGAAGCGCCGTGATTCGTGTCAAAAAAGCGAATCAAACAGCGATTCTGATGCTTTTTTATGTTTTGGCGGGTCTTGGACACGCCACGATGCCACTTGGTTATCAAGATCGATTCGCACGCCCCGATAGAATGCCGAAGCCTTCTATGAGCGCTTCGGTTGCCTGCAGGTTGCTCAGCTCTGCCTGGATCTCCACCAGATGCCGGGCGTCCTCTTCATTCCAGTCGTTGGCCAGCGCCAGTTCAGCCGCTTTAAGCTCCTTATGTAGAGAGCCTGCGCGCCGGTGCAAGTGGAGGGTCTGCGCAAAGGCTTCCCGAGCGTCATCCAGCGCCGCATTTTCAAGCGCCGGCCACATATAGGCAGATTTCACCCGCGCCTCCGCCTGCTTCCAGATGGAAAGGAGCCCGTCCGCCTCGATCTTCTTCAGAAGAAGCTCGCGATCATGCGTTGGGTTGTGCGCCACCGCATCGAGGATCGCCATGCGCAACCGGCCGAGATCGGCGCTCGCCAGCAGCATCTGGTCGAGCGCGTCGAAATACTCGTCGATCAAAGCCGGGTGGTTCACCAGCGAAACCAGAAGCGCGGCCTCCCGGAGCGGCATGGTCGGCGTCGAGCTGCGCACCAATGCGGACCGGGCAAGGCTCTCGGAGACCGCCAGCCGTCCCGAAGCCCCGCCGGGGCGCCCGCCAAAGCCCCGGTTTCGTCCCCCACCGCCACCATCGCGAAAACCGCGCTGTCCGCCGCGCTGAGACTGATTGCCGCCGAAAAAGGCCCGCGCACGTTCGCGCATATCCTGACTGTAGTGGCGCTTCAGGTTTTCGTCGCCGATCCGCGCCGTCAGCGCCTGCAGATTGCGCTCCAGTTCAGCACGCCGCTCAGGCGTATCGAACACCTTGCCCGAAGTTTCGCGCATCCAAAGCATGTCGGCCAGCGGCCGCGCACCGGAGAGAACCGCAGCAAAGGCGTCCGGCCCCTCCTCCCGCACCAGGTCGTCAGGGTCCTTGCCCTGCGGCAGGAGCGCGAACCGCAGGCTGCGTCCCGGCTGGACCAGCGGCAGCGCAAGGTCTGCCGCACGCCATGCAGCCCGCAGACCCGCCTCATCGCCATCGAAACACAGAACTGGTTCCCCCGACATGCGCCACAAAAGATCGAGCTGATTCTCGGTCAGGGCGGTGCCGAGCGGCGCCACGGCGTTCTCGAAGCCGGCCTGCGCGAGCCCGATCACGTCCATATAGCCTTCCACCGCGATCACCGCCGCGCCCTTGGCGGTCGAGCGGCGCGCCCGCGCGAGGTTGTAAAGAACGGTTCCCTTGTGAAAGAGCTCGGTGTCGGGCGAGTTGAGATATTTGGCGGGCACATCCTTCGACATGGCACGCCCGCCGAACGCGATCACCCGTCCCCGGGCATCCTCGATGGGAAACATGATGCGGTCACGGAAGCGATCATAAGAAACCGGAATATCCGGACCGAACACCACGAGACCACAGGCCTCGATCTGGTCTTTCGTCACCCCCTTGCCGGCCAGGAACTCCTTGAGTGCATTGCGGCTCGATGGCGCGTAGCCGATCCGGAAGGCCTGCTGTGTTGCACTGGAAAGCCCGCGTCCGCGCAGATAGGCCCGTGCCTCCGCGCCCTGCTGTGCCTGCAGCATGCTCTGGAAGAAACCTGCCGCCATGTCCATGACGTCCGAAAGGGAGGCGCGCTGTTGCTCCCGGCGCTCTGCCTGCGGATCGCGCTGCGGCATGGGCACGCCCGCCATATCGGCCACCCGCTCCACGGCCTCCGGGAAGCTGATGCCATCCAGCTCGGACAAAAACCGAAAATGGTCCCCCGAAACCCCGCAGCCAAAACAGTGGTAGCGGCCCTTCCTGTCTTCGCAGTGAAAGCTCGGCGTGTTCTCTCCATGAAACGGGCAGCAGCCCCAGTAATCGCCGCGCGACGCATTCGTCTTCTTGCGGTCGAACGTCACGCGCGTCCCCACCACCTGCGATATCGGCACGCGGTCACGGAGTTCATCGAGAAAGGAATTTGGAAAACGCATTTTGGTCCTGCCTACGCAATCATATAAGCATGATCGCCAGCAACCGCGACCCCTGAAGACGCTTCTTCCCGGTATTCACAGCCTGATATGGCAAGCGGTTAATCGACTCCCGCATACAACTTAACCGATTGTTCAAATGCCGGTGCTAAACCTTACGCCATCGACAGGAAACAGGCCGGAAAACAAGGCCGGTATTGCAAGCAATTAGGGTGGCGGAACAAGTGCTTACGGTATACAACTGCATCGTCAATGAACATGACCTCCGGCTGGTTCTCCTGGCTGGCGTTCTTGGAGCGGTCGCCTCATTTGCTGCGGTGACGCTGTTACGGCATCTGCGCAAGTCGGCGGGTCAGACCCGCCTGTTGTGGACGACCGTCGCTGCGATCTGCTTCGGTTTCGGGGTCTGGGCCACCCACTTCGTGGCCATGCTGGCCTTCTCCCCGGGCATGCCGACCGCCTACGGCGTTCCGCTCACCGCATTGTCGCTGATACTTGCAATCCTCTGTAGCGGCCTGGGCATGTCCGTCGCCACGGCCCGTCCGACACTGGACCACCATCTTGTCGGCGGCTCGATCATCGGAGCAGGCATCGCCGTAATGCATTTCACCGGCATGATTGCGTTCGAAGTGGAGGGCCGGCTGGAATGGGACATGACGCTGGCTATTGCCTCCCTCGTGGCTGGCATTGTCTTTGGCGCTCTGGCGATCCAGATTGCACTGGCGCGCACCTCGCAGGCACGCAACGTCGCCGCAAGCCTGACACTTACGCTTGCAATCTGCACCATGCATTTCACGGCAATGGGTGCCGCTTCCATCATTCCCGATCCAAACATCACCATTTCAGAGTTCTCCGTTCCCTCCACCGTGCTGGCGGCCGCTGTTACACTTGCAGCAGTGATGATCGTTGCACTGACAGCCCTCGCACTTTGGGTCGATATTCGCGACAAACGCCGCGCCGTCGCGGAGGAAAGCCGTCTGCGGGGTCTCGCCAACGCCGCCTTTGAAGGCCTGCTTGTATGCGACGACACCATCATCGTCACCGCCAACCAGAGTCTGGCGAGACTGTGCGGTCGCGACATCGAACAACTGGTCGGCATGGATTTCACCACGATCTTCGGCACCATTGACCGCAATGGCGCCATCGCGGAGGAACCGGTCTGGGAGACCACTCTCGAACACGCCAACGGATCGAGCCGTCCGGTGGAACTCCTCTCCCGCACCATCGACTACAGCGGCAAACCGCATACGGTCATCGCCGTACGCGACCTCTTCGAACGCAAGAAGGCGGAGGCCGACATCCGTCGCCTCGCCATGCACGACACGCTGACCAACCTGCCCAACCGGCGCAGCTTCACGGCGCAGTTGGAAAAGGAAATGGCAACGCTCGCCGATGGAAAATCGATAGCGTTGCTATGCCTGGATCTCGATCGCTTCAAGGAGGTCAACGACCTGTTCGGCCACGCCGCCGGCGACGCGATGCTGCGCAGGGTCGCGGAAAACGCTGGCAGCGTTCTGGACGAGGGGCAGATGCTGGCGCGCCTTGGTGGTGATGAGTTCGCCATCATCGTTCCCGGTATCTCCAGTCACAGGGAGGCAGCGAGCCTGGCCGAAAAGATTCTTGAGGCGTTTCGGGCCGAGAATGCGCGTGCAAGCAGCGACGGCCTCATGTCGACCAGCATCGGCATCGCCCTGTACCCCCGCGATGCAAAAGACCAGGAAACCCTGATCAGCCATGCCGACACGGCGCTCTACAGGGCCAAGTCGGAAGGGCGCGACACCTACCGCTTCTACGAGCACGCCATGGGTCTCGAGGCGCGCTCCCGCAGGATCATGGAGCATGAGCTGCGTCACGCGGTGACCCGCAACGAATTTCACCTCGTCTATCAGCCACAGAAGAAGCTCGATACTGGCGAACTGATCGGCTACGAGGCACTTCTGCGCTGGCAGCATCCAGAACGTGGAAATGTGTCACCCGGCATCTTTATCCCGGTTGCCGAGGACAGCGGCGCCATCGTCCCGATCGGCGAATGGGTGCTCAGGACCGCCTGCCAGGCGGCCGCCGGCTGGAAAAGCAATCTCATGATTGCGGTCAATGTCTCCGCGATCCAGCTCCACAGCATGAATTTCGCACAGACCGTTCACCGCATTCTTCTGGAAACCGGCCTGTCCCCGCATCGCCTGGAGATCGAGATTACGGAGACAGCTCTGGTCCGCGACATGCACCGTGCGCTTACCACACTGCGTCAGTTGAAAGCGCTCGGAATCCGGGTCGCGATGGACGATTTCGGCACCGGGTATTCATCGCTCTCCAATCTGCGTGCCTTTCCCTTCGACAAGATCAAGATCGACGGGAGCTTCATCCGCCAGGTGGACACGAACGAACAGGCCGCCACCATCGTCCGGGCGGTGCTGGGCATCGGTCGCGGCCTTGGCCTGCCGGTCCTGGCCGAAGGCGTGGAAACGTCCGGCGAGTTGAGCTTCCTGGCAAAGGAACTCTGCCAGATCGGCCAGGGCTACTACCTCGGACGCCCGAGCCCGCTCGACGATCTGCAGGAAGATGACATCCAGGCAGAAGAGAAAAGCACCGACGCCAACGCGGCTTAAGCCCTTCGCCCTGCGGCAAATGCTATCCGAGCCTCACGGTACGCAACCGCAGCGCATTGGCGATAACCGATACGGACGAAAGGCTCATCGCCGCCGCCGCGATCATCGGTGACAAAAGAGTCCCGAAAACGGGATAGAGAATACCGGCTGCGACCGGAACGCCAAGCGCGTTGTAGACGAAGGCGAAGAATAGATTCTCCTTGATGTTTCGTATCGTTGCCTGCGCCAGCGCACGGGCGCGTACGATCCCGTTGAGGTCGCCCTTCACCAGCGTGATGCCGGCACTTTCCACCGCCACATCGGCGCCCGTTCCCATGGCGATGCCCACATCGGCGGCGGCAAGCGCGGGAGCGTCATTCACCCCGTCGCCGGCCATCGCAACGCTCGCGCCGTTTTCGCGCAGTTCCTCGATCAGCTTCTGTTTGCCCTCGGGCAGCATGTCGGCACGCACTTCATCGATCCCAAGCCGCTCGGCCACGGCTTTCGCGGTGCGCGCGTTGTCACCCGTTGCCATGATGATTTTCAGGCCGAGATCGTGGAGTGCGCGGATAGCGTCGGCGGTGGTTTTCTTGACAGGATCGGCAACTGCCACCAGCCCCGCGATTTCTCCGTCAACGGAAACAAACATGGCCGTCTTGCCCTCGGCACGCAGCGCGTCGGCGCGTTCAGCCAGACTTTCAACCGGCACGCCCGCATCTTCCATCATCGCCCTGTTGCCAAGCGCGATCCTGTGTCCCGCCACATCACCGGCAACGCCCTTGCCGGTGACCGCGTCGAAATCGTCAGACTTTTCGAGCGCGATGCCCCGGTCTTCCGCTCCGGCCACAATCGCCTCGGCAAGGGGATGCTCCGACCCGCGCTCGAGGCTTGCGGCGAACATCAGAAGCCGGTCTTCGTCCATTTCCCCCGAAGCGATCACATCCGTCAGCCGGGGGCGCCCTTCGGTCAGTGTCCCGGTCTTGTCGACGATGAGCGTGTCGACCCCGGCAAAACGTTCCAGCGCCTCGGCATCCTTGATCAGGACGCCGGCCTGCGCCCCTCGCCCCGTGGCCGTCATGATCGACATGGGGGTCGCAAGCCCGAGCGCGCACGGGCAGGCGATGATCAGCACCGAAACCGCAGAGACAATGGCGAACACCATCGACGGCTCGGGCCCGAACAGCGCCCAGACGATAAACGCCAGTATGGCGACAAGCACCACAGTCGGAACGAAGTAGAAGGAAACGCGGTCCGCAAGCCCCTGGATCGGCGCGCGCGAGCGCTGCGCCTTCGCCACCATATCGACAATCTGCGACAGGACGGTCTCTGAGCCAACACGTTCAGCACGCACAATCAGCGTGCCGTTCTTGTTGAGCGTTCCTCCGGTCACCGGATCGCCCCCGGCTTTCTCGACCGGAACCGGCTCCCCGGTGATCATGGATTCGTCGACCGATGATCGACCTTCCTCGACCGTCGCATCCACCGGAACGCTGTCACCCGGGCGTACCCGTAGCCTGTCGCCCGCCTTTACGTATTCAAGCGGCACGTCGGTTTCCGACCCGTCTTCGGCGATGCGCCGCGCCGTTTTCGGCGCGAGGTCGAGCAGCGCGCGGATGGCCGAGCCTGTCCGCTCCCGCGCCCGCAGCTCCAGTACCTGCCCGAGGAAGACCAATGCGACGATCACCGCAGATGCCTCGAAGTAAACCGGTACGGCACCACCTTCCCCCCGAAACTGAGCCGGGAATATTCCCGGCACAAGCGTGGCAACCACGCTATAGGCATAGGCCGCACCGACACCGATGGAGATCAGCGTCCACATATTCGGACTGCGGTTCACGAAAGACTCATAGCCCCGCTCGAAGAATGGCAGCGCCGCCCAGAGAACGACCGGCGTTGCCAGCGCGAATTCCAGCCACACAGCCGCCGGCTCGCCGATCCAGTGCCGAAACGGCAAGCCGACCATCGGCCCCATCGCAATCAGCAGAAGCGGCACGGCCAGGAATGCGCTGACCTGGAAACGGCGCGTGAAATCCACAAGTTCCGGATTGGGACCTTCATCGCCCGTCGGCACTCCCATCGGTTCAAGCGCCATACCGCAGATCGGGCAGGAGCCCGGCCGATCCCGCACGATCTGCGGATGCATCGGACAGGTGTATCTGGTTCCCTTTGGCGCCGGCTCGGCTTCATCCCGCGCCTTCAGATACCGGTCAGGATCGGTCTCGAACCTGTCTTTGCAGCCTGCCGAGCAGAAGTGGAACCGCTCCCCCTGACGCTCAAGGGTGTGCTCTGTCGCCCCCACATCCACGGCCATTCCGCAGACGGGATCGCGTGCCGTCATCCCGCCGGGTGAGTGTGCTTTTCCGCTATGGTGGTGTCCAAGTGCGTGATGGTGCTTGTCGTCGTGGGTCATTCAACAACTCCTGGAACCAGCTTCGTCCTGCCGTAACGCTTCCAGCAACTGGAAGGTCAAGCATTACAGCCATTCCACTGCCAACGCAAAAAGGGCGGCTCGGTTGAGCCGCCCTCAGACCACTGACAAACCCCGTCGATTTTCGGCGGGGTTTTGTTCAAGTGTGTGCGGTTTCTGGTTTTTGCCTGTCAGGAACAGGCGTCATC
>NZ_JBWKMB010000039.1:0-16602 GCF_056431025.1 Nitratireductor lacus | reverse complement strand
CTCGAGCGCTGTCTGTTCGGGGGCCGGTGTCTTCAACATGACCCAGTGAATCAAAAACCCCCGGCAAATGCCAGGGGTTTGTCAGCAGTCTGAGGGCAGGGGATCCTGCCCTTTTGCTTTTGAAGGTTCAGAAGCCCAGGAGAATGGCCGCCGCGATCGACATCGCCACGGCGAGCGCGGTGAGGCCGACGAACACCCGCGCCCTGTCCAGGAACATGGCATATCCCGCGCCCCAGGCCGAGGTGCCTGCTCCGAGCGCAAAAAAGAACGCATCCCGCTCTCCGAAAGCCAGCGCCGCAGCCATCAGGCCTCCGATCACAATGGCGCCGAACGTTACGATGGTGGCAGCGGCATAGGCGTCGTAGCGGTCGTTCATTCTTCGTCCCTTCAAAGTGCACTGTCAGGCGTCACGCACGCCCACCCGCATGCTTACCACTAGCAGGTCATTTCGACGAAAGAAACGCTTCTGCCCTGTGGAGCGCTGCAATGGGCTGCCGCGGTCGGTTCAATCAGACTGAACGCTGAATTAATTTTCACTCACTGTTGCGATTTGAAATAACGCGCGTTATGTCAGTAGCCATGTCTGGTATTTTCACATGACGTGTGAGGCGAAATGAAGTCTCACAATGCACCTCAAGCATGCAGGCCTATGTGAAATATTTTGCAGGTGTTCGGCCTGTATTTCATTTTCCATAAAATAATCAACCAAGAGGAATCATGAAACCCAAGCTACGGGTCGAGAATGTTTACAAGATATTTGGAGACTATCCAGAAAAAGCGCTCGAAGGTCTGAAGCAGGACAAGTCCAAGATCGAGATTTTCGAGGAAACCGGGCAGACGGTCGGTGTGCAGGACGTCAGTTTTGATGTCCGCGAAGGCGAGATTTTCGTGGTCATGGGCCTCTCGGGCTCCGGCAAATCGACACTCGTCAGAACATTGAACGGCCTGATCCCGCCCACTTATGGCAAGATCCTGATCGACGAAGACGACGTGGCGAGCTGCTCGGCCGAACGCCTGCGCAGGGTGCGGCGTGAGAAGATCACCATGGTGTTCCAGCATTTCGCGCTGTTTCCGCACAAGACGGTCGCCGAAAACGCCGCCTACGGTCTGAAAATCAAGGGAGAAGGGGCCGCGTCGCGGCGCCAGAAGGCGCTGGCCGCGCTCGAGCAGGTCGGTCTTGCAGCCTACGCGGACAGCTATCCGGATGAACTGTCGGGCGGCATGCAGCAGCGCGTCGGGCTTGCGCGCGGGCTCGCCACCAATCCCGAGATTCTACTGATGGACGAGCCGTTCGGTGCGCTCGATCCGCTGATCCGCCGCGAAATGCAGGAAGAGCTCCTTCACCTGCAGAAAAAGCTCAAGAAGACCATCATCTTCATCACCCACGATCTCAATGAGGCGCTGCTTCTTGGTGACAAGATCGCCATCATGAAGGACGGACGCTTCGTTCAGGTCGGCACCGCGCAGGAGATCGTCGACAATCCCGCCGATGACTATGTTGCCGCCTTTGTTGGCGATATCGATCGGGGGCGTGTGTTCGACGCTGCCCATGTCGCCGAGCGTCCGATTACCGTGGAACTCGGGGAGAAGGGGGCTGCGGAAAAGGCGCTCGACCTGATGGAAAAGCACAACCGCAATGCGCTCTATGTGGTCGAAGAGGACCGGATCGCCGGTCTCGTGACCTATCAGGAACTGGCGGTTGCCGCCCGCGAAGAAGGCCGCACCGACCTTTCGGAAGTGCTGGTCACGGAGGTCCCGACCGTTTCGCGCGAGACGCCGCTCAATGAGCTTTATGGCGCAGCGAGTGCCGGCTACCCCATTGCCGTGGCCGACAAGCGTGGCCGTCTTGCCGGGGTGATCGAGCCGCAGGCGGTGTTTTCCCAGCTCTCGGGCGAGGAAAACGACGATACGGCAGCATCTGTGGATGAAGCCGAAGCCAGCTCCGCACAGAAAGGAGAACGCCAATGATCAGCCCCGCCGATCTCGTTCAGATTCCGCTCGACGACTGGGTGAACAGTTTCGTCCGCGACTTTCTGGTGCCGAATTTCCGGCCGTTCTTCCGCGCCATGCAGACGCCGGTGACGGCCGTTCTGGGCTGGCTCGACGCATTCTTCCACTGGCTGCCCATGCTGGTTTTCACGGCGGGCCTCACGCTCATCGCCTGGCGCACCGCTGGACGCGGCGTCGCCATCTTCACGCTTGTTGCGCTCGCCTTTATCGACATGATCGGCCTGTGGCCGGAAACCATGACCACCCTGTCGATGATCATCACCTCGGTGCTCTTCTGCGCCATTATCGGCATTCCGCTCGGCATCTGGAGTGCACGCAGCGATCGTGTGCTGTTCGTCGTGCGGCCGATTCTCGACATCATGCAGACGATCCCGTCCTTCGTTTATCTGGTGCCGATCGTGATGCTGTTCGGCGTCGGCATGGTGCCGGGCATCATCGCCACGATCATTTTTGCCCTGCCGCCGATCATCCGTCTCACCAATCTGGGCATCCGCAATGTCCGGGGTGATCTGATCGAAGCGGCGGAAGCCTTCGGCTCCACGCGCTGGCAGATGCTGTGGGAAGTTCAGTTTCCGCTGGCCCTGCGCACCATCATGGCCGGTCTGAACCAGACCCTGATGCTGGCCCTGTCCATGGTGGTCATCGCTGCACTCATCGGTGCCGGCGGGCTTGGCCTCACGGTTTATACGGGCCTTGGGCGCCTGAATGTTGGCGCAGCCACCGCCGGCGGCATCGGCATCGTCCTTCTGGCGATCATTCTCGATCGCATCACACAATCGCTCGGCGAGAAAAAAGCCGTGCAGTCGCCTTCGCTCTGGCAGACGCTGCGCTCGATGTTTGCGCTCGGCAAGCCGGGTGACGAAGAAAAAGCGGGCAAGGCCGCATAGGGCACCGTCCGTCTCGCGGGACGCGACTGCGCGTTCCGCTTTCACGGCGGCGGCCAGGGTCAGGACCCGGGCGCTGCCACAGTTCATGAACACGAATTTATGGAGACTGCTTATTATGACTGGTCTTAAGAAAACCATTCCCGCAATCGCAGCGCTCGCGTTGCTCGGCTCCGTCGCAATGCCGGCGATGGCGCAGGACGGCCCCGGTGCCGGCAAGACCATCAAGATGGCACAGGCCACCTGGGATACGGGCTGGTTCCACGCCGAAATCTACAAGCAGATGTTTGAAGAGCTTGGCTACACGGTCGAAGGCCCGACCACGCTCGACAACCCGCCCTTCTACCAGGCGGTCGGCTATGGCGATGTTGACCTCTGGGTGAACGGCTGGTTCCCGATCCACGATACCTATCGCCCGGCTTTCGAGGCATCTGCCGAGATCATCGGTGCTGTCGCGGCCGGCGGCGCGCTGCAGGGCTACCTCGTCGACAAGGCGTCGGCTGAGAAGTTCGAGATCAAGACGCTTGACGATTTCAAGCGCGACGAGGTCAAGGAAGCCTTTGACCGCGACGGCGACGGCAAGGCCGATCTCGTTGCCTGCCCGCCCGGCTGGGGCTGTGAAGTGGCGATTGAGGATCACCTGACCGAGTATGGCCTCAAGGATCACATCAACGAGATCAAGGCGAGCTATTCGGCTTCGATGGCGGACGCTGTTGCTGCCTATGAGAGCGGTGAGCCGATCCTCTTCTACACCTGGACGCCCAACTGGACCGTCAACGAGCTGAAGATCGGTGATGACGTGGTCTGGATCCAGGTCCCCGAAGAGGCAACGGATGAGAACGCTGCTGCCGGCATCGACGGCTGTGTTGCCGATCCGTGCGTCATGGGCTTCGAGGCCAATGACATCGTGCCCGTCGCCAACTCCGGGTTCCTTGAGGAAAACCCGGCCGTCGCAACGCTGCTCAAATCGGCATCGATCCCGCTCGAGGACATCTTTGCCCAGAATGCGGCAATGAATGACGGCGCCGACAAGCCCGAAGACATCAAGAAGCAGGCTTCGGAATGGATTTCCGGAAACCGCGATGTGGTCGATGGCTGGCTGGATGCAGCCCGCAAGGCGGCTGAATAACCCGTTGCATACGCGGCCTCATTTCCCCCGGGCCTTCTGAAACAACCGAACCGCGCGCTCTGACCGGCGCGCGGTTTTTTTACGTTCGCAGTTCCAAAGCGCGGGTCGGCGTCCTCACTGAAGCCGGGGTGGGGACGTGTAGATCGGTACATTCAGATTGGGCGTGTTCGGTGTGATCAGGCGCGGAATGTCCCGCTGGCCGCGCATCCATTCCTGATGCTGGTCCTCCTGCATGTCGCGGCTGCGTTCCAGGTCACGCTGCATGCGTGCCTGCCGCGCACGCTCTGCCTCGCGCGCTAAAGTTTCATCTGCGGAGGCCGGCGCGGCAGCCAGCGCCGCCGCAAGGGCGGCTGCGACCATCAGGACGGTCATGTGTCTGACAGGCAGTCTCATGACATTCATTTAATGTGCGCCGGCGTGTTTCGACAGGTTGTCTCAGAAAATTTCTAGTTCAGGAGGAGGATTGCGCCATTGAGCACACCGGCGAAAAGCACCCAGGCCGCATAGGGCAGGAACATGAGCGCCGAAAAGCGGTCCACGCGCCAGCTTGCGATGATGAAGGCGATGACCGTAGCCGCCAGCAGCAGAATGATCACAAGCGCAGGGCCGATCATGTGCAGCGAAAAGAAGACTGGCGACCAGGCGAAGTTGAGTGCGAGTTGCAGCCACCACAGGCGCATCGCCACCTCCCGGCGCCCTCTGAGCCAGACACGTGCACCCGCCACGGCGATCAGCACATAAAGCACCGACCAGGTGGGTGCGAAAACCCAGTCTGGCGGGTTGAATGCAGGCTTGTTCAACCCCGCATACCAGATGCCGGGAGCCGTCACATATCCTATGACGAGGCCGCCACCGACAACGAGAATAAGGAAAAACGGGAGAACGCGCAGAAGGGGCATGGGAACGTCCAGAAGTGTTGGAGCAGGGCGAGATCGGGGGAACCTGTCTGGCTTCAGGGCATTAACGTTTCAGGATCGTTTGCGTTCCATCCAGACGGGCCGCGCCGCTGACAGGTCAGGTGCATAATCAAAATCTCAAGCGGAAAGCACGCCGCCCCGGTTGCCGTGTCGCACACGCATCTGTATTGCCGGAAGAAGGCCGCGCCTTAATGCAGAGCTTTAGATCCCAGCCAGGGAGGTCCATTTGAGCGAACCGGAAGGACTGAACGAAAACGCTGACGCCGAAGGCGCGGAAGCCATGGGCATCTATGACGCAGACGGTGTGGTTGCAGCGCCGTTCCTCGCTCATATCGGCGCAGCCATAGCCGACCGCGATACAATCACGCTCCGCCAGGAAGTCGGCGCGCTTCACCAGTCCGAGGTCGGTGACCTGCTCGAAGCGCTTTTGCCCGACCAGCGCCTCGCGCTCGTCGTGCTGATGGGGGATGATTTCGACTACACCGCGCTGACCGAGGTGGACGAGGCGATCCGTCTCGAAATCCTCGAAAACCTGCCCAATCAGCAGGTCGCACGCGCCGTCGAACAGCTCGATTCGGACGATGCCGTCTACATTCTGGAGGACCTCGACCAGGAGGACCAGGACGAGATTCTGGCCGAGCTTCCCTTCACCGAGCGCGTGCGCCTGCGCCGTTCGCTCGGCTACCCGGAAGAGACGGCCGGTCGGCGCATGCAGACCGAGTTCGTCGCGGTCCCGCCGTTCTGGACCGTCGGCCAGACCATCGACTATATGCGCGAAGAGCAGAACCTGCCCGAAAGTTTCTCGCAGATTTTCGTCATAGACCCCACCTTCCGCCTCGTGGGCGCCGTCGATCTCGACCGCATCCTGCGCACCAAGCGCGGGGTGAAGATTGAGGATGTGATGCGCGAGACGCGCCACGCCATCCCGGCCACGATGGACCAGGAGGAAGCCGCGCAGATCTTTGAAAAATACGACCTTCTGTCGGCCGCCGTTGTTGACGAAAACGAACGCCTCGTCGGCGTGCTCACCATTGACGATGTGGTCGACGTCATCCAGCAGGAAGCGGAGGAAGACCTTCTGCGCCTTGGCGGCGTCGGTGACGAGGAACTCTCCGACCGTGTCTGGACGGCGGCACGCTCGCGCGTCCCCTGGCTCATGGTCAATCTGATCACCGCATTCCTCGCCGCTTCCGTCATCGGCCTGTTCGACGATACGATTGAAAAGGTTGTGGCGCTCGCAATCCTGATGCCCATCGTTGCCGGCATGGGCGGCAATGCCGGATCGCAGACCATGACGGTCACGGTGCGCGCGCTCGCCACCCGCGATATCGACATCTACAATGCCGGTCGCATCATTCGCCGTGAAATGGGCGTCGGCCTCCTGAACGGCGTCGTGTTCGCCACGCTGATCGGCGTGGTCGCGGCCACATGGTTTCAGGACTACAATCTCGGCGGCATCATCGCTGCGGCAATGATCATCAACATGTTCGTCGCGGCGCTTGGCGGCATTCTCATCCCGCTCCTGCTCGACCGGGTCGGCGCCGACCCGGCAGTGGCGTCAGCCGTGTTCGTGACTGCCGTTACCGACGTGGTCGGCTTCCTCGCCTTCCTCGGCCTCGCCACTTGGTGGTTTGGGATCTAGTTCAAGCGGGAAGGGGTGTTGCCGACCGCCGCGCCCGGTAGAGAATGAAGAAGGCAATGGCCATATTGCCGAGGTTCCAGGCAATCCCGTTGAGAAAAGCTGCCTGATAGGAGCCTGTCAGGTCGTAGATCCAGCCCGACATCCAGCCGCCGAGCGCCATGCCGATAATGGTCGCCATGATGACCACACCCATGCGCTGACCGGCCTCGCGCGCCGGCAGGTACTCGCGCACGATGATCGCGTAGCTGGGGACGATGCCGCCCTGCGACAGACCGAAGATGAACGACACCATGTAGAGCGAGGCGAGCCCGTTGAAGGGTATGTAAAGGAACAGCGAGAGACATTGCAGCACCGAACCGATCAGCAGCGTCGGCACGCCGCCGATGCGGTCGGCGAGCAGACCCGAAACCAGCCGGCTCGCAATGCCCGCGCCCAGCATCAGCGACAGCATCTCCGCGCCGCGTGCGATGTCGAAGCCCAGGTCGATGCAGTAGGCGACGATGTGCACCTGCGGCATCGACATGGCGACGCAGCAGCCCAGCCCGGCGAGCACCAGAAGCCCCTGCAGCGTGCGCGGCGAAAGGTCGATCGGCTTTCGTCCGCCCGGGCGTCGCAAATGGGCGGCTGTGATATCGTCGGCCTGGTTCACATCGGGCCTTGCCCGCATCAGCAGGGCCAGCGGCACGATGCTGACGATGCAGAAAATGCCGATGCCGAGAAACGTCACGCGCCAGCTCGTGTGTTCCAGCGCAAACTTGATGACGGTCGGCCAGAGGACACCGGAAAGATAATTGCCGCAGGCAACCGCCGCCACGGCGATTCCCCGGCGCTTCTCGAACCAGTGGGAAATGTCCGCCAGAAGCGGGCCGAAACAGGCCGAGCCGCCGAGTCCGATCAGCCCCTGAAGGATGACGAACTGCCAGAGCGCGGTCGTGAAGCTCGAGGCGATGAAGCCAGCGCCAAGGGCTGCACCCGCGATTGCCACGGGCAGCGCCACGCCGATCCGGTCTGCAAACCGCCCGATAAGCACATTGCCAAGCGCAAAGCCGATCATGGAGCTCGTATAGGGAAGGGAGGCCGCCGCACGGTCGACGCCGAACTCAGCCTGAATGGGCGGAAGCACGACGACGAAGGCCCACAGCCCCACCGTGCCGAATGTGCCCAGAAGCAGCGCGATCGTCATGCGGAACCAGGCATAGGAACCGTCGATCACGGTTTCGCTGGCGCTATGGGCAGGGCGAAGTTGCAAGCCGGTCGGTCCTTGTTCGAAAGCGTTTTGCCCGCGCGGCCGAACCTGCGCGAACTGGTCTGCTTTCATAGCCGAGAGGGACAGAACACCGTAGGGCCACGCCCGCTCCGGCGCCTGTCCATGGGAACGGGGTGCTGTCAGCCCGAATGCCTTGCATGGAGGCGGTTCGGCTGTCCGTCGTACGGGCGGACCTTTATGCAGCGGTCCCGTCCGCGATAGTCCGTTTAAAGCTTTCTCCGGTTGCGCGCCCACCCACCGGCAGATGTCCCCCGCAATGTCTGCGTACATGCTGCTCGGGAAATTGACTTTTACGTAAGAACCGTGCGACTTTGCTCCCCCTCGTTGAACAAATGCTCTCGATTGAAGGCTGGGCGGGGTGGGCGTCGGCAGGCTGCGGGCTTGCTGCATGATCCAGTAAAAGAATAACGCGGCACTCACCATTGGGGCACCGTCCAGGATGGGCGACAGGGGAGCCGTCATCAAAGGGCAGAGCGCGATGCGCGATTACTACTCCATCACCGAGCTGACGCGTGAGTTCGGCATTTCCACCCGGACATTGCGCTTCTATGAGGATGAAGGGTTGATCAAGCCGGTTCGACGTGGGCGGACCCGTCTCTACCGTCCGTCCGACCGCCATCTCGTCCGGCAGATACTGCGTGGACGCAGCATCGGTTTTTCCATTGCCGAGATTCGCGAGATCATAGAGGTCTACAAGGCCCCGCCCGGCGAGATCGGACAGCTCAAGCTCATGCTTTCGCGGATTTCCGAAAAGCAGCAGGATTTGCGCCAGAAGCGCCGCGATCTTGAAGATACGCTTGAAGAGCTTTCGCGTGCAGAAGAAGCCTGCGTGGAACGTCTGGCGGAACTGGGCGTGACCACCTGATACCGGTTGAGGGGTTCAGAACCAGCGGCGCACGCGTTTCTGATAGTCTCGATATTTCTTGCCGAAACGCAGTGCGAGATGCCGCTCTTCCGGTTCGATCGCCAGTTTCTGCGTCAGGAAACAGGCGATGACGAGAAGCACGAGGAACCATGGATTGCCCAAGACCAGGGCAATCCCTGCCAGGAGCATCGAGTTTCCCAGATAGATCGGGTTTCGGCTGATGGCGAAAGGGCCGGTGGTCACCAGGACATCCGCGCCACGCGTGGGCAGAATTGCCGTCCCCGCCCTGTGGAGCGTGCGCATGGCCTGCACGTCGAGGATCACGAACCCGACAATGAGCAGGCAGCCTATGGCGAAAAGGATGTCGGAAAGCGGCGGGCCGAACCAGGCCAGCGGATAGAAGATGCCGAGTGTTGCCGCGATGGCGATCGCCGCCAGATAGATGACGGGCGGCCAGGGAAAGCGTGCCGGTTGCCGTTCATGGTCGCTCATTCGAAAGGTCCCGCTGCGCAGAATCGCTCCCCGTTTCTGCACGCATAGTGCATTCGGTGGCGATTTCGCTCAAGCGGCTTTGCGTTTTGTTTCCAGGCGCCCCTGACATCATGCCCTCCAGGCGGTTTTCGGCCTTGAGCGTGTTGGTGAAGCAGGTGCAATAGGTGGCGCAAAAACCTGCATCGCGCGTGTCCGCGCACTGGCGCGCGCATGCCGCTGTAAAGCGGAGCTCGACAGGTTCCATTGCCGGCGGCCAGAGCTGTGCGAGAATCCACACACAGCCGATCAAAACCGGCTGGTGCAGGAGGTAGAAGGCGAGGCTATGGCGGCCGGCGAAGCTGAAGGGTAGGTGCCAGCGCGCCGGCTTCATCAGTGCCAGCACGTGAAAAATCCCCGTATCTCTGGCGATGCGGGCAGCCCCCATGCCGGCGAGGACGGCACCGAACCAGGGAACCAGCGGCACGTAGTCGTTTGACGGCGGGCGGAACGTGGAGAGCCCGACCCACCAAAGGGCCGGTGCGTCGAAAAACGGCGCGCTGAGAAAGTGCGGTGCGGCCACCAACCCGGCTGCGAGCACCAGCAGAAGCCAGGCAGGAAAACGCAGGAATGCGAGGCCGAGCAGGCTCGCAACGGCGATATGATGAAGGATGCCGAAAAAAATGAAGCCCTGAGGGAACGCAAACCAGGTGGCCACCGAAATCGCCGCTGCCGCCGCGGCGATCATGGTCAGACGTTTGAGGAAAGCTCTCCGGCGAATCTGGTTCTCATGGGCGAGATAAAGGCTGACGCCGACCAGGAACAGAAATGACGTTGCAATGCTGCGCGCAAACAGGCGCCACCCCCCGGTGACGGTGGTTCCGGCATCCATATAGCCGAAGAATTCGAGGTCCCATCCGAAGTGATAGACCGCCATGGCGACAAGTGCGGCGCCACGGGCAATGTCGATGGCTTCGATGCGTGATTTGCCTGCCGCTCGATGCCGCATCGCTTGTTCGCCCCGGGTATAATCATTGTTTTATGTTGTGATTATATTAGTCGGCGTTAAAAGTGGCCGAAAGACGGAGAGGTATTCAATGCAGACGGTTGAGGCGAACGGCGCATCCATCCCGGTTCTGGGAATGGGGACCTGGACTTTGAAGGGACAGGCCTGCACCGAGCTCGTTTCACAGGCACTGAAGGTCGGTTACCGCCACATTGATACCGCTGCTGCTTACGATAATGAGGAAGCCGTCGGCGAAGGTATTCGTGCCTCCGGAGTGAAGCGGGAAGAGGTGTTTCTGACCACCAAGGTCTGGTGGACGGACATCGGCGCTGGCGATCTCGAGCGCTCGGCGGAAGACAGCCTGGCACGACTGGGTTTCGAGCATGTCGATCTTCTCCTGATCCACTGGCCGAACCCGAATGTCGATCTGGCCGAGAGCATGCAGGCTCTCAACCGTGTCCGCGCAGGCGGGCTTGCGCGCCATATCGGCGTGTCGAATTTTCCGACAGCCCTTCTGGCAGAGGCCGTGCGTTTTTCCGACGCTCCGCTCGTGGCCAATCAGGTCGAGTATCACCCGTTTTTGAATCAGGATCGGGTACATGAAGCGTGCCGCAGTGCCGGGATGGCGATGGTGTCCTATTGCCCGCTGGCGCGCGGCGGTGATCTCTTCTCGCAACCGGCAGTCGCAGGCCCGGCCGCACGTTACGGCAAGACCCCGGCACAGATCGTCTTGCGCTGGCATACGCAGCAGGATGGCGTGGTCGCCATTCCGCGCACCAGCAATCCGGGTCGTCTGGTCGAGAATGCAGACATATTCGATTTCTCTCTCGACGCTGGGGAAATGGGGGCCATCTCGGCCCTGAGGCAGAGAGGAAGCCGAATCTGCGATTACGACTTCTCACCCGTCTGGGACCGGGGCTGAATGCCTTCGGGAGAATGCAGGTTAACCCTGCGTTAGCTGATGTAAAATAGGGTACCCAAGGTTGTCATGGGCTCCGCGGCTGCGCGGTGTCGGGCACCCATGCCTTTGGGGGAAGGTGGATAGCGCATGTTGCAGGTCTCAGGCGCCCCGGAAAAGGGGCCCACCGACATTGCCGGTATGATTGCAGGCTCCATGCGCCGCATGGGGGTGATCGGTCTGCCGCGCAATTACGAAATCTTCTACGAGGTCTTCACCGGTACGAACCGCGATCTCGTCCGTGATTTTGAAGCACTGAACGGTCGCCCGACCCAGGAAGCCCTGGACAAGCTGTCGCTAAAATACTTCACACAGAACAGTCGGCAGACCGTTGTCGAGAATGCGCAGGAGCAGATCGCGTCGCGCGCCCAGGAAATTCTGTCGCTGCTTGGTCGTGAACGCAGTTCCCTGGAGAAGTTCGGTGTCATCCTCGACCAGACCTCCAGTGGGCTCAAGGGGCGCAGCGAGATCTCGCACGACATCATGCGCAAGATCGTGGGCATCATGGCTGCCGCAACCGAGACTACGATCGCGCAGGGACGCCAGATAACGCAGGCCATGGAGGAAAAATCCACTGAGCTTGAAGAGATGCGTTCCCAGCTCAAGCGCTACAAGCGGCTTGCCGACACCGACCCCCTGACCCGGATCTGGAACCGGCGGGCGTTCGACAGGCGCATGGCCGGCATTTTCGACGAACAGCGCTCGGTCATGTTCCATGCGCTGATTCTGGCAGACATAGATGGTTTCAAGGCCATCAATGATCAATATGGTCACCCGGTCGGCGACAAGATACTTCAGGGCGTGGCCCAGATACTCAAAACCCAGTGCACGGATGACTGCTTCGTCGCGCGCACCGGCGGCGAGGAGTTCGCCATAATCGTTGAAGGCTTATCGGAGGAGGCGACCGTAAAGCTTGCCGAAACGGTGCGCCTGGCTGTCGAAAAGGCAGAGTTCATTATTGGTTCGGGCGCCCGCAAATGCGGGCCCATTCGTATTTCGCTCGGGGTTTGCATGGCAAGCGATGCCGCCAATGCGGACGAACTCTACGCCAAGACGGATCAGGCCCTTTATGCTTCCAAGGTCGATGGCCGCAACCGCGTGACCCTGTTCTCGAGCATTCCGAAGGGCAAGTTCATGAAGAACTGGCTGCTCTACAGAAACGATTGATGGCATCGCCTCTGTAGCGGGATGCATTTTCCTCAACTTTGCCTATAGTTTGGCGAAAGCTGCGCCGAATTTTGCCCGATTTGTGATACACGGGGGCTTGAGGGGCGATTTGCGCGCGATCCAGGTCGCAGGTATTTTTAAAAGTGAGGATACGGACAATGTTGAAGAAATCCATCGCGGTTGCGCTCGTGGCAGGGTTCTCTGCTGGCTGCGTGACCAGCACGGATCCCTATACCGGTCAGCAGAAAATCTCCAACACGGCCGGCGGGGCTGCGCTCGGTGCGCTGGCTGGTGCAGGCGTTGGACTTCTTGCCGGTGGCGATGACCGCCGCAACGCGCTGATCGGCGCGGGCATCGGCGCACTGGCCGGCGGTGCGGTCGGCTCCTATATGGACCAGCAGGAAGCGCAGCTGCGCGGTCAGTTGCAGGGTACGGGCGTGAGCGTCACCCGCCAGGGCGACTACATCATCCTTAACATGCCCTCCAACATCACCTTTGCCACCGATTCGGCCAACATTCAGCCGGCCTTCTATTCGACGCTCAATTCGGTTGCGCTGGTTCTGCAGAAATACAATCGCACGCTGGTCGACGTGTTCGGTCACACTGATTCGACGGGCGATGCAAATTACAATCTGGAGCTCTCCCAGCGCCGCGCCGGGGCCGTTGCCAATTACCTTATTGGTCAGGGCGCGAGCAGCCAGCGTTTTGCGATTATCGGCCAGGGCGAGGCTCAGCCGATCGCCTCCAACGCGACGCCGGAAGGCCGCGCACAGAACCGCCGCGTGGAAATCCGCCTGTCGCCGCTGACCGGCGCCTGATAACGCAGGCCTGACACGAGACAGGAAAAGCCGCCAGCGCCCGCCGGCGGCTTTTTCGTATTTGGCGTTCTTTATTCGGCGGCCAGCGCCGTGGCGATCCGGGCCGCAAGCCGCGCGTTGTTTTTCACCAGTGCGATGTTGGTGACGAGGCTTGCTCCGTCCGTCAGTTCCAGAATGCGGGCGAGCAGAAACGGCGTCACATCCTTGCCCGATATGCCTTTCTCGTCCGCGTCCCGCTGAGCGGTTGCGATATGCCCGGCCATCACATCGGCGGCAATCTCCTCTTCGGCTGGCACCGGATTGGCAATCAGCATGCCGCCATCGATGCCGAGCGCCGTACGCGTCGCCTGGAAGCGCGCGATCGCCTCGGCCGTGTCCAGGCGCAGCGGTGCGGGGTAGGGCGAATTGCGCGACCAGAACGCCGGCATCGTGTCGGTCCCGTAGGCAATCACGGGAACGCCGCGTGTCTCCAGAACTTCCAGCGTCTTCTCCGTGTCGAGGATCGCCTTGGGGCCGGCAGAGACGACGATCACCTGCGTGCGTGCCAGTTCGTCCAGATCGGCGGAGATGTCGAAACTCGTCTCCGCCCCCTTGTGAACACCGCCAATGCCGCCGGTCGCGAACACGGCTATGCCGGCCATGCGCGCGGCGATCATGGTCGCGGCGACCGTCGTGCCGCCGCTCTTGCCCTCGGCGACGGCGAAGGCGAGATCGGCGCGCGACAGTTTCATCGGGTCCTTCGCCTGGGCCAGCTTTTCGCGCTCCTGGTCCGACAGGCCGATCTTCAGCCGCCCGTCGATAACGGCGATGGTGGCGGGCACGGCGCCTTCTTCGCGGATCAGTGCTTCCACGTCTCCGGCCATCTCGTTGTTGCGCGGCCAGGGCATGCCATGGGTGATGATGGTGCTTTCCAGCGCCACCACCGGCCTGCCTTTGGCAAGGGCTTCGGCGATGGGCGCGTGGACGTCGATAATGTTGTTGGAACGCACGGGAAAAACTCCTTTAGGGTCCTGATCCTAAGAAACAGAACGCGGCGCGGGCACCCGCGCAAGCGCCGCGTTGAATGCGCTGTCGTCGAATTCGGGCGCTGCCGCGGCGGAGGCAATGGCAAGCCCGGAGGCGGCCACGCCCTCGCGCGCGGCCTCGTGAAGGGGCAGGCCGCGCATCAGCGCGGCGACGGTTGCCCCGGTCAGTGCATCGCCGGCGCCGGTGACATCCACGACCGTTTCCGCCCTTGGGGGCTCGATTTGCCAGTGATTTTCACCGTCAAAGGCGGTCACGGCTCTGCTGCCGTCGGTGATGACGGCGGCGCGCAGGCCAAGATCGCGAAGCGAATCCACCGCCTGCCGGACCGGGGCACCGGTTTCAAGCCCGGCGAGGCCGCGCGCCTCGCGTGCATTCAGAAAGAGCGCAGCCAGATCGGCGAAGTGCGGTACGAGCCGCCCGGCCTTTGCCGGCGAAACGGCGATGGCGTAAAGCGGTGCTGCGCCGCGGGTGGCGGCTAGCTGGGCCACGGCCTCTGCCGGCATGTTGGCGTCGCAGAGTATGGCGGACGCGCGGCTCGCTGCCTCCCGCGTCTTCGAGCGGCGCATCTGTCTGGCGAAAGCCATGTCATAGAGCGCCATGTCCGCCAGGCCCGTGATAAGCTCGCCGTCATGATCGAGGATCGCTGTGTAACTCGGCGTCGCGCGGTCGAGAAATGTCGCCGAGAGATCCTCGAACCCGGCTTCTTCAATGGCTCTTGCCACGGTGTCGCCCGCCGCATCCCCGCCACGCAGGGAAAGGAGCGACACGGCCACGCCGCGCCGGCCCGCCATGCGCGCGGCATTGAATATGCCTCCGCCGACATCTTCGCGCATGCGTCCCGGGTTGGAGGTGGCGGGAATATGCGGTGCGTCGAGACGTCCGCGACGGTCCATATGAGCGCCGCCGACGGCAAGCAGACGGGGCGGGTTGACCAGGTTCATCGGGCCACTTTCCGAATCGCCCGATGCGGGAATGTCCGTCCGTTCTCCCGCCGGGCATCAGGCGTGCGCATGGGATCAATGATTGTGATCTCATGTGTACAAAAATAGAACAAATTACATTTATCAAGGTTTTTCAATGCTCTAATGCCTATTGCAAAAATAGAACAAAAAGGGTACAGATGGCTATCGCGGATTTGGCGGAACCGCCTCCATTGACCTCGAAGGGGTGTTGTATCATGGCTCAGAATTCATTGCGGCTTGTAGAGGATAATTCGGTGGACAAAACCAAGGCTCTGGATGCGGCGCTATCGCAGATCGAACGTGCCTTCGGCAAGGGATCGATCATGCGGCTCGGCGCCAATGATCAGGTGGTCGAGATCGAGACCATCTCCACTGGGTCGCTGGGCCTCGATATTGCCCTTGGCGTCGGCGGACTGCCGCGTGGCCGCATTGTCGAGATTTACGGTCCGGAAAGCTCCGGTAAGACGACGCTGGCGCTGCACACGGTCGCCGAAGCGCAGAAGAAGGGCGGCATTTGCGGCTTCATCGATGCCGAGCATGCGCTCGATCCGGTCTACGCTCGCAAGCTGGGCGTCGATCTGGAGAACCTTCTGATCTCGCAGCCCGACACGGGCGAGCAGGCGCTTGAGATATGCGACACGCTCGTGCGCTCCGGTGCGCTTGACGTGATCGTGGTCGATTCGGTTGCGGCCCTGACGCCGCGCGCCGAAATCGAAGGAGAGATGGGCGATTCCCTGCCGGGCATGCAGGCCCGCCTGATGAGCCAGGCGCTGCGCAAGCTGACTGCCTCCATCTCCCGGTCGAAGACCATGGTGATCTTCATCAACCAGATTCGCATGAAGATCGGTGTCATGTTCGGCTCGCCGGAGACGACCACGGGCGGCAATGCGCTCAAATTCTACTCTTCGGTCCGTCTTGATATTCGCCGCATTGGTTCCGTCAAGGATCGTGATGAGGTGGTCGGAAATCAGACCCGTATCAAGGTGGTGAAGAACAAGATGGCCCCGCCCTTCAAGCAGGTCGAGTTCGACATCATGTATGGCGAGGGCGTCTCCAAGACGGGCGAGCTGATCGATCTCGGCGTGAAGGCCGGTATTGTCGAAAAGTCAGGCGCCTGGTTCTCCTACAATTCGCAGCGCCTGGGGCAGGGACGTGAGAACGCCAAGCAGTTCCTGCATGACAATCCCGAGGCAGCGCAGGAGATCGAACTGGCCCTGCGCCAGAATGCAGGCCTGATTGCCGAAAAATTCCTCGATGATACCGGACCGGGTGACCAGGACGGCGGGGACGCTGAGGAATAGAATCCCGGTCTCGCTGGTCCGGACAACGTTGCGGGGCCAGCGCGCTTCAACCCGATGAAATCAGAACACCGCCACCTGCTGGCGGTCAGACTGCTGACAAACCCCTGGCATTTGCCGGGGGTTTTTGATTCACTGGGTCATGTTGAAGACACCGGCCCCCGAACAGACAGCGCTCGAGATGG
>NZ_JBWKMB010000038.1:0-22980 GCF_056431025.1 Nitratireductor lacus | reverse complement strand
ATCTCGAGCGCTGTCTGTTCGGGGGCCGGTGTCTTCAACATGACCCAGTGAATCAAAAACCCCCGGCAAATGCCAGGGGTTTGTCAGCAGTCTGGGGGCGCTCTCAGCGCCCCTTTTTTAAACTGCCGAGAATGCCCCGCACCAGGGCACGGCCAAGCGACGTGCCCACGGAACGCACCACGGATTTGATCGCCGCTTCCGTCACCGACTGGCGGTTGGATGTGCGCCGGCGCGTGGTGGTGGTCTTGCGCCGCGTCTTCGTGCTCGTGCCGCCATTGCCGAAGTCCGGCAGCGACCAGCGCGAACGCTCCTCGACCTCGCCCGCCTCCTCGGCCTTCTGTGCTTCAGCCTCGGCTTTTGCCTTGTCGGCCGCCTTCTTCTGCAGGATTTCGAAGGCCGACTCCCGGTCGACGCTCTCGTCATACTGACCGAAGACAGGGCTTGCCTTCAGCAACCTGTCGCGTTCAGCGTCCGTGATGGGCCCCAGTCTGGATGCGGGCGGGCGGATCAGCGTCCGCTGAACCATGGAGGGAACGCCCTTTGCTTCCAGCGTCGAGACCAGCGCCTCGCCGACCCCGAGCTTGGTGATCGCCTCGAAACAGTCGAAATCCGGATTGGGCCTGAACGTGTCTGCGGCCGTCTTCACCGCCTTCTGCTCGCGCGGCGTATAGGCGCGCAGCGCATGCTGTATGCGGTTGCCGAGCTGGCTCAGCACGGTTTCGGGAACATCCAGCGGGTTCTGTGTGACGAAGTAGACGCCGACGCCCTTTGAGCGAATGAGGCGGACAACCTGTTCGACACGATCGACCAGAATTTTTGGCGCTTCGTCGAAAAGCAGATGCGCTTCATCGAAGAAGAAGACCAGCCGTGGCCGGTCCGGATCGCCCACTTCCGGCAGCTCCTCGAAGAGTTCCGACAGCAGCCAGAGCAGAAACGTTGCGTAAAGGCGCGGATTCATCATCAGCTTGTCGGCGGCGAGCACATTGATGGCGCCCCGCCCGTCCGGCGTGGTGCGCATGATGTCGCTAATCTTGAGCGCAGGCTCGCCGAAGAAAAAGTTCGCTCCCTGCTGTTCAAGCACAAGGAGCGTCCGCTGGATCGCGCCCACCGACTGTTTCGACACATTGCCGTAGCGCGCGCCGATCTCGTCGGCGCGGTCGGCCACGTGGACGAGAAGCGCTTGCAGGTCCTTCATGTCCAGAAGAAGGAGACCTTCCTCGTCGGCGATGCGGAAAGCGATGTTCAGAACGCCTTCCTGCGCATCCGAAAGGTTCATCAGCCGCGACAGAAGCAGCGGCCCCATCTCTGAAATGGTCGTGCGGATCGGATGCCCCTTCTCGCCGAAGAGGTCCCAGAAGATGACCGGAAATTCCTGGAAGGCGTACGGATCGAGCTTGATCGTATCGGCTCGCTTGGAAAGAAAATCCTTCTCCTCGCCCATCATGGCGATGCCCGAAAGGTCGCCCTTCACATCGGCGCAGAAGACCGGCACGCCGGCATTGGAAAACCCTTCCGTCAGGATCTGCAGCGTCACGGTCTTGCCGGTACCGGTCGCCCCGGTGACGAGACCGTGCCGGTTGGCGTATTTCAGCAGAAGGCGCTCGGCCTGCTGGTAGCTGTCGTCGGGATGCCGACTGGCCCCCAGAAAGATACTGTCTTCCGCCATCTGAATTCCGCCTCGCTTGCCGGTCCCGCTGAAACTTGGTGCTCTTCCGTATAGTCAGCCTCGCATAAAGTCTCAACGCCGTTGTGCGTGAAGTAAAGCGCGGCTTTCCTGCAACGCTAGCCGGCTATTCGGCCTATTGTGCATTGCGGCGTCTCCTGTGGCGTCCTAAACTTGTCCCTCAATGAACGGGTGGTTGCCCTCGGGATCCATTGCCCGCTTTGCGGCAAGGGTTTCCGGGCCAACGGCGAATCGGGAGGCATGATGGATCGCGCGATCCTGAAAAAGGTGAAGTTTCCTCAGATCGACCAGGAGCGCTGGCGCGATCTGGTGATCGAATCTCTCAAGGGAGAGGCCGGTCCCGAGGCGCTTTCCTGGCAGACGGACGACAGTATCTCCATGCGCGCGCTCTATGAGCGGATGCAGGATGCCAAGCCGCTTGCCCGCGGGCGTGACAAGTCGGGCTGGGTCACCGTCCAGCGCATGGATGACCCTGATCCGGTCCGCGCGAACCGTCAGGCAAAGGAAGACATCGCACAGGGTGCGACAGGGCTCGCGCTCGTTTTCGAAGGCGCGCCCAATGCATTCGGCTATGGCCTTCCCGCCACGCCCGAAGCGGTTGCCAAAGCGCTCGACGGTATCGATTTGCAGGGCCTGCACCTGCGCATGGATGCCAACCCCAGCAGCCGCGCCATCGTCGACTGGCTGACCCAGATCTTTACCGAGCGCCGCATCAACCCGGCCGCCATGACGCTGTCCTTCGGCATTTCGCCGGCCGCCACCTTCGCCGGCACCGGCAAGCTGCGCATGTCGATCGAGGCGCTGGAAGCGTCCATGCCGCAGTCCTTTGCAGGCTTTTTCGCCATGGACCTGCCCGGCATCCTGCTTGAGGGCGATGGCCGCGTGTTCCACAATGCCGGCGCCTCGGAGGCGCAGGAGCTTGGCATCATGCTGGCTTCCGCCGTCTCGCATCTGCGCATGTTCGAGCAGGCCCGTCAGCCGCTTGTCTATGCCGCGCCGCATATCGGCTTCTCGCTCTGTGTCGATCAGGATCAGTTCCTGTCCATCGCCAAGATCAGGGCTCTGCGCCGCCTCTGGGCGCGCGTTCAGGAGACCTGCTCCATCGAGCCATCGCTGGCGACGATCCATGCCGAAACATCCTATCGGATGATGACGGCGAAGGATCCCGAAACCAACACGCTGCGCACCACCATCGCCGCATTCGCTGCCGCTGTCGGCGGTGCCGATTCGCTTTCCGTCCTGCCGCACACCATCGTCCATGGTCTGCCGGACGAAGATGCAAGGCGGCTTGCCCGGAACACGCAGCTCATCCTTTCGGGCGAGAGCCATCTCGACCTGATCATCGATCCTGCTGCCGGTGCCGGCGGCATGGAAACGCTCACCGCAGCCCTTTGCGAAAAGGCGTGGGACGAGTTCCGCCGCATTGAGAGCGAGGGGGGCGTGCTGCGCAGCCTGATGAACGGCCACATTCAGGAACGCGTGCTTGAGATGCGCGAGCGCCGCGAGCAGCGCATCAATGATGGCAAGAAGCCCATTGTCGGCACGACGATCTATCCCGCCGCGGAAGAGCGTCCTGTCAGGACATTGAAGGCCGAATCGCCTGACTTTTCTGGAGAAGTGGCCGCCGTGCGCTGTCAGCCGCTCCTGGCGCAGCGTCTGGATGAGACCGGAGGAGGCATCGCATGATACCGGATTTTGCCAGCATCGGCTGGTCGGATCCGGAAACGTCGCCTCTTCCAGCAAAGACCCCACCCACGGCCACGCCTGAGGGCATTGAGATCAAATCCTTCTATTCGCAGGACGATCTGAAGGGGCTGCGCTTTCTCGACACCTATCCGGGCGCCGCGCCCTTCATTCGCGGCCCCTACCCCACCATGTATGCGCGCCGGCCCTGGACGATCCGTCAGTATGCCGGTTTCTCCACGGCGGAAGAATCCAACGCCTTCTACCGGCGCAACCTTGCCGCCGGGCAAAAAGGCCTCTCCGTCGCCTTCGACCTTGCCACCCATCGCGGCTATGACAGCGACCACCCGCGCGTTGCCGGCGATGTGGGCATGGCTGGTGTGGCCATCGATTCCATTCTCGACATGCGCCAGCTCTTCGACGGCATCCCGCTCGATAAAATGAGCGTGTCGATGACCATGAATGGCGCTGTTCTGCCCATCATGGCGCTCTATATCGTCGCGGCGGAAGAACAGGGTGTCGCTCAGAAAGACCTTTCGGGCACCATTCAGAACGACATTCTGAAGGAGTTCATGGTCCGCAACACCTATATCTACCCGCCCAAACCCTCGATGCGGATCATTTCGGACATTTTCTCCTACACGGCGGAGAACATGCCGAAATTCAACTCCATATCCATCTCCGGCTATCACATGCAGGAAGCCGGCGCGACGGCTGATCTGGAGCTTGCCTACACAATCGCCGACGGCATCGAATATGCCCGTGCCGGCATCGCCGCCGGGCTCGATATCGATCGTTTCGCGCCGCGCCTCTCCTTCTTCTGGGCCATCGGGATGAACTTCTTTATGGAAGTGGCCAAGATGCGCGCCGCGCGCCTTCTCTGGGCGACACTTCTTCAGAAGAACTTTGCGCCAAAGAACGAGCGTTCACTCTCCCTGCGCACCCATTGCCAGACCTCCGGCTGGTCACTGACGGCGCAGGATCCCTATAACAACATCGTGCGCACCATGGTCGAGGCCATGGCCGCCACCCAGGGTCACACCCAGTCGCTGCACACCAATGCCTTCGATGAGGCCCTGGCGCTTCCGACCGACCATTCCGCGCGCATTGCCCGCAACACACAGCTTGTCCTGCAGCTTGAATCAGGCACGACCCGCATGATCGACCCATGGGGCGGCTCCCATTTTGTCGAGCGCCTCACCCACGACCTCGCCCACCGCGCGCTGAAACACATCGAGGAGGTGGAAAGCCTCGGCGGCATGGCTGCGGCCATCGAAAAGGGCGTGCCGAAAATGCGCATCGAGGAAGCCGCAGCCCGCACCCAGGCGCGCATCGATTCGGGCGAACAGACAGTGGTCGGCGTCAACCGCTTCAAGCCCGAGCGCGACACCGAGGTCGACGTTCTCAAGGTCGACAATGCCGAAGTGCGCGCGCGCCAGCTCGCCAAGCTGCAGCAGCTCAAGGGCACGCGCGACGTGGCCGAGACAGAAAGCGCGCTTGAAGCCCTCACGCGCGCAGCCGCAGAAGACGGAAACCTGCTCGAATTCGCCGTGCGCGCCGCACGCGCGAAGGCCACGGTGGGCGAGATCTCCACAGCCCTTGAGAAGGCCTTTGGCCGTCATGTGGCGGAAATCCGCACCATTTCCGGCGTCTACCGCAAGGAGGTGGGCGATCTCTCCTCCTTCGAACGCGCCCAGCAGAAAGTGGCAAAATTCCGCAAGAAGACCGGCGCCGCACCGCGCATCCTGATCGCCAAGATCGGTCAGGACGGTCATGACCGCGGCCAGAAGGTCATCGCCACCGCCTTTGGCGATCTCGGTTTCGATGTCACGGTCGGAGCCATGTTCCAGACACCGGAGGAAGTGGCCGAGCTTGCCATCGCCAATGATGTCCAGATCGTCGGCGCCTCCTCGCTGGCCGCCGGTCACCTGACCCTCATACCCGAACTGAAGGAAGCGCTGGAAAAACGCGGCCATGGCGACATTCTCCTGGTCGCCGGCGGCGTCATCCCGCCTGGCGATTTCGAAGCCGTGCGCGAGGCAGGTGCGGCCGAAATCTTCCCGCCCGGAACGGTCATTCCCGAAGCTGCCGAAAAACTGCTCGATCGCCTGCTGAAAGCAGGCTGACGCCCTGATCTTGAAATGGACGGCGCCATGTTATACCTTAAGTTATAACAGACGGAGCCAAAGCCATGAACGTGACCATTCGCAAGATCGGCAATTCGGAAGGTGTCATCCTGCCGAAGGAGGTGCTTGAGCGTTACAATCTGCGTGCTGGCGACACGCTCAACCTTCTTGAGGACGGAACCGAACTGCGCCTTCGTCCTCCCGCGGATGATCCCGAAGAATTCGAGCGAAAGATGAAGATCGCTCGAGAGCGGATGAAGAAATACGAAACGGCCTACCGCGTTCTGGCCAAGTGACAGAGTTTCACTCACGTGACTTCGTCGAAGCGCTGCATGTCGAGCAGTTGCGCCTTCACGGCGGTGCCAGTGGCGTCCGCGATGAAGGTGCGCTGGAATCTGCGCTTCATCGCCCGCTGCAGAAACAGGCCTATGAGGAACCGGATCTGTGTGCGCTCGCAGCAGCGTACCTGTTTGGTATCGTAAAAAACCATCCGTTCGTTGACGGAAACAAGCGTACCGGCCTCGCTGCGGCCGACCTTTTTCTCTTCTTCAACGGGCTCAGCATGGAAGCCGAGCAGGAAGACGTCATTCAACTCGTTCTTCTCGTGGCCGCCGGCGAGATCGACGAAGAAGGCGCTGCCCGTTTCTTCCGCGACCATACCGTCCCGCTAGACACCTGACGCTGCGGCACGAAACCTGCATTTAACAGTGGGCAACAGCAGACCAAGTCGGAGTTGTACCAATATGAACCGCCGCCGCCTGTTGAAAGCCACCGCAGGGTTTGCCGTTCTCGGTCTTGCGATGCCGCGCACAGCCTTTGCTGACGCCGCACTGCGCCGCGCTGCAACGGGTGCGGCAAACGCGGTCGAATTCGGCCTCACACCCAACGCAGTCCACAACCAGACCTCTGCCCTTCAGGCCCTGCTTGAACGCGCCAGCGCTGAATCCATTCCCATATTTCTTCCGCCCGGCCGCTACCGTCTTTCCGGTCTTGCCCTTCCCCGGCAGACCCGCCTTTTCGGCGTTCCGGGTGCCACCCATCTGGTACAGGACGACCTCGGATCGATGTTCACTGCGCGAGACAGTCAGCATCTCGCGCTTTCCGGCCTTGCACTCGATGGCAGGCTCATGCCGCCTTCCGGTGCTGGCAGCGGCCTGCTCGACATTGACGGCTCGCTGCGTCTGGCCATCGAGGACTGTGTCTTCGCCAACAGCGGTGGCAATGGCCTCTCGCTCCGCCGCGCACAGGGCAGGATCCGCAATTGCGCCATCACCGACATTGCGGACTACGCACTCTACGCACTCGATTCGAGCGGCCTTGATGTCATTGAAAACACCGTCACCGATTGCGGCAATGGCGGCATTCTGATCCACCGCAGCGCTCTAGGCGCGGATGGCAGCCGCATTTCGGGAAACCGCATCGCTCGCATCCGCGCCGACAGGGGCGGCACCGGCCAGTATGGCAACGGCATCAACGCCTACCGCGCCGACAATGTCCGCGTTTCGGATAATGAAATTGCGGACTGCGCCTTCTCAGCCATACGCGGCAATAGTGCCGGCAATCTTGAGATATCCGGCAACACCTGCCTGCGTTCGGGTGAAACCGCTCTTTATGCGGAGTTCGCCTTTCAGGGCGCGGTCATCTCGGGCAATCTCGTGGATGGCGCCGCCCACGGCATCTCCATGGCCAATTTCGACAAGGGCGGGCGGCTCTGCGCCTGCACCGGCAACATCATCCGCAATCTTTCGAAAGATGGCCCCTACCCCTCACCCATGGCCGGTTTCGGCATCGGCATCAATGTGGAGGCCGACAGCACGGTCACCGGCAACATCATCGAGAACGCGCCCCTTGCCGGTATACGCATGGGCTGGGGTCCCTTCCTGCGAAATGTCACCGCTTCGGGGAATGTGATCCGCAAGGCGAAAACCGGCATCATCGTTTCCGTGGTCGAAGGTTCGGGCGCAGCCGTCATTTCCGGCAATGTGTTTGAAGACACGCCCAATGGCGCGGTCGTCGGCCATCGCTGGGCCGATGCCGCCACCGGCGATCTGCTACGCTCCGGCAGCGAAACCATCCCGCACCTGACGCTGGCTGCCAACCGGGCGGGTTAGGACATTACGGAACATTGCGGCGATCCTCTTCGCCGCGCAGGGCACGCAATGATGGCGTCTCTAAGGGCGCTACCACAAAGGCCTGCTGAACGGCGGCGCAACGGATGTGCCATCAAAGCCCTCCCTCATGGTGAGCCTGTCGAACCACGCACCGCGTCAACGCAGACCGATGCAGTTCACCGTGGGTCCTGTTTTCACCGGGTACGCTCTAAACGCCCTATCCGACCAGCGCTTCAGAAGGCCGCAGCGACCCAACCTCGAAGCCGCGCCGATTGGTCAGAACCGGCCGCGCCATCTCACGCAGTGTCTCGGCCAATGCATCACCATCCAGAAGCTGAGCCAGAACTTCAGCCACCATCACCTCGGCGGCCCGTGTCGTGCCGTCATCGCATTTAAGCGCGATGCCGATGCCCATTTCAGGAATCGCGGCACAAAACACCCCTTCCGCACCCGTCTTGGTGAAAATGCGTCCCTTGCCTGCTTCCATCATGCGCGTATCGGCACGCCCGCTCCCCGCCACATAAAATGGCTCCGCCATGCAGGCTGCGAAAATCCGTCTGGCGGCCTTCGCACGCTCGAGCGCAAGCCCGGTGCCGGTCGCCATCCTCGCAAAGCCCTGCGCCAGCGCTTTCAGCGGCACTGCATAGGTTGGAATGGAGCAGCCATCCGTGCCGCAGAGGTCGGTCTCGTGCGCAGCACCCGTCACCTCCTCCATCGCCGCCTTCACGGCGTCCTGCGCCGGGTGGCCGAGCGCCACATAGCCACGCGGATCACGGCCGAGATGCGCGCAGGTGCAAAGGAAGCCGGCGTGTTTTCCCGAGCAGTTGTTGTGCGCCGCCGTCGGTTTCGAAAAGCTGCGCGCCTGTTCGATCAGCACATGTTCCTGCGAAGACCAGTGAGCGCCGCATTCAAAAGCCTCCGCTCCAAGTCCTGCCCGCTCCAGCATGGCGACTGCCAGTGCTGCGTGTTCCGGCTCGCCTGAATGCGACGAACAGGCAAGCGCAATTTCCCGGCTGCCGAACCCGAACGCATCCGCCGCCCCGCTTTCCACGAAAGGCAGCGCCTGGATGGCTTTCACGGCAGAGCGCGGGAATACGGGCCGGTCAATGTCGCCAAGGCTCATCACCTTTCCGCCATCCGCGTCGAACACGGCAATGGTGCCACGGTGCCTGCTCTCGACAACGTTACCGCGCAGCGCCTCGACCAGAACGGGATTGCCCATGTTTTCACCGTAATTTGCGGGATTCATTTTCATCATCTTCCGGCGACAATAGACTGGCCCCCATGCGTTTTTTCAAGCGGACTTTGCTGTTTCTCCTCGCCGTCTTCGTTTTGCCCGCCTCGGGATCACTGGCCTGGTGGGCGGTGCAGGAACGGCCGGGCTCCTGGCGCAGCGCCGACTGGTCGGCGAGCGGCGTATTGCCTGCGCCTGCAGACGATCCGCAGGCAAAAATCTATGTGATGGCCGCGCGCACCGGCGGCATGAAGGGGGCGCTGTCTGTCCATAGCTGGCTGGTTCTCAAGCGCGCTGGCGCTTCATCCTATGACCGCTATGACAAGGTCGGCTGGGGAAACCCCGTGCGCCGCAACGCCTATCCGGCAGACGGGCGCTGGTATTCCAACACGCCCTATGTCGTGGCCGCGATCACAGGAGAGGAAGCCGAACGCCTCATGCCGCAAGTGGAAGCGGCCATTGCCAGCTACCCGTTCTCGCAGCGTGGCGACTACGGGATCTGGCCTGGGCCGAACTCCAACTCCTTCACCGCGCATGTGCTGCGCAGTGTGCCGGATCTCGACATCGCCCTGCCACCGACCGCTGTCGGGCGTGATTATCGCCCCGGCCTATTCGCCTTTGATCACACGCCAGATTGGAGCGATATCCATGTTTCGCTCGGCGGGCTGGCAGGCATCGCCGCCGGTCTGCGCTCCGGTGTCGAGTTGCATTTTCTGGGACTGGTCGCAGGCCTCGATCTACGCCGCCCGGCATTGAAGGTGCCGGGCTTTGGCCGCGTCGAACTGTGGCCCTCAGCGTCGGCCAGCGAGAAAGAACAGCCCGCTACTTGATCCGTTCGAGGATCGACACATAGTTGGCCACTGCAGCGCCACCCATGTTGAAGATGCCGCCCAGCTTCGCGTCGGGGATCTGGATGCCGCCGGCCTCGCCGGTGAGCTGCATCGCCGTCAGCGCATGCATGGAAACGCCGGTCGCACCGATCGGATGCCCCTTGGCCTTCAGCCCGCCTGAGGGGTTCACCGGCAGCCGCCCGTTCTTCTCGGTCTGGCCTTCGAGCGCGATTTTTCCGCCCTCGCCCGGCTTTGCCAGCCCCATCGCCTCATATTCGATCAGTTCGGCAATGGTGAAGCAGTCATGGGTCTCTACGAAGGAGAGATCGTCGAGCGTCACACGCGCACTCTTGAGCGCACGCTTCCAGGCTTCCTCACAGCCCTCGAATTTCAGAATGTCGCGCTTCGACATGGGCAGAAAGTCCTGCACATGTTCGTTCGCGCGCAGCGCCACCGCGCGGCGCATCGAAAGCGCCGTCTGCGTGTCCGCCAGGACTATCGCCGCCGCACCATCCGAAACCAGCGAGCAATCCGTCCGTTTCAGCGGACCGGCGACATAGGGGTTGCGCTCGCTCTCCTGTCGGCAGAAATCGAAACCCAGATCCTTGCGCATCTGCGCGAACGGGTTCTCGACACCGTTTTTGTGGTTCTTGGCCGAGAGTGTCGCCAGCGCGTCCGACTGGTCGCCATATTTCTGGAAATAGGCATCGGCGATTTTTCCGAAAACGCCCGCAAAACCGCCCGGAATCTCGCCATCTTCCGGTAAATAGGACGCTTTCAGCAGGTTTTCGGCAATTTGCGGGCCGGGTGTTTTCGTCATCTGCTCCGCGCCCACCACAAGCACGATGCGGGCGTCGCGCGCAGCAATGGAACGGGCGCCCTGCCGCACGGCGGCAGAGCCCGTCGCGCAGGCGTTTTCCACCCGCGTGGCCGGCTTGAAACGCAGCCGGTCGTCGGCCTGCAGCACGAGACTTGCCGTAAAATCCTGCGGTGAGAAACCGGCGTTGAAATGGCCGAGCACGATCTCGTCCACATCGTCGGGGCCAATGCCGGCATGGTCCAGCGCTTCGCGCGCCACCTGAACGATAAGCCCTTCAAGCGTGTCGTCGGTCAGCTTGCCGAACTTTGAATGGGCCCAGCCCACAATGCATGCGGTCATCTCGTCTCTCCCGGAGGGCGGCATTTTATGCCGCAGATTAGAGCAAACATGTGAGCAGCACCATAAGTCCGCTGCCGACTTTGTTCAAGCATGAACTATTTTCTGCAAAGCCCCTGTTCTCTGTCTGACGTTCCATCCAAGTCCTCCTCCCTGGAGCGTGACCTTCTCCCCACGGAGCCCGACAAATTTCCTTGATTGATTGATCAATCAATAATAAATGAACCCCATGCCCAAGATCGGAATGGAACCCATACGCCGCCGCGCGCTCATCGATGCGGCGATCAGCGCCATTGGCGAGCGCGGCGCGCTCAACGTCACCATGTCGGACATTGCCGGTCGGGCCGGTGTCTCGACGGCCCTTGCCCACCATTATTTCGGCGGCAAGGACGACCTTCTGTTCGCCACGATGCGCCACATCCTTTCGCAGCTCGGCAACGAGGTCCGCCCGGCCATGGCAGGGCTTGCGGGCGCAGACCGTGTGCGTGCGATCATCGCGGTGAACCTCTCGCCCGATCAGTTCCGGCCCGAGATCATCGCGGCATGGCTCGCCTTCTATGTGGAGGCGCGGCGTGACGCGGCACTCGGCCGCCTCTTCCGCATCTATGTGCGCCGCCTGCACAGCGACCTGATGAGCGGGCTTTCTCATCTTCCCCGCGCAAGTTCCATCCGCATCGCGCGCGGCATCGCCGCCCTCATCGACGGTCTTTATCTGCGCCGCGCGCTCGGCGAGGGTGTGGAGGATTCGGCCACGGCCATCGCCCTTGTCGAAGACTATCTCGACATGGCGCTTGCCCCGCACCCGCCCCATGGGAGTCTGCCCCATGCGTGAGGCCGATTTCGTCATCATCGGTTCCGGCTCCGCCGGTGCCGCGCTCGCCTACCGCCTTTCGGAAGACGGCAAAAACTCCGTCATCGTGATCGAATATGGCGGCAGCGATTTCGGTCCGTTCATCCAGATGCCCGCCGCCCTCTCCTTCCCCATGAACATGGCGCGCTATGACTGGGGCTTTCAGAGCGAACCGGAGCCGCATCTGGGCGGACGCGTGCTCGCCACGCCGCGCGGCAAGGTGATCGGCGGCTCCTCCTCCATCAACGGCATGGTCTATGTGCGCGGCCATGCGCGCGACTTCGACCACTGGGCCGATGAGGGTGCGACCGGCTGGGCTTCTGCGGACGTGCTTCCCTATTTCAAACGCATGGAAACGATGGCCGATGGCGAGCCCGGCTGGCGCGGCACCGAAGGCCCGCTCCATGTCCGCAAGGGGGCGCGCGACAACCCGCTCTTTTCAGCTTTCATCGAGGCCGGCAGGCAGGCCGGTTTCGAGACCACGGAAGATTACAACGGCTCCAAGCAGGAAGGTTTTGGCGCGCTCCAGCAGACCATCCACAAGGGCCGGCGCTGGTCCACTGCCAATGCCTATCTGAGGCCCGCGCTCAAGAGAAGGAACGTGAGTCTCGTCAATGGCTTCGCTCGCCGTGTTGTCATCGAGAATCAACGTGCCATCGGCGTCGAGATCGAAGCTCACAAAAAGATTCAGCTCGTTAAAGCGCGACGTGAGGTTATCGTCGCAGCGTCTGCGGTCAATTCGCCAAAGCTCCTGATGCTCTCGGGCATCGGCCCGGCAGAGCATCTGCGTGAGAACGGCATCGATGTGGTGGCTGATCGCCCTGGCGTCGGCGGCAATCTGCAGGACCATCTGGAACTCTATATCCAGCAGGAATCACTTCAGCCGATCACGCTCTACTCAAAGCTCAATCTCCTTTCCAAAGGGTTGATAGGCGCGCAGTGGCTGTTCCTTAAATCGGGCCTCGGTACCTCAAACCATTTCGAGGCAGGCGCCTTCGTACGCTCCGCCGCAGGGGTCGATTATCCTGACATCCAGTTCCATTTTCTGCCCGTCGCCATCCGCTATGACGGCAAGGCGGCAGCAAAGGGCCACGGCTTCCAGGCCCATGTCGGACCAATGCGTTCGAAATCGCGCGGCACAATTCGTCTCCGGTCGGGCGATGCCTGGGCGAAGCCGGAAATCCGCTTCAACTACATGTCCCATCCGGACGACTGGCGCGATTTCCGCCACTGCATTCGCCTCACCCGTGAAATCTTTTCGCAGGATGCTTTCACCCCCTATCGGGGCCGCGAGATCGCGCCGGGCGGAAATGTTCAAAGCGATGACGAACTGGACGCTTTCATCCGCGAACACGCCGAAAGCGCCTATCATCCCTGTGGCACCTGCCGTATGGGTGCGCCTGACGACGCCACGAGCGTGGTGGATGCCGAATGCCGGGTGATTGGGGTCGAGGGCCTGCGGGTCGCAGATTCGTCGATTTTCCCCCGTATCACCAATGGCAATCTGAACGGCCCTTCGATCATGGTCGGCGAGAAGGCAGCCGACCATATTCTCGGTCGCGCCCCGCTCAGCCCGTCCAATCAGGAGCCCTGGATCAACCCGCGCTGGCGGGAAGCCGATCGTTAAAGCATTTTGCAGTCAGGTGGAATCACCTGACGTCTGCACAAATGCGTAAAACAGAGAGATTGAGCGGAGAAGCGTTTCCGTGAAACGGTGCTCCGCTCTAGAAAACCCATGCGGATAAATTGAATGGATCGGAAACGCGTTTCCATGAAACGATGCCCCGTTCCGAAAGCTGGAGACCCCATGCGCGCGCAGCCCAAAGCATCGCACTACATCAATGGCCGTTATGTCGAAGACGAACAGGGCGAGGTGATAGAGGTCGTCTATCCCGCCACCGGCGAGGCCATCGCCCGCGTCCATTCCGCAACGCCCAATATTGTTGAACTCGCGGTGGAGGCCGCCCGCGCCGCCCAGCCTGCCTGGGCCAGGCTGAAGCCGGTCGAGCGTGGCCGAATCCTGCGCCGGGCAGCAGACCTCCTGCTTGCGCACAATGAGGAACTGGCAAAGCTTGAAACGCTGAACACCGGCAAGGCGCTGCAGGAGACGCTGGTCGCCGATGCCCCTTCTGCTGCCGAGGCGCTCGAATTCTTCGGCGGGGCGGTCGCCGCCTTCAATGGCGAGCAGGTCGAGCTTGGCGGGTCTTTCGGCTATACGCGCCGCGAGCCGCTCGGGGTCTGTGTTGGCATTGGCGCATGGAACTATCCGATCCAGATCGCTGGCTGGAAGACCGGCCCTGCGCTGGCCATGGGCAATGCGATGGTGTTCAAACCGTCCGAGGTGACCCCGCTTTCAGCCCTCAGGCTTGCCGAGATATTCACCGAGGCCGGCCTGCCCGACGGCCTCTTCAATGTGGTTCAGGGGCTGGGCGATGTCGGCGCCTCTCTTGTCGCCCATCCGGAGGTCGCCAAGGTCTCGCTCACCGGTTCGGTCGAGACCGGCAGGAAGGTGCAGGCGCTCGCCGGCGGCGAGATGAAACCGGCCACGATGGAGCTTGGCGGCAAATCGCCCCTGATCGTGTTCGACGATGCCGATCTGGAGAACGCCATTGGCGGGGCCATGCTCGGCAATTTCTATTCGACGGGTCAGATCTGCTCCAATGGCACGCGCGTCTTCGTCCAGAAGGGCATCCATGAACGCTTCCTGTCACACCTTGCGGAGCGCACGAGCGCCATTCGCCTGGGCGATCCGCTCGACCCCGAAACCCATCTCGGCCCGCTCATCAGCAAGGCGCAGTATGACAAGGTGCTGCGCTATATCGAGATCGGGCGCGAAGACGGCGCGACCCTGTATCATGGCGGTGGCGCGCCACGGCTACAGGGCCTTGAAGACGGCTTCTATGTCGAACCGACCATCTTCACCGATGTCACCGACAACATGCGCATTGCCCGCGAGGAGATTTTCGGCCCGGTCATGAGCGTTCTGACCTTCGACGATGAGGATGAGGTGATCGAGCGCGCCAATGACACGCCGTTCGGACTGGCAGCCGGCGTCTTCACGCAGAACCTGGCCCGCGCCCACCGCGTGATCGGGGCGCTGAAGGCCGGCACCTGCTGGATCAACACCTATAATCTCACGCCGGTCGAGCTTCCCTTCGGCGGTGTGAAGCAGTCCGGCTTCGGACGCGAAAACGCCATGGCGGCACTCGCCCATTATTCACAGGTCAAATCCGTCTATGTGGAAATGGGAGACGTAGAAAGCCCATATTGATGACGGTTTGATCTTGCGCAGTCGAAAGACGGCAGCTATAAGCCCGCCGTCTGGTCACGGAGTGTAGCGCAGCCTGGTAGCGCACCTCGTTCGGGACGAGGGGGTCGCAGGTTCGAATCCTGCCACTCCGACCAGTTTTTCCAAGGCTTTCAGCCGATCCAACACCCCGGACAGAATGCCGTTCGGACCGATACCGGACCGAAACGCAAAAAGAAGCCCCGCCAGCGCAAGGCCAGCGGGGCAGTTGGGGAGGATGCGGAAAGATCAGGAGGCGAAGCCACCTTTGATCAGGAACGCCACCACACCAGTGATGATGCCCCCAATGATCAGCCAGTTGATGTGCGACAGGGTTTTCTTGATGTCTCCGACCGAGCTTTCCAGACCGGAGAACCGGGTATCGATCCGGGCTTCCATTGCGTTCCATTTCTCATCATGGCGCGCACTCTCGATCTCTCGTTGAGCCTTCCATGCTTCCAGATCGGACAATCGCCGTTCCTTGTCCGCCGAAGAGTGCTCGAGCGTGACAACGCGAGCCCTTATATCGTGATCCATGTCTGGTGCCTTTTCGGTCACGCCCCGCTCCTATTCCAATGCGTTGCCTGTGGGGTGGGTTCACTTCCCGCAGCGATATTTCTGATACCGGCCACGATGCTGTGCGATGGCGACGGCAGTCATGCGATCATTCGCCACCAGGTAGGAGTTTGTGGCCGGCGCCGGGTTGATCGGCACCAGCACGTCGCAGGGCTCAGTGATCGCCGCCGTCTCGCAGCTCGCAGCCGCCAAGAAGGGCACACAGGCCAGTGTCGTCAGCGCCAAGCGCTTCCTCATCGATCTTCCTTCCGTCTTTCAGGATTGTAATGCGTTCGGATTGAAGGCGCTGGAAAACCACCTCCTTACCGTTGTGGTGGCCGTAGAGGTAGATGCCGACTGCGAGCGCCAGCACCAGAAGAACCGGCCCCAGCGCCTGCCTCAGCTTCAAGAACAGGGCTTTGTAGACAAGACCGGCGCCGATCATGACGCCAGCCCCAGTTTCTTGCGCACGGCCGGCATGCTGGAGATCGCGTAGATTGCAAAGCCAGCGATCAGCGCCACGATGGCGATCTGTGCCGCCGGGTGCAGGTTGCCGAGCGCGGCAAATGGAGCGCCGATACCAGTCAGCAACCACGTCCAGAAGCGCTTCGACTTCGCAACGGGTTCCGGCGTTGCCTCTGGCAGCGGGCGCGGCTCGGGCTCGGAAGCCTTGGTGTTTGCCAGGGCATAGACCTTATCCAGAACCGCCTCGACCTTCGCCGGTGCCACCAGTGCTTTATTGAGGTTGTCGCCGGCGTAGTAGCTCTGTCCGCGCTGCACGTGCCGGTGCGCGCCGCGCGTGGCATCCAGCACAGGAAAAGACGCCCATTCGCCCGCGAGGCGCCGGCCGAACTCGGTGCGATCGATCTCGCCATTGACGAACTGGTGATAGCCGCGGCGGATCAGAAGGTGATAGGCAAGCCTGTCCTGCAGGTTCGCATCGAATATCTGGGAGCCGCGAAGGCCGAGCTCTTCCTTGAGCCCCATCAGCGTTTTGCGGATGAACTGCGGCGCACCGGCCGCTGACGATCCATGCCGGCGCGACCAGGTGCGCTGTGCGGCGATCACTTCGTCCAGGGTCATCCGTGTGAGCGGCTTCGATAATCGATCCTGTCGGTGGCCATAGATCACTTCATAGCATTCAGGCGGCGTGCGGCTGGTTTCCGTCTCATAGACCAATGCAAGCAGCAGCGCCGCGCCAGCTGGCACGGTGCGGTCCATATCGTTTCCTTTCTGATGATGAGCCCATGCGAAAGCGCCGTGTCGTTAAACACGGTTGAATTCGCAACTGGACGAAGGTTTAATTACTTGCTTTTATTTATGCCGTTGCTCTGGCCGAGAGCGCCCCTGCCGGAATTTGTGTCCACCCAACACTCGCCGGCAGGGGTTTCCAATCCTGATGAAATGAGTATCCTCGCTTCGCCCTGTTGGGGCTCCCCTGCCGGTTGAATTACCGACCCGTAGCTGCCGGTAGGGGTTTTCTTTCGCTCCCGGTGATCTACCGTGTAAGCGCTGGCGGGTGTCCGATTCTCATTGAGATCGGGCAACAGATCCCACCCTCCCCCATCTGGCTCGCCAGCACCTTTACCTCTTGGTAATCGACATGCGGAAACATGCTACCGCTGGCGCGTGTTATGTCGGGCATGAAGCCCATTGTCCAACACATAAGCCCCGCGCGCCAGCATTCACGAGAATGGCGCGATGACACCAGTCACGTATGAGGAAAGTAGCGAGTATGGAGGACCATGGACCTATGGCTTTACATGTTCGCTTACATCATCGGCTGCGGGGTGCTCATTCACATCGTCATGAATGTGGTCGGTCGCTTGCGGCGCAATCGTGACAGCTGAATAGCGCGATCCCGTAAGTGACTCGCATCAAGGCAACGAGCTACCACGAGTTGCCAGCGGGCGAATATTCCCCCTTGAGCGCCCCAAGCCTTAAGGTGTGAACCCCAACAATTCGCTCGTTGGCGCCGAATTCAATGGATCAGCGCTTGTAACGGCGGAATCACGCCATCGACTCTTGCCTGCAGGACTGTTTTGATACAGGCAGCTTGGGGGAGAGCATGCGAACATACATCTGGTTGCCTATACTCGGCGCGCTCGCATCATGTGGTTCATACACTGTGCCAGCGAGCGTACAGCTCGCTGATGGAACAGTGTTGGTAGGCACAACAACGGCGGCAATGTCAGGCGGGTCCTTCGAGGTCGCAACTCCCAACAATTCGATCACATGCAGCGGCACCTATGATGCGCTCGACACGAGCGCGACCATTTCGGTTCCCGTCACATGCACCAATGGCTTGTTTGGAACCGCCGTCGTCACAAGAGATCCAAGTGGCACCAGTGGGTCTGGCTTCGTAAGGGTCTCGGACGGCTCAATTGGCCGCGTTTCGTTTGGAAATAATTCCGGTCGCATCCTCTCTACAGGGAATGGCAACTACGCCGCGGCCGGAGCGTCCATCACGGGTGTCGGTGGTTCTTATCGGTCCCCACGAGTGTACACTGGGAACTGCCCCACTCCCGATAGTCTGGACTCAGCAGGCCGCAGATGTGGGGCGCGAAGCGCGGCGTCCCGGCCAGGCGGATACTCTGGGTATGGGGCATGGACGAATAGTCGCCCCACCTATGGAGGTTCCACCTATGTCAGGGGACACTATCGAAAAGGACGCTGGGTTCGAGGTCATTATCGCAGACGTAGGTGACCAAATAGAATTGGAGGGGCAGCCTAAGCCGCCCTTCCCTTTCCCTTCTTCATGTCTCGGCTGATTGCTTTCACGCATTGCCCGAATGACCAATCCGGGTGCTTGCTCCAGTATGGTCGCGCCAGTCGCTCGGCGTTTTCCCATTCCTTTAGCGCGGCCTGATCATCCTTGATCTGCTTCCGCCTGATGTCGATAGCCCGCTTGAACTCGATCTGACTTAGGGATTCCGTCAGCCGGATTTTATGGGAGTCTGTATCGATGGCGACGGCGCCGTCCAAGCGGAACGGAAGCTCGATCTGCTTCGATCCGACCTGTTCGAACGCCTTTGCTGTGAGCGTGCGTGCGGTTCCCTTCATCCGCCGGATGATCTCTGCAATCCCGCAAACGGCACGGCTTTCCTCGTCCAGTTCTTCCCAGACTTTCGGGGCGATCAGACGGGGCTCGAAGCCATCCTTGTTCAGGGCTTCCTGAACGTGTCGGGTGATTGTGTCACTCAGTTGCGTCAATGGTTTTCTCCTTGGCCTTCCATGCCGCGACGAACGCGTCGAACCACTTCGACACGCCTTCCAGCGATGGCATTTCTTCACGAATTGAAGGTTCGAAAGCCGGAGGCACCATTCCGGCGAGCGCCTGCGGTTCTGGAAGGTCCGCAAGCAGTTTCGTGATTTCGAACATGGTGCCGATTTGCTGCCGGGTCTCATAGCTTCCGACGCCCCTTGCCAGTGCCTCTTTGTCGTCTTCCGACATTGGTTCTGCGTCCGGCATCGCCTCGACTTCGGCAGCAAACTTCTGCGCCGCGCGTAGCTCGCTTGCGGCCTTGTTCAAGCGCTTTTGATCCTTGGCGCTGATGATCTCGATTTGCTTCTCGGCGGGCTGCTTGGCAATCACAGACGCCGCGGACACCGAGACTTCGCCATCTTCGACCGCCTTGCTCAGTTCAGGTACGCCTCGCTTCTGAACCTCCTTGGCGGTTTGCACTGCACGACGCGAAACATTGAGCATCTTCCCGGCCTCTGCAGAAGAAGGGTGCAAATTTGCACTCTTTTCTGGACGGTGCGGGGGAAGCTTCGCCAACTTCGCAGCAACCATGCTTCGCTGACTTTCCGACAGATGCCTGCGCTTCAAGTTCAGGCTGATGACGAACGCAGCCGGATCATTGCCGTGGAATTCCGTAAAGCGCGGCTCGACACCGCTCTCCCGGCAAGCCTTGAGGCGATTGCGGCCGTCTAGAACCTCACCGCCCAAGAGGACGATAGGTTCGCGCAATCCGTGGTCCCTGATGTCGTCAACGAGGTCTGTGAACGCCTCGCCGTCCATCATGGGGAACAGGTCCGCCAGCGGATGCGCTGTCAGCTTCTCGGGATCGGGTGCTTCCATCTTTTTGAACGCTATTGCCATTTGGTCTCCTTCGGCGCCCGGCCGGCCAAGCCAGAAAGCGCACTGGTCCGCGAACGCGGAACCGAGCACCGAAGGAGGTCTCGTGATCCGCGCTTCATCCCCTTGGCCAGGGAATCTTGTGTTTTGAGTAAGATGCAGAGAGCGGCCCGGGAGCCGCCCAGCTCAGCCGATCAGTACAGATCGTCCTTCCAGCCGTCCTTACGGACAACGTAAGCGCAGGAGATCCGATCAACTGACATGGTGGTATTGCCGACCTGTTCGGTCACTGTCCGGTGTCCCTCGATCCGCAATGCGGGATACTGGCGTCCATGAATGTGCGAGCCGTAAACCTGGATGCGACAATTGTTGGGCACGATCTCTTCGAGTGCCTCGCAGAACTCCATCCATGCGCGGGTGGCTCGCTCTTCTGGTGGCAGGGCCTTCGCCCGTGCTTGCGCATAGCCGGTAGCTACGGAAACACCCGATAGAGAAAGGGCCTTGAGTACGCTGCGACGAGTGGTCATTGGGCGATCTCCATCCGCAGAATGTGTTCCGCCCGGACCGCCACATCGGCAACGACAATGCCGAGGCAAATTTCCGCGAACTCCTCGCGTGTCAGAAAGTGCTCGCTGTAGAGCTTGTTTTCGTGCCAGAGCCGCAGCTTACCGCCCAGCGTTGAATGCACGTTGCAGAAGCTCTTGCCAACGCCATCCGACCAGAGATAGGTGCCTTCGCACTGATAACTATCGACGGGCTTGATGAGGACGAAATCACGTCCACCACGCAGACGGGGCGCCATGCTATCGCCAATGATCGGCTCAATCCGCAGCCGGTCGGAGTAGATGGTATCGGGGGCGATGGTGACGGGGAATAGGTCGTTCATGGTCCCCTCCCTCACGCCGCGATCTGGTGCAGTTCGGCCTCAAGCTCCTGCTGCCGGGCAACAGTGTCGTAGCGCAGCGACTTGAACTTGAGCGTTTCCAGTTCCGCACGAATGCTCTTCGCGCGGGCTTCCTCCTTGGTCTGGTTCGACTTTGCTTCTTCCCAAGCGAATTTCAGGCCCCAGGAAAGCAGCTTGGCATAGGACCAATCACGACCAGCATAGTCACGCGCATAGCTGTGCGCGGCTCGCATGATTGCGGCACGGTCGATTTTGGTCGGAATCGTGGTATTGGATGCGGTAGCCATATCGAACTCCCTAAAGTTCGGTTTCGGTTAGGGCCGGTGTGGAAGTTGCCGCTTCCCATCGGCCTGCATATTTGTTATATGCGTTATATGCCTTTCCTGTCAATAGCGCATATGCGAAATATTTGAAACGAGATCAATGGCACGCCCTACAGCTTACCCTATCAAGAAGGTGATCGGCTTCGATCAAGAGATGATTGACGCGATTGAGGCGTACCGACGCACTCAAGACCCGATCCCCAATCAGTCAGAAGCGATACGCCAAATTTTGGATCGTTGGCTCCGCGATCAAGGCTACCTAAAAGCTGACGAATGAACGCGTGAACCGCAGTTCACATTTTCCTTGACCATCGCCAATCTGTGAACTACATTTCACACATGATCGAAGTCCGGCAGAGCGAAACCTTCACCAAATGGCTTGACGGGCTTCGGGACCGGAATGCTCGAATTCGTATTGCTACACGCATTCGCCGCATGGAAATGGGCAACCCCGGCGACGTGAAGGCAATTGGCGAAGGTGTGAGCGAAATGCGGATCACCTATGGCCCAGGCTATCGTGTCTATTTTGTGCAGGACGGGGAAACCGTCGTTATCCTCCTTTGTGGAGGTGACAAATCCTCACAGAGCCGAGACATCGCCCACGCCAAACAGATGGCAAAGGAACTGTGATATGGCGATCAAAACAACCAAGTTTGATATTCAGGATCATCTCAAGACCCCCGAGGATCGTGCGGCCTATATCGAAGCAGCCTTCGAGGAAGGCGATCCTGCGTTTATCACCCACGCGCTCAACGATGTTGCCCGGTCGATTGGAATGACTGACGTTGCGAAGGCTGCCGGGATCACGCGCGAGGGCCTATACAAAGCTCTCAGCGACAAAGGCGATCCGAAGCTCTCAACCTTACTCGGCGTCACCAAGGCGCTCGGAGTTAGACTGACGACTTCTCCTGCCAATCCAAATGAGAACTTTGCAGAAGAACGAGCGGCAATATAGCTAATCATCTCCTTGGCCCCGCCCTGTGCGGGGCTTTGTGTTTCTGGTCCATGCGAGAGCGCCGCGCCGGTGGGCACGGTTGAATTCGCAACTGGACGAAGGTTCAGATACTTGCTTTTATTCAGATGTTGCTCTGACCAGGGCACCCCCCCTGCCGGTTGGTGATGTCACCCAACACCCGCCGGCAGGGGTTTCACGTTCCAAATTGTCGGTGCTATGATCACGTCGCTCTCCCCCACGAGGGCACGGCCTCCTGCCGGCTCATACCTCGGAAGCGACTTTCGCCGGCAGGAGGCCACCATCTCACCCTCCCATGACCCACCGGCACATTTACGTATCGATAACCTGGCTGTCGGAGAATTGCCCCGCTGGCGCGTGTTATGCCGGGCATCAAGCCCAATGTTCAACACACAAGCCCCGCGCGCCAGCATGCTCCCAGTGCGCCCGAACGCACATGTTGCAGAGCGTCACGGATCGTTATTGGAAGGGCGTTCGCGAATCTCGACATCTATGCGCGCGGCGGACCTGACCCGGACCGCCCGGCCGGCGCAAGACGAGCCGCCCTCCGAAGCGCCGGTCGACCTACGTCATCGCACCAATGCCGAGGTCAGATCGAGAACCTACCTTTGGTTGCCAGCGAGCGAAGTATCTCCCCTTGAGCGCCCCAAGCCTTAAGGTGTGAACCCCAACAGTTCGCTCTTTGGCAACTACCTGGTTTTTGCATCAAACGAACATAGAAATACGGAATGGTCTTTGTGCGGGCCTCATGTTGGCACTGTATCAGTTTTGGTGTATGCGAACTCACGAGCGGATAGAGAAACCAAGTTCTCAATACAACGGGTGCGTGCGGTGAGCGGAACGATATTCATTGTGATCGGGTGCATTGCAATAGGTTTGGCAGCGCTGCGCTTTTTGCACTCCGGCGATGATGACGAGGGAATCGATACCGCGGTCGTGTCAGTCAACTCCGTTTATGAAGAGGGAGCTTACAGTGGCGAGACCGTGTCACATGCTACCGACATCGTTCTACCTGCGGACAAAAAAGCGCTCAATCAAAAAGCCAATTACGACGACATCGATAGCTAGTGCCAAGTCCCGACGGAATGGGAGTATCAGAATTTTCGTGTTTGGCCGGGCATAGTGGGAAGAAAGGAGAATGTTTCCCATGGCCCGACGCAAAGACCCTAAAATTCCTGATGCGC
>NZ_JBWKMB010000037.1:0-26873 GCF_056431025.1 Nitratireductor lacus | reverse complement strand
GCAGGCACTCGACACTGGGCTATCTGAGCCCCGTGGAGTTCGAGGAGCGAGCTATGTTAGCTTAACCTCGTGTCCGAAAAACCGGCAGCAGGCCATAGGCGTGACTGGCTTCACCAATCCGCCGATAAGTAAGACGCTTATCGCGAGCCATGCGCAGAAGGTCTTCGGCGCGCTCTGCATCGCTAATCTTTAGCGCCGTACGGCGGTTATAGCGGAAATCAAACTCGGCAAGGTAGCGATGCAGATGCGCTTCGCCGCAATGCTGGTAGACGCCAATCATGCCGCGCTTGAACACAGAGAACACGTTCTCAATCGTGTTGGTGTGCACAACGGTATCGCCTTCGCGGCGGGCATATTCTTTCGCGGAGTGCTTCACGGTGCCGTGCTTGGCATATTCCTTGCCCGTAGTCGGGTAGAGGTTGCTTTCGTCAGTGTAGAGGATGGATTTACGGTCAGCGTTGCGCACGAGAATATCGCGCACACTGTCTTTGGTTGCGTGCTTCACATGGAAGGTGCGAACACGGCCACCACGCTCCACCAGCCCAACAATGGTGCGCTTGAGGGGCTTCTTGCGCTTTAGGTAGGGGCGGCCTTTACGCTGCGGTGAAACATAACCGTCTTCGCGGCGACCGTGATAAGTCTCGTCAGCTTCAATGGTCTTGCCTTCACCACCAAGCGGACCGGAGGTGTCGTTATCCTCTTTCATGGCTTCGCGGATGCGGTGAGCCATGAACCAAGCGGTCTTGTAGGTGACGCTAAGCATACGGTGAAGCTGGTGTGCGCTCATGCCCTTCTTGGAAGCGGCCATGAGATGCGATGCCAGAACCCATTTGTTCAGTGGGATTTTGGAGCGCTCAAACACTGTGCCAACGGTAACGGAAAATGGCTTGCGGCATTCATTGCACTTGTAGACGCCGGGGCGAGTGGATTTGCCCTGCATCTTGGTGATGCGTTCTGCATTGATGTTGCCGCAATGAGGGCAGACAGGGCCATTCGGCCAGTGAATGGCCTCCAGATGTTCACGGGCCCTGTCTGCGTCGGTGTAAATCTCATTGGTGAGGTCAAACATCGCGGTAACTCCTTGGCTTTGTTATCGCAAATGCCTGGTGGTACGTCAAGTATATAATTAGGAATTTTTTCCTATATTTTTCAATACGCAGCCCATCCGTTAGCCATTTCGGCGAAATTCCCTTGCGGAAGCGGCGGAAATGCGAAGAAACTCACAGAGCAATCCGCTAGAATGGCCAATACATGCCGGATAACGATGTGGGGTCGTGTTCGGCAGGCGGTTCCGCAGGACGGATTCGAACGGGTTGGCCGCAAATGGCCGGACGGGAGTTTGGGTGAAAATGCCGCGCGAAAAACGGCAGAGCAAGGCGCCGCGGGCGACCAGATTGCTGGCGCTCGACGCCTGGATCGATTCCACGCTTTACGAAGCGGGCTTCAAGCTCGCCCAGTTATGGGAAAGCGTGACGATCTTCTTCCGCCGTTTCCGTGTCTACGGTGCCAGGCGCGCCGTGGTCGAAATCTTCAGCGAGGGTGCCACACTGGGGGCGGTCGGGTCGGTCGTGATGCTGGCGCTCGCCATGCCCGCCTTCGAGGAAACTGCGGGCGACTGGCGCGCGCAGGACGATTACGCCGTCACGTTTCTTGACCGCTACGGCAATGAAATCGGCCAGCGCGGCATCATTCAGCGCGATTCCGTGCCTGTCGACGAGCTTCCCGACCACGTGATCAAGGCAGTTCTGGCCACGGAAGACCGGCGCTTCTTCAACCATTTCGGCATCGATTTTCTGGGCCTTGCCCGTGCACTCACCGAGAATGTACGCGCCAATTCCGTCGTTCAGGGCGGCTCGACGCTCACCCAGCAGCTCGCCAAAAACCTGTTTCTCTCCAACGAGCGAACGCTCGAGCGCAAGGTCAAGGAAGCTTTCCTGTCGATCTGGCTGGAGATGAACCTGTCGAAAACCGAAATCCTGCAATACTACCTCGACCGTTCCTATCTCGGCGGCGGGACGTTCGGCATTTCCGCTGCCGCCGACTTCTATTTCGACAAACCGGTCAAGGATCTCAGCCTCTCTGAAGCGGCGATGATCGCAGGGCTCTTCAAGGCACCCGCCCGCTACGCGCCGCATGTGAACCTTCCGGCCGCGCGCGCACGCGCCAACGAGGTTCTCACCAACATGGTGCAGGCGGGTTTCATGAGCGAGGGGCAGATCCTCTCCGCACGTCTGCATCCGGCAACCGCCGTCGACCGTGACGGCGCCGATACGCCCGACTATTTCCTCGACTGGGCCTTTGAAGAGGTCAAGCGGGTGGTTCCGCGCAGCGCCACCCATTCCCTCGTTGCCCGCACCACGCTTGATCCCAACCTCCAGAAAGCCGCGGAAGAGTCGCTGGAGTTTCATCTGCGCCAGTACGGCAAGGACTATGACGTTTCCGAAGGCGCCATCGTGCTCATGGATACCGAAGGTGCGGTGCGCGCCATCGTCGGCGGCCGCGACTATGGCGCGAGCCAGTTCAACCGCGCCACGAAGGCCGAGCGTCAGACCGGTTCGTCCTTCAAACCCTATGTCTATGCGGTGGCGATGGAGAACGGTTTCGAACCCGATTCCGTCATTTCCGATGGCCCGATCTCATGGGGCAGCTGGTCCCCGCGCAATTACGGCCGCAGCTATGCCGGCCGCGTCACGCTGACGCGCGCTCTGATCAAGTCCTACAACACCGTTCCCGTGCGGCTTGCCCGTGACCATCTGGGCATCGATCCGATCATTTCCCTGATCAAGTCGTTTGGCATCGAATCGCCGCTCAACGGCCACAAGACGATGGTGCTGGGCACGTCAGGCATGACCGCGCTCGATCAGGCAACCGGCTATTCCGTCTTTGCCAATGGCGGTTATGCCGACATGCGCTTCGGCATTGTCCAGATGATGACCCATTCGGGCAATCTCATCTATGATCATGGCCGCGATGCTCCGCCACCGCGCCGCGTGCTTTCGCAAAAGGCGGCCGCCTCCATGAACCAGATGCTCATCCTGGTTCCCGAACAGGGCACCGGCCGCCGTGCGGCCCTGCCGATGACACGGTCTGCAGGCAAAACCGGCACCACCCAGTCCTACCGCGACGGCTGGTATGTCGGCTACACCGGAAACTATGTTGCCTCCGTCTGGCTCGGTAATGACGACTTCCACGCCACAAGGCGCATGACCGGCGGCTCCCTGCCCGCCATGGTCTGGCAGCGCCTGATGGCTTACGCCCATCAAAACGTCGAGATCAAACCCCTGCCGGGCATCGAAGGGCCGATGCGCATCGAGACGGACGCGGTGGAAACCGCCAGTGAAGAAGGCGCCGGGGACCGCCAGGAAAGCGAAACGCTTCCTCTGGCACTCTCGGCGCGGACCTCACTCTTCCTGAAGGGACTTTCAAAGGATTTCGAGGCCGCACCGCGCCTGCGCAAACCCGCCTCCAACGAAACCCTGTCCGCCCTGTAATGCTGCGCGAGGCATACCTCAAAACGCTTGAACCTCCCGTTCGAGTTGAAGTATCCGGAAGCGTCCGTGGCCAGCCGGAACACGTATGCTGAAAACCGTAATCTTCGTGGCCTTCGTATTGCTCATCGCTCTTGGCGGCGGTGCCGGCAGCGCATGGCTGGCGCTCGAATCGACGCGAGCAATCGGCTCCGTGGAAATCGGCCCATGGGTCACCTTCCCTAGGCAGGGCACACACGAGGCAGATCCCTATTCCCGGGCGAGAAACACGCGCCTGGGCCAGCTCAGCCTCGGTCAGGCGGAAGGCATCGTCCTTGTTGCCGCTTCAGACAGCGCCGGTCGTCCTCTCCTACGCCAGTGCAGCTATCAGCTTCAGGGCGATCTCCCGCCCACCCGGTTCTTTACCCTGCATACCACCGGTGAGAACAGGCAGATCCTTTCGGCGCCCGCCCGCTTTTCTTCGGCTCTTCACTCCCGAAGCCTCCTCTGGCGCCACGGCCAGCCCCTGAAGATCGTGGTTTCGCCCCGCCCCCAGCCTGAAAACTGGCTGGCCGTTGCCGGAACCGGGCCCATGAAACTGGTCCTCACCCTGGTGGATACGCCCATATCCACGGGCGCCCGCGTTGGCGAAACGAGCCTGCCCGGCATCACCCGGATGGAGTGCGATGTTTAGGCTCCTTCATGTGCTCCTGCTTGGCCTGTTCGGCGCCGCAGCCGTTCACATCGCCATCCTGTTCCTGCTCCCCACCTATTCAGAGCGCGATGTCTGGTCGGCGATGGCGGAGGAAGGTGATCCCTACGCATTCATCCGTCTGGGCGAAGGCAATGCCAACCCACTGCTCGCCGAAACGCAAAATCCGTTCTTCGATACGGCAGCCTGCCGCTTTGATCTGGAAGACGGAATGGTCCGCATCACCGCGGACGAACGCGTGCCGTTCTGGTCGTTCTCGGTATACGACCGGGACGGATTCAACGTGTTCAATGCGAACGACCGGAGCGCCACCAACCGGGGACTGGATGCGCTGATCGTGAACGCCGCCCAGTTGCTGGAGTTGCGCAAGGGGGTTCCCGAGACACTCGCAACCTCGCTGATCGCTCAGACGGATGTAGGGGAAGGCATGGTTATGATCCGCGTCTTCGTTCCTGACGAGAGCTGGCGGATCATCGTGGAGCGGTTCTTTCAAGGTCTTCGCTGCGAGACGCTGTGAACCCGGCACGCTCTTAGGCCAGCCGTCTCCACGGGCGCGCACCGGACAATGCCGGTGTGCCAGCGGTTGCGTTCTTGCGCCAGGGTTCGGACCTGGGCTCTAACCCTTGGTCGAGCGTCGGCGGACATCGTGCGGGCGGTCGTCTCCACCGGTGTCGGGATCACCGTCCGGGCGTCTTTCATAGCGCACACCAGGAAAAATGATGATCGAAGCGCCGGCAGTCCGTCTTTTTGGTGCAGCCGATGACGATCGTTTCGCTGCCGCTGCAAAGCTCAGTATCGTAGCCATGACATCGCGTCCCTTTCGGTGATGGAGTGGTACGCAACGCCTCCTTCTTCCAGTAAGGCAGCACATGGTTAACGTTTGGTTACCCCCATCGACGGTCAAACCCATCAACCAGGCCCAGACCGGAGAGTCTGAACGGAAGTCTAAAGAAACCGGTTAACAGCTTGCTAAGGGAATTGGTGTAAATCTCACCAATCATCGGCGCTCCAGGTGCAGCACCGGTGGGGTATCTTGTAACCAGTTGCGTTTCGGAGGTTTTGGTCTGCGTGTCATCCGCTGTATTCAGGCAACTGGCTTCTGGCGGGGAAGCGCAAAGACCCGAGCGGCTGTTTCGCGCCGCGGTGTCCGCATTCGTGTCGCTTACACGTCCGACACGGCGCGAAATCGCGCAGCTGGATGATCTTACCCTTCCCCTCTACCCTTTGATCTCCGCCGAAACGCGCCGCTACGCGGCCGCGGTCCTTTCAGAGTGCAGAACCCCGCCGCAGGGCCTGCTCAAGAAGCTCGCGGACGAGCCCGCGGAAGTTTCCGCGCCACTTCTGATACGCTCACCGGCCCTGTCGGACGTCGATCTGATCGGTCTTATCGCCCGGCATGGAAAGGGCCATGCCCGTGTCATCGGGCGCAGGACGGATCTCAATCCGGCGATTGCAGCGCTCATCCGTGCGCTCACGGCACAGATTGCCGAGACCGACAGCCAAACTGAAACCGGCGAAAGTGCCGCCGAAGCGGACGTGCGCAACCGCCTGCGTCTCATCATGCGAGCCGCCAATTCGCAGGCCCCGCTCTGCTGGCAGAGCAACAGCGCTGATCGCCCATCCGCTGGCGATGCCGGGCGGATTCTTCGTGCGGCAGCCCTTTCCGGCGAACAGGACGCATTTGAAAACGCTCTGTCTTCGCTTCTTGGAATTACGCTTCAGGCGGCTCGCGAGATCACCGGTTTTCCAACCTATGGCGAGCTCATCATTGCCCTGAAAGTGCTGGAGCTGGGTGATGCGGAAGCTTTCCTTCTTTCCGCGACGGCATTTCCCGGACTGTTTTCACAGCGCAGCGCCATCGGCTTCTTTCTAGAGCGCTACATGGCTCTCTCTCCGGCGGCCGCGCGCCAGACGCTGCACGACTGGCGGACAGGTATCAGCCATCCTGGGCACGCTGGTCAGCCGGCCGCAATCTCGAAATAGCGTCCCGCCTCGTCCAGGTCCGTCACTTCGATCTCGACCAGCCAAAAGTCGGGGTCGAAACGGCGCTCCCGCTCAAGGCGCCTGTTGATGGCTTCCTCATCGTCCCGCGCAATCAGTGCAAAGCGCCGCTCATTGGGCCGGGCCTCGTCATAGACCGCCTGCGCTGCAGGACCATAAAGCGCCTGCTGGCCGAGGCGATTGCGCAACAGAATGTAGACGGTTCCGGCCTCGCGCGCGCCCTTTTGCAGGACCGTCGCGAACCCGCCCTCGGCGAAGAGCCGCTTCGTCAGGGCTGAAACCCAGAATTCGCTGGTCAGACGCACGCGAAGCGCCTCCTTGGTTCCTGCGGAAAAATGATCTGCCGACGACGTCCGCGCTCACCTCAGTTGGTCAGGCCAACTTCGCGCATCTTGGCCAGAAATGCCTCATCCGGTCGCCCGCTGACCGGAAGACCGAAAAGGCTCTGGAACTCGCGGATGGCAGCCTGAGTGTCCTGCCCGAGAACACCATCAACCTCGATCCCGTCATTGCCGAACGCTTTCAGTCCGGCCTGCACGCGCATAATAATCGGGTCGGCTTCATCCGTATCAAGTGACGCCGTCTGAACACGCGGTTGCGGAACCTCCGCCGCCGGCACCGGCACCTGCGCAGCTTCCCGCTCCACGCTCACCGGGGTTGCCGCCGGGCGTTGATAGGCAGGGCGCGGCGTCGGCGTGGGCATCACCTGCGGCATGGAAGGCGCTGCAGACGCGGGCGGCGTGTGGCCGACAGGCTGTACCGCCGCGAGGCCGAGCTGACGCAGCAGCGCCTCATCGACCATCGGCGACGGATCCAGATCCACGATACGGCGATAATTGCCAATTGCCGTGCGGGTTGCCGGCCCTTCAAGGCCATCAATCGTGCCGCGGTATAATCCCAGCTCCTGCAGCACTGTCTGCACCTGGCGTATGGTCGGATCGCCTCCCGCCACCTCGTCCGGACGCTCGACCGGGATCGCGCCGGTCGTGTCCTGATCGGGTGCCACGTCACGTGGCGCCTGGCGGGGTGTTTCGGTGATCACTGCTGGCACGGCCGGCACGGCGGGCCATTCACGCACGGGCCCGCTCCGTGTATCCGTGAAGGCGGGCGTGCGCGTTGAAATCAGCGCGCCCGAGTGGAAATGCGGCTGATACCAGAGCGCGTTTGCCGAAACGAAGGAGAAGGCAACGGCAAAGGCCGTCGCGCCACCGACTGCCACCGGATTGCGCACGATTGCCATTCCGACGCCGGCAAGCCCGGCGCGGAGCAGAGTTCCAAACGTGACCTCCGGTTCAGGCCGTCTTGCGGTATTCTTCATTACCCCACTCATCGTCAGATACCGGTTTGCCACCCCGGCCATTCTCATCCTTCTCCGCGCCAACACCAACCGGCAGCGAAATGCTTACGCGCGTGCCTTCGCCGGGCGCGCTGTCGATCGTCATACCACCGCCCTGCAGGCTCACAAGCCCCTTCACGAGCGCTAGGCCAAGGCCCGTTCCTTCAACGTGCCTTGTCTCGTCATTTCGCACCTGGGCGAACGGCTCGCCGATGCGCTCCAGATCATCGGCCGCGATGCCGACACCGTTGTCGGTGACGCTGAAATCCAGGCGATTGCCGGACCGTTCGGCTGTGACCTGGACGCGGCCATTGGCGTGCGAGAATTTCACGGCGTTCGACAGAAGATTTATCAAGACCTGCTGCACCGCACGCCGGTCGCAATAGACGACGCCAACATTCTCCGCAACAGCCACATCGACATCAACGGAACGGGCAGTCGCATCCGCCCTGGCGAACGCCACGCTTGCGTCCACCGCCTCCGAAAAGCTGAACGCTTCCGGGTGCAGCGTATAGGTGCCTGCCTCCAGTTTGGAGATTTCCAGCGTCGAGTTCACGACCGAAAGCAGATGCTCGCCGGCCTCGTGAATGAGCCGCACATATTCGCGCTGCCGGTCATTGGAAAAGCGCCCGAATATCTCCGTCTGAAGCGTGTCCGAAAATCCGAGGATCGCGTTCAGCGGCGTGCGCAGTTCATGACTGACGGCGGCCAGCATGCGCTTGCTCTCGACCTTTGCGATGCGCGCCTCTTCCCGCGCCCGCACCACGTCATGTTCCAGTTCTGCCCGATCGCTCTCGTCGCGGACAATGGCGACGATCTGCCCGGGGTCACCCTCCTTCAAAAGCTCGACACCGAACTGCCTGTAGCCGGGAGCACGGAACGCGTCACCCTCAGCGGGCATGCGCAGGCGAATCCTGATCGCGCGCTGGTCGGCACCGTCGGCCAGTTCCGACACGGCACAGAGATAGGCAACGCGGTCGCCCACATGAATGCGCTCGAAAAAGCCGTTTCCGAGGAGAATGTCGGACCGGACATTAAGGACACGTTCCGCCTGACGGGACGCATCCATCACATCGCCGGTGCCGTTAAGGCGCAGCACGAGCGCGTTCATCCGCGCCTCGATGCCTGTCTCCTGTGACGGCATCTCTAGACCCTTCTGCTTCGCCCCTGTTGTGCCGAAGCGCAGGGCGAGCGTCGCCGCATAGATAACTGGGATCAGCCAATGGGCTGCCAGCGGCAGCGATGACTGGAACCCGAAGCTCAATGCCCCGCCGGAGGCGGCCAGCGCAAGGGCCAAAGCGCCGGCAGCGCAGCCCGTGAGGGCAGCACGCCGCGTTCGCGCAATCCAGAAACACTCCGCCGCAAGAGCACCGGCCATGGCCGTCATGGGAGAAGCAACCCCGCCCGAAAGCACGATCACGGCGCTGACGGCAGCAAGCCCCAGACCAAGCGCCAGCCCTTCAATCCACGTCCGCCGCCCGCCGGCAAGCAGACCCGCCGCGGTCAGCCAGCTAACCGCAAATCCCGCGCTGGCGAGCGCCAGCGTCTGGGCGAAGCCGACCGTTCCTGCAAGAAGGAGTGCAGCCGCTCCCGCGAACAGGAAGGGTGCCGTAAAGAGCACACCCGCCAGCCGCAACTGGCGCGAACGCTCCACCCCGTGTTCGACACTGGGATGAATCAGCCTTTCGCATGCGGCAGAAAGGGCTGCCGGCCATTCTTGATATGATGCTACTCGTGAACTCAACTCGACGCGCTCTTGCTTTGTCCGTTCGGCGGGTTCTTGTTCCTGAAGAGACTCGCACCGAGCATTTAAGGAAAGGATAAGCGCGGACGCCGATGGGCGGGCCAGCAAGCGCAAAATGGAAGAAATTGACACGTCAAACGCGGATGAATGCCGTCATGGTTAACGCGCGCTGAACAAAATAGCCGTCGAAACAGTCATGCTGAAAATTGCCGGATTCAACCCTGCCGGAGAAAAAGATCAACCACGCCAGATCATTAGATGCTCAACAAAGCGTAATCGGCATCCCGCGGGTTTTAGACGGGTTCGCTTCAAAGGCGAACATTTCCGAACTTTTAAAAAGTTTGCCTTCAATTTTAGGAAAAATCTCAAGAGCTCCTTGGCATGGCCGTGACAGGATATTTGCCAGGGACGCCCCCAAGGGGCAGAAAACGGGACTGGACGTCATGGGCTTTCTTATTCGCTCGATCTTCTGGCTTTCACTGGTGCTGCTTTTGCTGCCAATCGGCGGAACCGGCAGCGAGGATGGCACGGAAACACCGCAGGTCGGCGCCCTGCAGGCGCTGGGTGCAGCGCGCGAGGCCATCAGCGACATGGTCGGCATCTGTGAGCGCAAGCCCGAGGTCTGTGCGACCGGACGTGCCGCCCTTCAAACGATCGGCGCGCGCGCCCGCGAAAGCGCCCGTTTTGCCTACGAGATGCTCGAAGAGCCGGCAGAGGGTTCGGCAGGGGCCACTGCAGGCACAATTGAAGCGCCCCTGACAACCGGAAGCGTTCCCGAACACCCCGCCGCTCACGATCAATAGATCATCGCCGGCTTTTGGCGGCAATCAAAGGTTTTCCGTGACGAACGGCCGGACAATCACTATATCCGGCTTAATGAGCACCACGATCGACACCATCTACGACGATTTCGCCTTCCTGGACGACTGGGAAGAGCGTTACCGCTATATCATCGACCTCGGCAACGGCCTGGAACCCTATCCCGAAGCCGCGCGCGACGAGGCCCATCGGGTGCGCGGCTGTGTCAGCCAGGTGTGGCTGCACACCGAGCGTGGAGACGGCGACGACCCCGTGCTGACCTTCAGAGGCGATTCAGACGCCCACATCGTACGCGGTCTCGTCGCCATCATGATGCTTCTGTTTTCCGGCAGGCGCGCCAGCGAAATCCTGGCGATCGACGCCGAAAACGTGATGCGCAAACTCGGTCTTGACGAGCACCTCACACCCCAGCGGGCCAACGGGCTGCGGTCGATGGTTCAGCGCATTCGGAACGAAGCCACCGAAGTCGCGCCCGCGGCAGGCTGATTGCCTGCCCGGGGCCAGGACTTTCAGGCAAGCTTCGGTCGGTAGTTCTCCACTCCCCAGTGCAGGATGGGCCGAGATTTGTCGCCCCGCACCCCGGCAGACGGCTCGTAATGCCGCGCGAGCGCGCCGAGCGCGGTTTTCAGCACCACCTTGGCCGAGCGAACGGGCCAGCCCCTTTCCGTTTCCACCTGCTCAAACCCCTTCAGGAAGCAGCAGATGTCGACGAGGACACCGGACAGCTCCGGCCCAACGGCATCGAGCGCGCGGTCGACACGCTGACGCGCGGCCAGAGCAGCGTCGGTGAGTTCCACGCCACCTCCGGCCGCCGCGCCGCGCTTTCCCGCTGAAACGGTCGCGATCCAGTTCGCGCTCAGCCGCGGCATGATCTGCCCGCGGGTATAATCCGCGCGCAGTTTCTCTCCAGCGTCGAATTCCGCCCGGGTCAGGAAGGGCTCGCCGTTGCGTGTCCGCCGGCGCGCCAGTTGCGCAAGCGGAGATTCGCTGAGTGTCGCCGAAACGATCTCCTTCTCAGAGCCCTGCCGCAGAACCCTGCGTTCAATCTCCCAATGCTGCCCCCGGAAGGGTTCCCCGCTCGTTGCCAGCCGCCGCGCGCAGGCGACACCTGTTGCACTCAATGCGACCTTGCCTCCACTGAAGCGCAGGAGATCATCCTTCTCCAGCGCTCCCAGCACGGCACGCGACACCGATACCGTGCCCCGCTCGCCGCCGTCGAGCAGCACGCATCCCTCCTTCGCGCCGCGCTGTTGCCAGGCCGGGCCCTTCTGCAGAAACCGCAGGCAGCGCCGGCGTTCGCGCGCATGGCGCATCTCTTCCTTGAATACAGCCATGTCAACGCAGCTCCATGTTGCGGAACGCAGCGGCAGTGATGCGCTCCGTCATCAAAACAATCCGGTCGAACTCCTCGTCGTCACGCATGTCCTCGATGATATGACAGGCGTACTGGACCGTTGTTCGGTCGCGCCCGAAACCACGCCCGACCTCAGTCATGTTGAGCCCAAGAACGACATGCGCAGCGTACATGCCGATCTGCCGAACGCGCGTTACGCTGGTCGACGAGCGCCGTGTTTCGCGCAGCTCACGCCCACTCACGTTGAAGAGTGCGGCAACGATGTCGAGAACACATTCGCAAACCTCCCCGACACGCTCCTCCGCAACCGGACTCAAACGGCGATGAAGCATTGCGGGCGGCTGTTCTCCAGGCGTTGCGATCCGCCCTTCTCTTTGTTCCGATGATTTGGCAGCGTTTGGATGCACAGGCTTTATCCCTTCACAGGAAAGAGGAATAAATTCTTATACCCTACACATCCATACCCGGGAACAAATTACGAACATATAATTCGGTGAAATCCTGCAAGAGTTTGAAATCACGGAAGAAGTAAACCCGGCCTGCAATTTTCAACCCTGGTTTATCCCCGCCCCTCCCACGGCCCGCATAGTTGTCGCTCACGACAAAAAGGGTTGAGCATGACATCGATAAAACAGGAGAGGCTGGCCTTCCGCGAGGCCAAGCGGCAGCGCTATGAGAATGCGCGGCAAACAGCAGCGCTGTTCCTGACAGGCGGACTGGATCTGCAAAAGGCGCAGAAAAGCTCGGGCGCTGAGCGCATCAACATTCTTCGTCGCCTGAGACGGCTGATCGAGCGCGAGCGCCTGAAGGGTGCGCGCAACCACTGGAGCTACGACCTCAATCGCCACATAGCCCTCAGCCAGGCGCTCAAGCGCCTGGCGTCGAACGAAGCGCAAAACGTTCCGCTTCACCACTGAACGGCGATGGACAACCGGACACCAGCCCGTATCGTGAACTGTTGGCCGGGATCAAAAAAAAGCGGCGCAGATTGCGCCGCTGATCTGAGGAAACCACGCTGGCGTCGCGCGCCAAACGCTATTTTTCCTTGCGCTTGCGCCCTAAGCCCATCTGTTTGGCGAGTTTCGAGCGTGCCACTGCATAGCTCGGAGCGACCATGGGATAGTTGGCGTCCAGCCCCCATTTTTCCCGGTACTGCTCCGGCGTCATGCCGTAATGCGTCATCAGGTGACGCTTGAGCGACTTGAACTTCTTCCCGTCCTCAAGACAGATGATATAGTCTTCATGCACAGAGCGTTTCGGATTTACAGCCGGCTTCTGCTTTTCAGCAGGCGGAGCCTCCGGAGTGCCGCTCACTCGACCGAGCGCTGCATGAACGTCCGCAATCAAATTGGAAAGTTCGGATGCAGGAACAGGATTGTTGCTGACATAAGCAGCAACGACGTCTGCGGTCAGTTCAATAAGAGTATCATCGTTTTTTACAGAATCTTCGTTCATTTCGTTACCTTGCCCCAACGTAAATTCAAAACCACAACCTCATGCCGCCAGTGATGAGGTGTCTGTAGGAATCTTTAGTTCTTTAGGCACTTTTTGATCGATTCCCGACAAGCAATAATCATATCGTTCTTTTCCTCCTGCCGGTCAACTCACAATTTCAAATTAATACTATCAGAAGGCGAAGTCAGATTGTTTATCCCATCTCAAAAAATCGAAATTCATTCCAAAAATCAGGTAAACTCGATCTTAAACTGGGCGCTAATCTAAGTCGACCTTATCAATTTTTCCGCGCATTGCGTAACAATCGGAGACTGAAGCACGGGCAGAGACGACCGCACGCATGCGAAACATGCGAAATCGCACCGGTCGGCATCTTTCACCCGGGAAGGCATGTCATGCTAAATTGAAAAAGAATATTAGAAGAAAAACTCTTCTCTATTCTTCTTCACTTCTTTTGTCTTCGCCCGGAAGCGAGGTGGCGCCCTCAGGACCTGCCATCTCGTCGTGTACCGACTGCCCCCAGAGCCTGTAGCCTGCCGCGTAGGCGGCCTTGGCCAGAAGATGTGCAGATATCGGCGCGGTAAGCAGAAAGAAAACCACCGCCGCCAGCGCACGCGTCACAATGGCCTGGTCCTGCGCAAAGATTGCCAGTGCGATAAGCATCAGCCCCGATCCGAGCGTCCCGGCCTTGGATGCTGCGTGCATGCGCGTGTACAGATCCGGCAATCTCAATATGCCAACTGCGGCGATCAGCGTGAAGGCTGCGCCGACAATGATGAGCAGGCCTGTCAGTATGTTGAACACGTCGCTCATCACTGCTCCTTGTCGCCGTAAATGCCGAGCGTATCGCGCTTCACGAATTCCTGCTCATAACGCCGGCTGAGAACGAAGCGGGCAAACGCCACGGTTGCGAGAAAGCCGACAAGTCCCAGAGCGATGGCGATATCGAGATAAAGCGTGAACCCGGTTCGAATGCCGATCACCGCTATGAAGCCGATGGCGATGGTCACCAGCATGTCGAGGGCAAGGACGCGGTCAGGCAGGCTCGGCCCCACCAGGACACGAACAACCGTCAGCAGGAAAGACAGGCTCAGCAATGCAAGTGCGATAAACTCGGCAAAGACGAGAAATTCTTCGCTGGCGCTCATCGAAACGCCTCCATGATCTTTCGTTCAAAACCTTCGGCAATGTCGCGCCGCAGCTCGTCAGGGTCAGAGCAGTCAATGGCATGGACATAGAGAAAGCGGCGGTCCTCCGAAACGTCGACAGACAGGGTCCCCGGCGTCAGCGTGATCAAGTTTGCCAGAAGCGTAATCTCGAAATCCCGGTCGACCTTGAGCGGATAGGCAAAGATGCCGGGCTTCAGGTCCATTTTCGGCGACAGGACGAGAAGAGCGACCCGCCAGGCCGAGAGCGCCAGTTCATAGAGAAAAAGAAGCGCGAGAGAGACCACCCGCATGCTGCGCGCAAAATACCCCAGCGATCCGACCTGTTCGCGGATAAGATAAAGCGCAGCGGCACCAAGGAGAAAACCGAAAATGAAATTCGGCAGGGTGAAAGAACCGCTCACCGCGGTCCAGATCAGCGCCAGAATGATGTTGATCAGGGACAGTCTCATTGCGCTGCCTCCGCGGGAAACACCGCACCAATATAACCCGATGCATCCAGGAGCCCGGCAGCGGCTGCCTCAGCCACCCGGATGAACGGTTCCGGATAAACGCCAAGCAGGATAATCGGGACGCACAGCAGGATAATCGAGGCGTAGCCATAACCGGGGGCGCCCGCAACCTCATCAGAAGGAACCCCCTGCGGCCTGTTGCGCCAGATCGCCAGGATATAGACGCGCCCGAGGGCGATCGTGGTCAGGAGCCCCGTCAGCAGAATGGCGAAGGAGAGCCAGGGCCAGCCGGCTTCCAGCGAAGCCCGTACAAGCAGCACTTTAGGCCACAGACCGGATGCCGGCGGCAGTCCTGCCACGGCAAGCATGAGAACAAGCGCGAAAGCCCCCATTGCCGGGTAGGCACTGTAGAGGCCGCCCAGTTCATGCAGCGAATAGCTCCCGCCAAGCTCCTTGATCACGCCGGCCAGAAGATAAAGCGCCGTCATCGCCAGAACGGAATGGAACGCATAGAGGATCGTCCCCGTCAGCCCCGTCTCGGTTCCTAATGCGAGCCCCGCAAGCATCACGCCGACGCCGGAAATCACCACGAAACCCAGAACGCGGCGTATATCAGACTGCGCGATCGCGCCCATGATACCGAGCACCATCGTGCCCGCAGCCACCCAGGCGATGACGCCGGAAAGCTCCGCCCGCTCGATGGGAAACAGCATCACCAGAACGCGCAGAAGCGCATAAACGCCAACCTTGGTCAGCACACCGCCGAAGAGCGCCGCCGTGACGATGCGAGGGGTGTGATAGGAGGCTGGAAGCCAGAAATTGACGGGGAACGCGGCGGCCTTCATGCCGAAGGCAAGCAGGTAGAGGACGGTCAGCGTCATCAGCGGTCCGGTCTCGCGCATGGCACCGGCCCTGCGCGCAATGTCGGCCATGTTGAGCGTTCCGAACGTACCGTAAAGATAGGCGGTCGCGGTCAGGAACAGCGTCGTGCCCACCAGGTTCAGAATGGCGTATTTGGTTGCGCCGTCGAGCTGTCGGTCGGTCGATCCGAGGATCAGAAGACCGAAGGACGAGATCAGAAACACCTCGAACCAGACATAGAGATTGAAAATGTCGCCCGTCAGAAACGACCCGCCGACACCCGCCATAAGAAGCATCAGGAACGGGTAGAAGCCGTAGCGCCGGCCGGTCGCGCCGATGTCCTTCATCGCATAGAGCGCGCAGACAGTTGCGACCAGCGTGGCGACAAAGGCAAGCGAAGCGCCGAGCGCATCCGCGGTAAAGGATATGCCGAAGGGCGGCAGCCAGCGCCCCATGGTCATCACCTGCGGCCCGTCCGCCAGCACCTGCAAAAGGAGTACCGCATTCGCGGCCAGCGTCACAAGCAGCCCCGCAATGGCAATGCCCGCATGCAGCCGGGTTTCGTGACGAACCATGAGCAGCACGGCGCCGAACAGGATAGGCACCCCGATCGGGGCCACCAGCATCCAGTCGCCCAGCACTGTCGGCTCTGTCACCATTGCGTTGGAAATATCGATCGTTTCAGCGGCCATCGGTGTCTCAGTATCCAAGCGGGGGCATCGGCTCGCCCTCGGGTTCGGCAACGCGCATTCCGTCCGTGTCGTCCGTTCCCAGTTCCTGATAGGCACGGAATGCCAGCACCAGCAGGAAGGCGAAGAGCGAGAACGAGATCACGATCGCCGTCAGGACCAGCGCCTGCGGCAGCGGATTGGCCGTGGCGATCTCCGGTGTCTGCAATGCTTCGGGAATGATCGGCGGAACCTCACGCATCAGCCGGCCAGCCGTGAAGATGGACAGGTTCACCGCATTGCCGAAGATCGACACCCCCAGGAGAATGCGAATGATGTGCTTTGACAGCATGAGATAAATGGCAACGGCAAAGAACACGCTGACCACAAAGGAGAGGGCGACTTCCATTATCCATGCTCCCTTTCTTCAAGGGCGAGCGCAATCGAGGTGATCGAGCCAAGGACGACGAGGTAAACGCCGATGTCGAAGAACAGAACCGTGGAGAGGTCCACGGGGACACCGAGAACGCTCACCTTGGCCCAGAGCCCTGTCATGAAGGGCACGTCGAAGGCGAAGGACAGCCAGCCCGAAATCGCCGACACCAGCAATCCGAACCCCGAGATCGCCATGGGGTGGAAATAGAGTGCGCGGCGCACTGGTGAAACCCCGCAGGCGATACCGTAGATCGCAAAGGCCGACGCAGCGATCAGCCCTCCGATAAACCCGCCCCCCGGCTCATTGTGTCCGCGCAGAAGCACAAACACGGAAAACAGGATCATCAGGCTCGTAAGATAGGGGGCGACGGTTCGGAAGATCAGTGTGCGCATCTCACCGCTCCTCTCTGTTGTCGGCCAGCGGCTTCACGCTGCGGATGCGCACCAGGGCCAAAATGGCAAGTCCGGCGATCATCACCACGGCGATCTCGCCCAGCGTATCCGTTCCGCGGAAGTCGACAAGGATCACGTTCACGATGTTGCGGCCATGGGCGATCACGCGAGAATACTGCGAGAAGAAATCGCTGAGCTCGGTATTGAACGGCACCTGTGTCACGCGCAGCAGCATCAGCCCCAGCGCCGCACCGCACGTTCCTGCCACGGCAATGTCGAGCAGCTTTTCGCCCGTCGGACGATGATCGGTAGGCGACAGGCGCAGCCGCGTCATGACAAGGGCCAGAATGACCACGGACAGCGTCTCCACCATGAACTGGGTGAAGGAGAGATCCGGAGCGCCAAGCAGCATGAAGATCAGCGCGACCGCAAATCCCTGAATGCCGAGGGAGACAATGGCGGTCAGCCGGTCACGCGCATAGATCACCGCTCCAAGCCCGATCAGCGCAATCAGCAGAACTGTCCATTCATAAAACGGCATTCTCGGAAACTGCGGCGCTGCGGGCCATTCATCGTAAAGCCCCATAGGGATCAGAACAGCCACGGCGACAGCGATGAATGTCGCCGTCATGTAGTAGTCGAGGCGGCCATTCTGGATGATGTTGGTGACGCGGAAAGACAGGCGCGTCAGGCCGCGCATCACCTGGTCGAAGCCCTTGTCCGGCCCCCAGCCGATGGCGGCGAGAATGCCGGCCATGGTGGCACGCCCCTGCCCCAGCATGATGAAAACCAGAATGCCCAGCGCCACGGTTAACACCGAGAGTGCGAGCGGCAGGCCGATATGCGGCACGGTCGAGATCGTCACCGTTACGGGCTCGCCGAGAACGGCCGTCGACATCGGACTGCTGACGAGTTCGTGGCTCACGCCCGAAAGCAGGGCCGAGACCAGCCCCAGTCCCGCCAGAACGAGTGGCCCGAGCCAGAGCAGGATCGGCCCTTCATGGGCATGTTTGGGCGTTTCAGCCTTCGCGCCGAGGAACGGCTTCAGCGCCACGGCAAAGCCGATGGCGAACATCAGGCCGTTGCCGGCGAGCGCCACCAGCGTCAGCAGCGTGGTCCAGCCATCGGCAAAACCGAGACCGGCGTAAATTTCCTCCTTGGCGAGGAAGCCGAAAAACAGCGGAACGCCGCCCATCGACGCTGCAGCCAGAACCGCAGCGGCAAAGGTGACCGGCATCGCCTTGCGCAGGCCGCCGAGTTTCGTGATGTCACGGGTGCCCGATTCATGATCAACCAGGCCTGCCACCATGAAGAGCGCGCCCTTGAACATGGAATGCGCCACCAGGTAGAGCACCGCCGCCTCAACGGCCTTCTCCGAACCCACCCCCGTCAGCATGACAAGCAGGCCGAGCGAGGCAACGGTCGTATAGGCCAGCATCAGCTTCAAATCCGTCTGACGCACCGCCAGAAGCGTGCCGACGAGCAGCGTGGTGCCGCCGAAGAGGGGCAGGATCGTCTCCCATGCCGCAGTGTCGCCCAGCACCGGATTGAGGCGCATCAGGAGATAGACACCCGCCTTCACCATCGTGGCCGAGTGCAGATAGGCCGAAACGGGCGTCGGCGCTTCCATCGCGTTGGGAAGCCAGAAGTGGAACGGGAACTGCGCCGACTTCGTAAACGCGCCGCCAAGAATCAGAAACAGCGCAGCCATGTAAAGCGGCGCATCGCGCAGCGCGCTTTCGCTTGCGAGCAGCGCCGACATGGAGGTAACGCCCGTCGCACTCCAGATCACCAGAAGGCCGGCAAGAAGCGAAAGCCCCCCAAGCCCCGTCACCACCAGAGCCTGCAGCGCCGCACGCCGGGAGGCTTCACGCGAATGGTCGAAGCCGATCAGCAGGAACGAGGTGATCGAGGTCAATTCCCAGAAAACGAACAGGGTCAGGAAGGAATCGGCCACCACAAGGCCCAGCATGGACCCCATGAACATCAGGATGAACGAGAAAAAGCGTCCCTGATGCTCATGTCCCTTCAGATAGCCGCCGGAATAGAGCACGATCAGCGTGCCTATGCCCGTGATCAGCAGCGCAAAGGTGACGGAGAGACCATCGAGAAACCAGGAAAAATCGACCGACAGGCTCGGGATCCACACATAGCCCCCGGTCAGCGTCTCTCCACTGGAGATCGTTCCGACAAAGCCGGTGAAATGCAGAAAGATGAGAGCGGGAGCCAGGGCCAGCACCCATGCCGCGTTGTGTTTCAGCGCTTTTGTCAGCACTGGTGCGATGGCGGCGGCTGCAAACGGCAGCAACAGAGCGAGAAATGTCAGCCACTGGCCGTCTGCCGTCATGAACTCTCCCCAATTAAATTCGTGTTTCAGGACACGTTTGAAAAACTTACGGTGACATAAACACTCGCCTCAGGCACCACAAGGCGTAAACCGACCTGTAAAGCGCGATGAAACGCCGCCATTCACAGGAGATTGCACAGCTTAAACCACCCATCACGCCAGATGCAAAACCCGTTCACCGAATATGCCCGGTTCCCGACGTCGCACGAAAAACACACCAGGCCATTGCCATGCCCCATTCGGTCGGGACATGTATGGAGCAATCCGTGCAGCGCATTGCACGCGCCCCCTGCTGATATCCACAAGGTAACCTCATGACTTCCAGACCGTTCGCCACGGACGCAAAAGCCCCCTCGCCCCGCGCGCATCCCGTGAAGGACACACGTCACGGCATCGAGCGCACGGATGAATATGCCTGGATGCGCGCCGAGAACTGGCAGGAGGTCCTGCGCGACCCGAGCCTTCTCGCCGACGACATCCGCGCCCATCTCGAAGCCGAGAATGCCTATCAGGCAGCTCTCATGGCCGATACGGAAGCCTTGCAGAAAACACTCGTTGCCGAGATGCGCGGCCGCATCAAGGAAGACGAAACCTCGGTACCGGCCAGAGACGGCCCCTATGCCTATGCCGCAGGCTTCCGCACCGGCGGCGAATATCCCCGCTTCTTCCGCCTGCCGAGCGCCGGCGGCACTGAGGAGACCCTGCTCGACGGCGACCGGGAAGCCGAAGGCAAAAGCTATTTCCGCGTCGGCGGCGTCGATCATTCGCCCGATCACAGGCGTCTCCTGTGGGGCCATGACGACAAGGGTTCTGAACTCTACACGATCAGCGTGCGCGACCTCGCCACCGGCAAAGACCTTGCCGACACGGTCGCCGAGACCGGCGGCGGCGGTGTTTGGGATGCGGCAAGCGACGGGTTTTTCTACACCCGCCTCGATGAAAACCATCGCCCCTCGAAAGTGTTCTTTCATCGTGTCGGCGCAAACCCCGACGAGGATCGCCTGGTCTATGAGGAGGCCGATCCGGGCTTCTTCGTCGGCGTCTCCGGCAGCCGCACGCAGGAATGGGTCTACATTTCCGCCCACGATCACGAAACGTCGGAGTGCCACATCCTGCCGGCCAGCGATCCGGAAGCCGCGCCGCGCCTGGTGGCGCCACGCGAGACCGGCCTTCAGTACGATCTTGAAGAAGGCGGCGACGTCTTCTTCATCCTCACCAATGCGGACGGCGCCAAGGATTTCAAGATCGCCACCGCACCGGCCAGCGATCCCTCGCGCGAAAACTGGCAGGATCTCGTGCCTCATGAGCCCGGCCGCCTGATCCTCGCCATCATGGCCTTCGACAATTACCTCGTTCGCCTGGAACGCAAGGACAGTCTGCCGCGCATCGTCATCCGCGACCGCCACGATGGGTCGGAGCACACCATCGCCTTCGACGAAGAGGCCTATTCGCTGGGCCTTCAGGGGTCCTACGAATATGCCACCGACACGCTCCGCTTCTCCTATTCCTCGATGACCACGCCGGAGCAGGTGTTCGACTATGACATGCGCACACGCACCCGCACGCTCCTGAAAACGCAGGAAGTGCCGTCCGGTCACAATCCGGATGACTACGTGACGCGTCGTCTGATGGCCCCGGCTCCCGATGGCGAACTGGTGCCCGTATCGCTCGTCTATCGCAAGGGCTTAGCGCTCGATGGCTCCGCCCCCTGCCTGCTCTACGGTTACGGCGCCTACGGCATGGCGATGCCCGCCTCCTTCAACACCAACTGCCTGTCGCTGGTCGATCGCGGCTTCGTCTACGCCATCGCGCATATCCGTGGCGGCAAGGAAAAGGGTTACGCCTGGTACGAGGACGGGAAACGCGAAAAGAAGGTCAACACGTTTACCGATTTCATCGCCGCCGCCCGCCATCTGGTGGCCGAGGGTTACACCAGCCATGACCGCATCGTCGCCGAGGGCGGCTCGGCCGGTGGTATGCTCATGGGCGCGGTTGCCAACATGGCGCCGGAAGCGTTCGGCGGCATTGTCGCCGCCGTTCCCTTCGTCGACGTGCTTAACACCATGCTCGACGACACACTGCCGCTCACCCCGCCTGAATGGCCCGAATGGGGCAATCCAATCGCCTCGCGAGAGGATTACGACACCATCGCGGCCTATTCGCCCTACGACAATGTGGGTGCGAAGGACTATCCGCCCATTCTGGCGCTTGCCGGTCTCACCGACCCGCGCGTCACCTACTGGGAACCGGCAAAATGGGCTGCAAGGCTGCGTGACCGCAAGGGCGGCGACAATCCGGTCCTTCTGAAGACCAATCTCGATGCCGGACACGCCGGAGCCTCGGGCCGCTTTTCGCGGCTCGAGGAAAAGGCGCTCACCTATGCGTTCGTGCTGAAGGTTACCGGGACGATGGATAGCCGTTAGGTCTGGCAGGCACCGCTTTCAGATAGGCGGCAATCGCCTCGCGGTCTTCCCTGGAAAGCCGGGCCATGTTCTTCTGGACGGAGACCATGGCCCCGCCAACCGAATCGAACTCGGGCGTAAACCCGCTCTCCAGATAATAGGCAATGTCGCCAGCCGACCAGGAATCGATCCCGCCATCGCCCGAGGTGACATTGGGCACGATCCCCTCGCCTTCCGCTGACACGGCTCCTGCAAGCCACTGATCGTAAAGCTGCCCGCCGGCGAAATTCCGCGGCGTGTGGCATTCGCCGCAATGGCCTGCCCCCTCCACCAGATATTGCCCGCGCTTTTCCGCCTCTGAAGCGTCGGAACCAAGCGCGAGCACCGGCGCATCATGCATGAAGGCAAGCTTCCAGAGCCCGATGCCGCGGCGTAGCGTGAAAGGGAAGGAAAGCTGATGCTCTCCCGCATCGCCTTCCACTTCCGGCAGCGTCTTCAGGAAGGCAAAGAGGTCGCTCACATCCTGCGCTGTCATCCTTGCATAGGAAGGATAGGGGAATGCAGGGTAGTAGTGCTCGCCCCCGGGAGAAACGCCGTGCAGCATCGCATTGGCGAAATCCATGTCGCTCCACCCGCCAATGCCGTCCTCAGGATGCGGTGAGATGTTGGGTGCGACGAAGGTCCCGAAGTCGGACTTCAGTTCCACCCCGCCCGCAAGCTCCAGCCGCGCATCGCCGTCAGCACCGGGGCGTGCATGGCACGAGGCACAGCCTCCGGCCCAGAAAACCTGTTCGCCACGCGCCGCATCCGGCGCTTCAAGCGCGCCAAGCGCCCCGGCCTCCAGCGAGGTCGGGGCGCTCAGCATCCAGAACGCCACTCCACCGCCCGCGATGGCCACGAGAGCGGTGGTCAGCAATGTCTTCTTCATGACAGCACTAAATGTCCCGGGTCAGTTGTTCTGCACGCGGAAATTCTCGTGGCAGCTCTTGCAGTTTCCGAAGACAGGCCCGATCGCAGCCTGAAAGGCAGCAAGGTCGGCAGGACCGTCTTTGCCAGAGGCTTCAACGGCAGCCGCCGTGTCGGCGATGTATTTGTCGAGCGTGGCCTGAAAACCTTCCGCATCCCCCCAGATGGCAGGTGCGGCCGTGGTGTCGCCACCGTCCGAGCCTTCGGGGAAGAAATCACCGAAGGATTTCGCACTCGCGCTCAGTGTCAGGATGGCCGCCTTGGCGATGGCGGGGTTGTATTCCAATTCCCCCTTCATCATCGCGCCTGCAAGCCCTGCAGAAGCGGCATTCGCCTGCATGATCGCCTTGCGCACGGCAATCGGATCGTCCGCCGCGGCGACAGCAGAAACGGATAAGCAGAGTGAGGAAACGGCAAGCGCAAATTTCTTCATGAGAACCCTCCGGTGATTTGTTCGAACAATACCCCGACCAACGCGCCTGACCCGCATTTATTCCAGAATGCCCACTCACGGTTTCGTGAAGGCGCATACGGACCGGGAAGGTCCGGCGAATCAAAAAGGCCCGGCGCTGGCCGAGCCTTTCGGTACAGCTTGAAACTGTACTGATTGTGAAATCGCCTAGATCGCCGTGCGTCCATCCGGACGCACAAAGGACGATCGAAACTATAAATGGAGCATCGGAATAGTCCGAAAACCGGATTCCACTTTTCGGTCCGATGCTCTAACGCAATTACGAAGCCTGCTCGTAAAGCTCCAGCACGTAATCCCAGTTGATCAGGCTGTCGACGAAAGCCTCGAGATATTTCGGGCGCGCATTGCGGTAGTCGATGTAATAGGAGTGCTCCCACACATCCACGCCCAGGATCGGCTTGGCATCATGAATGAGCGGGTTCTCACCGTTCGGGGTCTTCATGATCTCCAGCTTGCCATTCTTGACGGCGAGCCAGGCCCAGCCGGAGCCGAACTGCGTCGCACCCGCATTGATGAAGTCGGCGCGGAACTTGTCGTAGCCGCCGAGATCGCTGTCGATCGCCTTGGCCAGCGCGCCCGGCAGGCTGGTGCCGCCACCGCCCTTCTTCATCCACTTCCAGAAATGAACGTGGTTGTAGTGCTGGGCCGCATTGTTGAACAGGCCGGCATTCTTGCCGTGGGACTGCTTGACGACCTCTTCGAGGGACAGGCCGTCCATGCCTGCTTCAGCCGCAAGCTTGTTGCCATTGTCGACATAGGCCTTGTGGTGCTTGTCGTGGTGGTACTCCAGCGTTTCCTTCGACATGAAGGGCTGCAGTGCCTCGTAATCATAAGGCAGATCCGGCAGTTCAAAAGCCATGGTGGTAAACTCCCTCGTACAGGTGGTTGAATTCTGCAGGACGCAGATGGGGGTGCGTCTCCAGTGAGACAATACCCATCGCTCCCGATTGTTCCCGGCGCGTCAGGCGGGCAGCCCGGAATGGGCCCATTCCCAATAGAGGTCACGCGCCTTTTTGGCCACAGGCCCGGCCTGATAATTCTGGTCTTCGACCCTGCTTACCGGCACGACCTTGGAATGATTGCCGGAGGAGAAGACCTCATCCGCATCGAGGAAATCCTTCACCGAGAGCGTCTTCTCGACCACCTCGACACCGGCCTCGCGCAGCAGCGAGATCACGCGGCTGCGCGTGATGCCTGAAAGGAAGGTGCCGTTCGGCGCGGGCGTGAAGACCACGCCGTCCTTCACCATGAAGATGTTTGAGCTGCCGGTTTCGGCGACATTGCCGAGCATGTCGAGCACCAGCGCATTGTCATAGCCGCGGCTGCGCGCTTCCATGATCGCGCGGCCATTGTTGGGATAAAGGCACCCGGCCTTCGCATTTGTCGGCGCGGTTTCGAAGGTCGGCCGGCGGAAGGGCGAGACGGTCACGGAGAACCCGGTCGGTTCCAGCATCGGTGCCTCATACAGACAGAGGCAGAACCGGCTCGATTCCGGATCGGCAGGAACGCCCATATACCCCCCATGCTCACCCCAATACATGGGCCGGATGTAAACCGCCGTCCTGCCGTCGAACTTTTTCAGGCCGTCCTTCGTCAACCCGACGATCTCATCGGCCGAGACTTTCGGCGAGAGGCCGAGATTGGCTGCCGACGCATTGACACGGTTGGCATGAAGATCGAGGTCGGGTGCCACGTTCTCGAACCAGCGAGCACCATCGAACACGGTGGAACCGAGCCACATGGCATGACTACGCGGACCGATGAGCGGTACGTTCCCCTCGTGCCAATCGCCGTCAACATAGGTCCAGGTCGTCGATTGGACTTCGCTCACCACGGTCATGCTGTGTCTTCCTTCCTGTGATTGCACACGCATCTCGGCAGAGATGCGAATTCTTCAACGCTTCGTGCCATTCATCGAAATGGCTTTATCGGGTTTCGTCAATCGTTCCTGCATCGCTATCGATGGGGCCAGATGGCGTTTCTTGACCAGCGTTGGCAGGTGCGGTCAAGTAGAGAACACACAGAAGGAGTCTTCATGCGCCACGCGGCTTTCGTGTTCGATGCTTATGGCACGCTGTTCGACGTACATGCGGCCGTGCGCCGCCACGCAGGCGAAATAGGCCCGGAAGGACAGCGATTTTCAGAACTGTGGCGTGCGAAACAGCTCGAATATTCATGGGTTTTCACACTCATGGGTCAGTATCAGGATTTCTGGACGATGACGGAGCGGGCGCTTGATTATGCGTTCGCCAAAATACCGTCCGTCGACCCGCGCCTGCGGCAGGATCTTCTCGATGCCTATTGGCAGCTCGACTGCTACGAGGAAGTGCCGGCGGTTCTCAAAGCACTGAAGGCGGGCGGTGCGCGCCTCGCAATTCTGTCGAACGGCTCCCCGGCAATGCTTGAATCCGCGATCCGTTCATCGGCCCTCGATTCCGTTCTGGACGAAGTTTTCTCGGTGGAGACCGTCCGCCGCTTCAAGACGGATCAGAGCGTCTACGAAATGGTGACAAACACCTGGCGTCTCTATCCGGAGACCGTTTCGTTTCAGTCGTCAAATCGCTGGGATATCGCCGGCGCGCACCAGTTCGGCTTCCGCACGGTCTGGCTCAATCGGACCGGCCAGCCCGATGAATACGAAGATTTCCCGCCCGATCTCATCCTTCCCTCTCTTGACGGGCTGGTGTCGTAGCGGCTTCTCTTCGTCATGCTCTCCTGTGTTATGATGCATCTATAACACACCTGATCGATAACTTGTGTGCGTGAGGCATTTTTCACCTTCAAGTCGAAGTCACTCGGTCTATCAAGCAAACTCCGATAACTCTTCGGATCCCAGGGAGGGAAAGTGGGGTTGTCCCAGGGTGAGTGGGCGTTCACATGGAACGTTCGTTCTCACCGGTCCTGACGAAACGCGAGTCTACGAAGAAACCATGTCCAATTCTCCCATTGCCGCACGATCCCTTAATCGGCGCCGCTTCCTGTCCATGAGCGCCGCTGGCGCCGCGTCGCTTGGTCTGTCCGCATGTGTCAGCAGTTCAGGTGACACGCCCAGAATCGTCGAGCGGCCCGAGCCGGAGCCCGGTCCGGTGCAATACAGCTCCATGTATGGAGCCGTCACCGATGCAGGATACGACATTCCCGCCGTGCCGATCGAAAAGATCAACCCGCGCTATTATCGTCAGGAAGTCGCTGATCCGACGGGCGAGCGTCCCGGCACCATCGTCGTCGATACCGCCAATCATTTTCTTTATCTCGTGCGCGAACGTGGCCGTGCCATGCGCTACGGCGTTGGCCTTGGCCGCGCCGGGTTCGAATGGGCCGGTCGCGCCGAGATCAAGTACAAGCAGCAGTGGCCGCGCTGGTTCCCGCCTGCGGAGATGATCGACCGCCGTCCCGACCTCGAGAAGTATCGCGCAGAATACGACAAGGCCAACGACCAGTGGCTTGGCGGCATGCAGCCTGGCGTTTCGAATCCGCTCGGCGCCCGCGCGCTCTACATCTTCGAAGACGGCAAGGACACGCTCTACCGCGTCCACGGCTCGCCTGAATGGTGGACCATCGGCAAATCGGTTTCGTCAGGTTGTGTGCGTATGATCAACCAGGACGTCATCGATCTCTACAATCGCGTCCCGGACGGTTCGCCGATTCTCGTCACCTCCGGCCTGCGCAGCGTTTAAGCCGACAGTCCTTTCATGATGGAACTCTAAGGGGCGCTCTCAGCGCCCCCAGACCACTGACAAACCCCGTCGATTTTCGGCGGGGTTTTGTTCAAGTGTGTGCGGTTTCTGGTTTTTGCCTGTCAGGAACAGGCGTCATCAGGCCC
>NZ_JBWKMB010000036.1:0-28201 GCF_056431025.1 Nitratireductor lacus | reverse complement strand
TTGAACTCGCGGCTAAACTTCCTTCTCTGCATTCACAAACTCCGGTTTCGTCAAAAACACCTTATCTCGGTGTCCACGAAACCGGCAGCAGGCCACTTGTCTTGTCTTGTCTCGCCTAGCCTAGCCTTGGGTTGCCCCGCCTTGGGTTGCCTCGCCTCGTCTTGCGTTGCAGCGCTTTGCGATGCCGTGAGGTGCTTGTTCGCCTCTCCCACATCACCAGCGCTTCCGCATTGTCTTGGGTTTTGAAGTGCTTAGAGCATCGCCTCGCGCGTCGATTTCGCCAACACAGCCCTCATCCTGAGCTTGTCGAAGGGCGAGGGCGACATGGTGCGCTCAGGTGGTGACGTTGGCGCGTGCCTTCACTCCGCCCTTCGCCTTTCGGCAAGCTCAAGAGGCTCAGGATGAGGTGAAGGCAGGGAGATGTGGGGCGCTTGCCTTGTCTTGTCTTGCCTCGCCTAGCCTAGCCTTGGGTTGCCTCGCCTTGGGTTGCGTTGCAGCGCTTTGCGATGCCGTGAGGTGCTTGCTCGCCTCTCCCAGATCATCAGCGCTTCCGCATTGTCTTGGGTTTTGAAGCGCTCAGAGCATCGTCTCACGCGTCGATTTCGCCAACACAGCCCTCATCCTGAGCTTGTCGAAGGGCGAGGGCGGTATGACGGGCTCAGGTGGTGACGTTTGTGCGTGCCTTCACCCCGCCCTTCGCCTTTCGGCAAGCTCAAGAGGCTCAGGATGAGGTGAAGGCAGGGAGGTGTGGGCGCGTCTAAGCGGTCAGCCGGAGCGGCCCAGCCCAGCCATCCCCGTCAGTTCAGCGGAATGTCGTTCTCCGCCTTGCTGTCCTGATAGCGCTCGGAAAGGGCGGCATAGGCTGCGGCCAGCGTTGCAATCCGCGTTTTCACCGCTTCCGCATCAGCCGCTGGCAGTGCGGCTGCCAGAGCGGGCAGGGCGTAGCTTTTCCAGAAGGCGTTTTCGGCATTGTAGCCGCCGGGCTCCAGCGTGAAGACCTCCTTGAGGATGTTCAGATCGTGCGGGATCGAGAAGGAGTCGCGCGAATCCTCGTGGCTGAACAGATAGTAGAAATTGTCGAAGCCGGTCCAGGTGATCGCCGAAAGACACAGCGAGCAGGGCTCGTGGGTGGACAGGAAGATGCAGTCCTTCGTGTCCGGGCGCGCATGCTTGGGCAGTTCGTAGAACCGCTTCAGCGTATGCACCTCGCCATGCCAGAGCGGATTTTCCAGCTCATTGTTGGTTTCGGCAAGCACCAGCGACAGGTCGCTTTTCTTCAGGATGGCCGCGCCGAAGAGCTTGTTGCCATGGGCGACGCCCTCGGCGGTCTTCGGCAGGATGTCCTGTTCGATCACGTCGAGCAGCCGGTTGATGAGGTGAAGGTCGGGAGCGGTCATTTGAGGGATGGCACCGTGATTTCAAAGGGTTCCTGGAAGTGGAATTCTTCGAGATTGTTGCCGTCTCCGCCACGGTCGACCACCACGAAATCCTGGGGTGCGTCGATGGGTGTCAGAACGCCATGCCACGTGCCGCGCGCGTAGTTCACGCCCTGTCCGGGATGCGTGATGAAGGCGCGGGGTTCGCCGGGTTTCCCACCCTCATCCGGGCAAACGATCACCAGAAAGGGGGCCGGCGAAAGCGGCATGAAGGCCTGGCTTCCAAGCGGGTGCCGCTCGACCATGGAAAGCTGAAGCGGCAGTGCATAGGGCGTGCCGCGAAAGATGTTGATCAGAACGCGCGCGTTCTCACCCGCCGTTTCAACCGTCGCCAGGTCGTGAAAGCGGCGGCACTTGCCGGCATTGATGAGGAAGCTTTCCGCACCCTTGGTCTCGATCACGTCGCCGAAGGGCGCGAAGGCTGCGCGTGTCAGCTTCTCGGCTTCGATCCGCTTCATCGCGCGAAGCTGCCACCCAGCCGGGCGTGCCGGTTGACGTCCTTGTAGAGCAGGTAGCGGAAATTGCCCGGCCCGCCCGCATAGCAGGCCTGCGGGCAGAAGGCGCGCAGCCACATGAAATCGCCGGCTTCCACTTCCACCCAGTCCTGATTGAGCCGGTAGACGGCCTTGCCTTCCAGCACATAGAGACCGTGCTCCATGACATGCGTTTCGGCGAAGGGGATCACCGCGCCGGGCTGCAGCGTGACGATGGTTACATGCATGTCGTGGCGCAGATCGGCCGGATCGACAAAGCGCGTCGTGGCCCACTTGCCATCCGTTCCCGGCATGGGAGAGGGCGCGACATCGGCCTCGTTCAGAAACAGCGGATCAGGCATGTCGAGCCCGACAACGGGCTCATAGGCCTTGCGGACCCAGTGGAAGCGCGCGGGCGCATCGCCCCGATTGTGTGCGGTCCAGCCGCTCGATGGCGGCAGATAGGCGTAGCCGCCGGGCGTCATCTTGTGCGTCTCGCCGGCGATCTCGATGGTCAGCTCGCCCTCGACGATGAAAAGCACGCCTTCTGCGGTCTCATCGAGTTCGGCCCGGTCGCTGCCGCCGCCGGGCTCCACTTCCATGATGTATTGCGAAAAGGTCTCGGCGAAGCCGGACAAAGGCCGTGCGATGATCCAGCAGCGGGTTTTTTCCCAGAACGGCAGCAGGCTGGTGACGATGTCCTGCATGACGCCCTTTGGCATCAGCGCATAGGCGTCCGTCAGAACCGCGCGGTCTGTCAGGAGCTGGGTCTGCGGCGGATGCCCGCCATGCGGGGCGTAATAGGTGCGGGCGCTCATCTGGTCTCGTCCTGATTTCACACGGGGAGGATGTCGTTGAGCCGCAGCCGGGCGATCCGCTCCACCTGCCGGCAGGCGGTGGCGAATTCCTCGTCGCGGCTGTTCTCTAACCGGGTTTCGAAGGCCTTCAGAATGCTGTCCTTGGTGTTGTCCTTGACGGCGATGATGAAGGGAAACCCGAATTTCTGCGTATAGGCGGTGTTGAGTTCGGTGAAGCGTGCGCGCTCGCTGTCGGTCAGCGCATCGAGCCCTGCCGAAGCCTGCTCTTTGCTCGATTCCTCGGTCAGTCTTTTGGCTACCGCCAGCTTGCCGGCGAGATCAGGGTGCGCTTTGAGAACCCCAAGGCGTTCGTCTTCGCTGGCGGAGCGGAAAACGCGTGCCAAAGCATTGGCAAGGCCGCCTGCCGTGTCATGTGCGGGCCCCAGCTCCAGCTTCACCGCGCGTTCGGCGATCCATGGTGAATGCTCATAGATGCTGCCGAACCGTTCGATGAACTCCGGTTCGCTCATGCGGCTCGGGCGCAGGGCCGGCGCTTCATAAGGGTGCTTTTCGCGCCAGTGCCGGGCGATCTCGCCGCGTGTCGCAAGCCACACATGATCGTGGCTCTTCACATAGTCGATGAAGCGCTGGAGGGCTGCAGCGCGTCCCGGCCGGCCGATGAGACGGCAATGAAGGCCGATGCTCATCATGGCCGACCGTCCCGAGCCTCCCTCAGCGTAAAGCGTGTCGAAAGCGTCCTTCAGATAGCTGAAGAACTGATCGCCGGAATTGAAGCCCTGCGCCGTGGCAAAGCGCATGTCGTTTGCGTCGAGCGTGTAGGGAATGACCAGCTGCGCGCGCGTGCCGTGCCCATGGCCGTCATGGTCGATCCAATAGGGCAGGTCGTCGTCATAGGTGTCGGAAATCCAGTCGAACCCGCCTTCCTCGATGGCCAGCTTTACCGAATTCACCGAGGTGCGTCCGAGATAGAGGCCGCGCGGGCGCTCGCCCACCACTTCGGTGTGCAGCCGGATCGCCTCCAGAAGGTCGGCGCGCTCGCTTTCTTCCGAATGGGCGCGGTAGTCGATCCATTTCAAGCCATGGGAGGCGATTTCCCAGCCGGCGTCCTGCATGGCGGCAAGCTGGTCGGGGCTGCGGGCAAGCGCTGTGGCGACGCCGAAAACGGTGACCGGCACGCCGGCTGCCGTGAACATCCGGTGGAGCCGCCAGAACCCGGCGCGCGAGCCGTATTCATAGATGGATTCCATGTTCCAGTGGCGCATGCCCCGCCATGGCGCCGCGCCCACCACTTCCGAAAGAAAGGCTTCCGAGGCCTCGTCGCCATGCAGAATGCAGTTTTCGCCGCCTTCCTCGTAATTGACAACGAACTGCACGGCGATCTTCGCGCCGCCGGGCCAGTCGGCGTTCGGTGGAGTCTGGCCATAGCCGGTCATGTTTCTCAGGTAGCGGGTCATGCAATCTGTCCGAAATTCGCTATTGGCAAGGATAATAGATGGAATGCGGGAGGTACTTTCCTGAAAAATTTGAAAGAGTTTTGTTGTTCTTCCTTAGCGCGTCCTCTTATGCTCGCAATCAATTTGCCCCACAATCAAGTGGTAGACGCGCAAGTGGCTTAAGCGAATTGATAGGGAGGCCGCATGAGCAATGCGGGTGAGGGCCGTCTGACGACCCATGTGCTGGACACGGCCAGCGGAAAACCGGCCGGAGGACTGGAGATTGCGCTCTATCGCCTGGAGGGCGAGGCGCGCACTCATGTGAAGACGGTCACGACCAACAGCGATGGCCGCTGCGATGCGCCGCTGCTTGCCGGCGATGCGTTTCGCACCGGCTTCTACGAGCTGGTGTTCGAAGCCGGCGCCTATCTGCGTGCGCAGGGCGTCGATCTGCCGGCGCCGGCCTTCCTCGATCAGGTGCCGATCCGCTTCGGCATGGCAGAAAACGCTCATTATCACGTGCCGCTTCTCATCTCGCCCTACGGCTATTCCACCTACAGGGGGAGCTGATGGGCGCGCGCGGTGAAATCCGGTTTCTTTTGAACGGCGCGCCGGTGGCGTTGAGCGATGTCCGTCCGGACGAAACCCTGCTCGATTATCTGCGTCTGCGGCAGCGTCTGACCGGCACCAAGGAAGGCTGCGCCGAAGGCGATTGCGGCGCGTGCACCGTGCTTGTGGGCCGGTTGCGCAATGGCGCGCTTTCGTATGAGAGCGTCAATGCCTGCATCCGCTTCCTTGGCTCGCTTGATGCCTGTCATGTGGTGACGGTGGAGCATCTGAAACGGGCCGATGGCAGCCTGCATCCGGTCCAGCAGGCGATGGTCGACCACCATGGCTCGCAATGCGGCTTCTGCACGCCGGGCTTCGTCATGTCGCTTTACGCGCTCTGGATGCGTGAAGCGCAGCCCACCGACAGGGCCATCGAGAAAGCGTTGCAGGGCAATCTGTGCCGCTGCACCGGCTATGAACCCATCGTGCGGGCTGCGCGCGCGGTCTCCGATTATGGCCATGCCGCATCTGACCCGCTGGCGCTGGAACGCGCTGCGGTCATCGCCGCGCTGCAGGGCATGAAGGATGGCGCGCGGGTGGAGATCGGCTCGGGCCGCGAGCGTCTGCTCATCCCGGCGGATGTCGATGATTTTGCCGCAATCCTTGAAGCCGAGCCCGAGGCCACCATCGTCACCGGTGCGACGGATGTGGGCTTATGGGTCACCAAATTCATGCGCGACATCGCGCCGGTCGTTTTCATCGGCGGGCTCGATGGCCTGCAGGAAATCCGTGAGCAGGATGGCGTCATCAGCATTGGCGCAGGCGTAAGCTACACCGGAGCTTTTGAGCTTCTGGCGAAACGCATTCCCGCGCTGGGCGCACTGATCGACCGCATTGGCGGCGAGCAGGTGCGCAATATGGGAACGATCGGTGGCAACATCGCCAATGGCTCGCCCATCGGCGACACGCCTCCGCCGCTGATCGCCCTTGGCGCAACGCTCACGTTGCGAAAGGGCAGCGCGCGCCGCACCATTCCGCTGGAAGATTTCTTCATCGACTATGGCAAACAGGATCGCGCGCCCGGCGAATTCGTCGAGGCGGTGCATGTGCCGGTGCCCGATGCGGCCTCCCGTTTCGCGGTCTGGAAAATCTCCAAGCGCCGTGACGAAGACATCACGGCGGTTCTGGGCGCATTCGATCTGCGGATCGCCGATGGCCGGGTCGAAGCCGCCCGCATCGCCTATGGCGGCATGGCCGCGACACCGAAACGCGCAAAAGCCGTCGAGGCAGCGCTTGTCGGAAAGGCGTGGACTGAGGAAACGGCCGAGGCAGCCCTTTCGGCCTATGAGAAAGATTTTCAGCCGATCAGCGACATGCGCGCTTCGGCCGACTATCGCATGATGGCCGCGAAAAACCTGCTCCGCCGCTTCTACGTTGAAAGCACGGGCAACCCGGCAAACCTCTCCAGATATGAGGCGGCCTGATCATGACACGGCACGAAACGCTTGATCCCGGAAGGGCGAGGATCGCCGGCGGCGTCGCCAGTGATCAAAAACACGATTCCGCGCACAAGCATGTCAGCGGCGAAGCCGTCTATATCGACGACATGCCCGAACCGGCGGGTACGCTGCATGCCTGTCTCGGTCTTTCCGAGGTCGCGCATGGCACGATCACGAGCATGGACCTCTCGAAGGTGCGTGCTGCGCCCGGTGTGGTCACCGTTCTGACGGCAGACGACATTCCCGGCGAAAACGACATCAGCCCCACCGGGCTTCACGACGAACCCATTCTTACAAACGACCTCGTTCAGTTTTTCGGCCAACCCATCTTTGCCGTGATTGCCGAAACGCGCGAAGCGGCGCGGCGCGCCTGCCGTCTCGCGAAGATCGACTATGCGGAAGAACCCGCACTGATCGATATCGCCGATGCCGCGGATGACGCGCGGCTCGTCACCGCGCCGCTGAAGCTTGAACGCGGTGACAGCGCTGCGGCCATTGCCGCTGCCCCGCACACGATCCGCGGTCAGATGCGGGTTGGCGGGCAGGACCATTTCTATCTCGAAGGCCAGATCGCGTTTGCGCTTCCGGGCGAAGACGGTGACGTCACCGTCTTTTCCTCCACCCAGCATCCGAGCGAGGTGCAGCATATGGTGGCTCATGCGCTGGGCGTGTCTTCCCACGCCGTCACCATCGAGGTGCGGCGCATGGGTGGCGGGTTCGGCGGCAAGGAAACGCAGGCCAATTTGTTTGCGGTGATTTCGGCCATCGCGGCCAAGAAGCTGAACCGTCCCGTCAAGCTGCGTCCCGACCGTGACGACGACATGACAGCGACCGGCAAGCGCCACGACTTCCTGATCGACTATGAAGTCGGTTTCGATGATGAGGGTGCCATTCTCGGCGTTGATTTCACCTATGCCGCGCGCTGCGGCTATGCGGCGGATCTCTCCGGTCCGGTGACCGACCGGGCGCTGTTTCACTGCGACAACACCTATTTCTACCCCGCTGCGCGAGCCGTTTCGCGCCCGCTTTATACCAACACCGTGTCCAACACCGCGTTTCGCGGTTTCGGCGGACCGCAGGGCATGGTGGGCGCTGAACGCATCATCGATGAGGTGGCCTTCGCGCTGGGCAAAGACCCGCTCGAAATCCGCAAGAAAAACCTCTACGGCACGGATGACCGCAACGTCACGCCCTATCATCAGACGGTGGAGGACAATGTCGCTGAACGGATCATCGCCGAGCTGGAGGAGAGCAGCGATTATGCCGCGCGCCGACGCGAAATCGCGGCCTTTAACGCGAAAAGCCCGGTCATCAAGCGCGGTCTTGCGCTGACACCGGTGAAATTCGGCATCTCCTTCACGGCCACGCATTTTAACCAGGCCGGGGCGCTGGTGCATGTCTACACGGATGGTTCCGTGCATCTAAACCATGGCGGCACCGAGATGGGGCAGGGGCTCTACACCAAGGTGGCGCAGGTGGTGGCCGAAGAGTTCCAGATCGATATCGATCAGGTGAAGATCACCGCCACGACCACCGGCAAGGTGCCCAATACGTCCGCTACGGCGGCCTCCTCCGGCTCCGATCTGAACGGCATGGCTGCGCAGGATGCGGCGCGCCAGATCAAGACCCGGCTGATCGACTTCGCGTCCGAAGCCCATGACGTGCCGAAGGATCAGGTGGTGTTCCTTCCGGGCCGCGTGCGTATCGGCAACCGCGAAATCCCCTTTGCCGACCTCATCCGCGAGGCCTATATGGCCCGCATCCAGCTTTCCGCAGCGGGTTTCTACAAGACGCCGAAAATCCACTGGGATCGCGACAAGGGACAGGGGCGGCCATTCTATTACTTCGCCTATGGCGCAGCCTGTGCCGAGGTCTCCGTCGACACGCTGACCGGCGAATACATGGTCGAGCGCGTCGATATCCTGCATGAGACAGGCCGCTCGCTGAACCGCGCCATCGACATTGGCCAGATCGAGGGCGGCTTCATTCAGGGCATGGGCTGGCTGACGACGGAAGAACTGGTCTGGGATGGCAAGGGGCGGCTTCGGACCCATGCGCCGTCCACCTACAAGATCCCGCTCACATCCGACCGGCCGAAAGTGTTCAACGTGGCGCTTGCCGACTGGGCGGAAAACGCCGAACCGACGGTGCACCGTTCCAAGGCCGTGGGCGAACCGCCCTTCATGCTCGCCATGTGCGTGCTTCACGCGCTGTCCGATGCGGTGGCGAGCGTTGCCGACCACACGGTCTGCCCGCGTCTCGATGCGCCGGCCACGCCCGAGCGTGTGCTGATGGCGGTGGAGCGCATGAAGGCTGAAGGCGCGCGCTAGGGTCCTGACCCTAGCCTGCGCGCCTTCCTGCCGTTATCGTTCTGTCATGCTTCTGCTTCTTCGCACTGGTCTCTGGTTCGCGTCTTTTCACCGTCACGCATGGGTGCGGAAATGAGCCATCCAACTGAAACCCTTGAGACGTTTCTGGGTGCCTCGCCGTCCGCTGCTCTCGTCGAGGTGCGCGAGGCGAAAGGCTCCACCCCGCGCGAAGAGGGCGCGTGGATGCTGGTTTCGCCAGAAGCGATTTTCGGAACCATCGGTGGCGGCCAGCTCGAATTCATGGCGATTGCCAGGGCGCGCGAACTCATCTCGGAGAATCTTGCAACCGGCGCTTTCGACATTCCGCTGGGACCGGAAATCGGCCAGTGCTGCGGCGGTCGGGTGGCGCTCGACATTCGCCTACTCGATCAGGCTGAGCGCCGGGCGCTTGTGAAGCGCGTCGGCGATGAGGCAGGCGCCTTCCCGCAGGTGATCCTGTTTGGCGGCGGCCATGTCGGCCATGCGCTGGCTGCAGCGCTGACCCCGCTGCCCGTGCGGGTGCTGGTGGTCGAGACCCGCAAGGAAGCGCTTGGGGATTTTCCGGATGATGTGGAGACGCGCCTTACGGCCCTGCCGGAAGAGGCGGTGCGTGAAGCTCCCGCCGGGACGGCCTTCGTGATCCTGACCCACGATCATGCGCTCGACTTTCTGCTGGTTGCCGAGGCGCTCGCACGCGATGACGCAGCCTATGTCGGCATGATCGGCTCCAAAACCAAACGCGCGACCTTCAAGAGCTGGTATCTGAAGAACGGCGGCGATGAACGCCGTTTCGCGCAGCTGACCACCCCCATCGGCGGGAACGCCGTGCACGACAAGCGCCCCGCCGTCATCGCAGCCATGGCGGCTGCGGAGATACTGAGGGCTTTGAACCGCTGATTACTTCACGTCCAGTACATCGCCAATCATGCGCTGGCAGCGGCCTGACATGAAGTCGACCAGAAGCCGCACTTTCGGGTCCTGAAACTTCTTGTGCGGGTAGAGCGCGGCAAGCTTTACCGGCACGGGCGGGGTCTGGGGCAGGACCACCTTAAGCCTTCCATCGCGCAGAAATGGCTCGATCTCGAAGCGGGGCTTGTTGACGATGCCGCGCCCGGCAAGCGCCCAGTCGGTGATCACGTCGCCATCGTCGGAATCGAACGGGCCGCTAACCTCGAACTTTCGCGCGCCTTCCGGCGTCTGCAGCATCCAGAAATGCTCGCGTGCGCCGGGAAAGCGCAGCATCAGGCAATCGTGGCGCTCATCGATCAGTGCTTCGGGTGTCTTCGGTTCGCCGCGCCGTTGCAGATAATCAGGCGCGGCCGCCAGAACGCGCTCGCAATCCATGATGCCGCGCATGCGGAAGGAGGAGTTTTCCAGTATTCCAAGCTTGAAGGCAACGTCGATGCCTTCGCGCATCATGTCGACCTCATGGTCGGAGAGCCGTAAGCGAACCTCGATCTCGGGATATCTGTCGCGGAATTCGGGAATGCCGCTGGCGATCAGCCGTTTGCCGATGCCGAGCGGCGCGGTGACGCGGATCGTGCCGCGCGGCTGGCCGGAAAGATCGGCGACCGAGGCTTCGGCTTCCGCCACCGCTTCGAGAACCTTGCGCGCGCCCTCATAGAAGACGCGGCCCTGTTCGGTGGGGGTGAGCTGGCGCGTGGTGCGGTTGAAGAGCCGCACGCCGAGGTGCTTTTCGAGCTCCTTCACCCGGTTCGAGGCAACGGCCGGAGAAAGCCGCATGTCGCGGCCCGCAGAAGACAGATTGCCGAGTTCCACGACGCGGACAAAAACGGCGATGTTGTCGAGATAGGCCATGCACTGCCCCCAGGTGTTTCGCGCACATTATTTTCCAAAATTTTTTGAAAGTCATCGTGATCTTATCCGCTTTCCGTTTATATCGGGTTCCGTCACCCTGCGCCCGGTGGAGTTGAGGGAACTGGCATGAACGAATACGCGGTTTTGTGGGACTGGCTGTCTTTTGGCGTGCGCTGGCTGCATGTGGTCACGGCCATTGCCTGGATTGGCTCATCCTTCTATTTCATCGCGCTCGATCTGGGGCTGGTGAAGCGGCCGGGCCTGCCCGAGGGCGTGCATGGCGAGGAATGGCAGGTCCATGGCGGCGGCTTCTACCACATCCAGAAATACATGGTCGCGCCGGCCTCCATGCCGGAGCACCTGACCTGGTTCAAATGGGAATCCTATTCCACCTGGCTGTCCGGCTTCGCGCTGCTTGCCATCATCTATTATGCGGGCGCGGATCTCTATCTGGTCGACCGCAATGTGCTCGATGTGCCCGCCTGGGGCGGCATCCTGATCTCGCTCGCCTCCATCGGGCTTGGCTGGCTGCTCTACGACCTTCTGTGCAAATCGCCGCTCGGCAAGAACGACACGGCGCTGATGCTGGTTCTCTATGTGATCCTGGTGGTGATGGCGTGGGGCTATACGCAGCTCTTCACCGGTCGCGCGGCCTTCCTGCACCTGGGCGCTTTCACCGCGACGATCATGACCGCGAATGTCTTCCTGATCATCATCCCCAACCAGAAGATCGTGGTGGCCGATCTGAAGGCGGGACGCACGCCCGACCTGAAACTTGGCCTGCAGGCGAAGCAGCGTTCGCTGCACAACAATTACCTGACGCTGCCCGTCGTCTTCCTGATGCTGTCGAACCATTATCCGCTGGCCTTCGGCACCCAGTTCAACTGGATCATCGCATCGCTCATCTTCATCATCGGCGTGCTGATCCGGCACTATTTCAACACGGTGCACGCCCGCAAGGGCACCCCGCACTGGACCTGGGGGCTGGCCGGCGTTCTCTTCATCATCATCATGTGGCTCTCCACCGTGCCGCAGGTGCTGACGGGCGAGACGAAGCTTTCGGCGACGGGGCAGACCTTCGTCGCCTCGACCCATTTTCCGGCGGTGCGCGACACGGTGATGGGACGTTGCGCCATGTGCCATGCCGCCGTGCCGGGCTATGAGGGCGTGCCCTACCCACCGAAGAATGTTGTGCTCGACACGGATGCTTCTATTGCCGAGCATGCGCGCGAAATCTATCTGCAGGCAGGCCGCAGCCACGCCATGCCGCCCGGCAATGTTTCGGGCATCACGGACGAGGAGCGGCAACTGATCGTTACCTGGTTCGAGGAGGCGCGCTAGCGCATGGCACAGAAACTCATCCGCGGACGGCTCCTGTCGTTCAAAGCCGAACCGCGGAGCATCGACGACCACGACGCCTATCTCTTTGAAGAGGATGGCGCGGTTCTGGTCGAAGATGGCGTTATCCTCGCATCCGGCAGCTTTGCCGAGGTCGCAGCAGGAGCCGAAGCGGGGCACACGGTGGTGGATCATCGCCCGCATCTCATCCTGCCGGGCTTCATCGACGCCCATGCGCATTTCCCGCAGATGCAGGTGATCGCGAGCTATGGCGCCGAGCTTCTGGACTGGCTGAACAACTACACCTTCCCTGAAGAAACCAGGTTCTCCGACATTCAGCACGGCCGGCACATCGCCCGTCTGTTCTTCGATGAGCTGCTGCGCAACGGCACGACCACGGTTGCCGCCTATTGCTCCGTTCACAAGGAAAGCGCGGAGGCGTTTTTCAGCGAGGCGCTGGCGCGCAACATGTGCGTTGTGGGCGGCAAGGTGATGATGGACCGCAACGCGCCGGCCGCACTCACCGACACGCCGCAATCTTCTTACGACGACACGAAGGCGCTAATCGACGAGTGGCACGGCAGGGGCCGGCTCAACTATGCCATCACGCCGCGCTTCGCCATCACCTCCAGCCCCGAGCAGCTGGAGATGGCCGCAGCACTGATGCGCGAATTCCCCGACCTCCACATGCAGACGCATCTCTCCGAAAATCACGACGAGATCGCGCTGACGACGGAGCTTTATCCCGACGCGCCGGACTATACCGGCATCTACGAGCATTACGGCCTGCTCGGCCCCAAGGCGCTGCTCGGCCATTGCATTCATCTTTCAGAGCGCGAGGCGGATGTGCTTTCGGACACGGGCTCGGTCGCCGTGTTCTGCCCCACCTCAAACCTCTTCCTCGGCTCCGGCCTGTTCGACTATCTGCGTTATCGCAAGCGTGAGAAGCCATTGCGGCTGGCCTCGGCGACGGATGTGGGCGGCGGCACCAACTACTCCATGCTGCGCACCATGGATGAGGGTTACAAGGTCATCGCGCTTAATGGCGAGAAGCTGAACCCGCTGGCCTCCTTCTGGCAGATCACGCGCGGCAATGCCGAGGCGCTTTCCCTGTCGGAGCGCGTGGGCACGCTGGAACCGGGCACCGACGCCGATATCGTGGTTCTGAACGCGCGCGCAACGCCGGTTATGGCGCTGCGCATGGAGCGCATCGAAACGCTGGCCGAGGAGCTTTTCCTGCTCCAGACGCTTGCCGATGACCGCGCCATCGTGGAAACCTATGTCGCAGGAGAGGCTGCCAAAAGCGCCTTGTAAGTTCTGGGGGCGCATGTGACCGGCAGCATCGATCCGAAGGCGTTTTTCACAAGACTGTTCGACGCTGCCCTCGCTGCCGCCGACCCGGCCAAAACCATTCGCGCATTCCTACCGGAAAAGCCCCGGGGCCGCACCATCGTGGTCGGGGCCGGCAAGGGTGCCGCGCAGATGGCGGCGGCACTTGAGGACGCCTGGGACGGGCCTCTGGAAGGCGTGGTCGTCACCCGCTACGGCTATGGCGCGCCAACCCGCATGATCGAGGTTCTGGAGGCGGCGCACCCGGTGCCGGATGAGGCGGGCCTTTCCGGTGCGCAGCGTCTCATGGAGAGCGTGACCGGGCTCGGCCCGGACGATCTGGTGATCGCGCTCGTTTGCGGCGGTGGCTCGGCCCTGCTGCCTGCACCCGCAGGCTCCCTGACACTCGCCGACGAGATCGCCGTCAACGAGGCGCTTCTTTCGTCCGGCGCGCCGATCTCGGCCATGAACACGGTGCGCAAGCACATTTCCGCGATCAAGGGCGGCAGGCTGGCCGCTGCTGCTTATCCCGCGCGCGTCGTCTCGCTGATCGTCTCGGACATTCCCGGTGATGACCCGGCACTTGTTTCATCCGGTCCGACCGTGCCCGATATGGCAAGCCGCGCGGATGCGCTCGGCGTGATCGAGACCTATGGCATGCGATTGCCCGATGCGGTGATGCAGCATCTCGCATCACCTGCGGCGGACGCACCAAAGCCGGATGATCCACGTTTTTCAGGCCATGAGGTTCACGTCATCGCCTCGGCCGCGCGCTCGCTGGAGGCGGCCTCCACCGCCGCCGAGGCGCAGGGCGTGCCTGCCGTCATCCTGTCGGATGCGATTGAGGGCGAGGCGCGTGAGGTGGGCAGCGTTCATGCGGCGATTGCCCGTGAGGTGGCGATGCGCGACCGGCCTTTCAGAAAACCGGTCGTGCTGCTTTCGGGCGGTGAAACCACGGTCACGCTGCGCCGAAGCGGCGGGCGCGGCGGGCGCAACACCGAATTTCTTCTGGCGCTTGCACTCGGCATTGAGGGCGTTTCCGGCATCTCGGCTTTCGCCGCCGATACGGATGGCATCGACGGGTCGGAGGAGAATGCCGGCGCCTTTGCCGATCACGGCACCGTCGCGCGGCTGCGCTCTGCCGGCCACGACCCGAAGGCGCTGCTGGCCGCGCATGACGCCTGGGGCGCGTTCGATGCGCTGGGCGATCTGTTCGCGCCGGGGCCAACCGGCACGAATGTCAACGATCTGCGAGCGGTTCTGGTGCGGTGATGCTTACGCGCTTTTGCGCGGGCGCTCTTCCGATTGGTAGACGGACAGGACATGGCCGTCCGGGTCGGCAAATTCGGCAGACCAGCCGCCCGGAGCATGGCTGACAGGCGTCACGATCGTCGCGCCTTTCTCCGCAAGGCCTTCCACGACGGTATCGATGCCACCTTCGGAGAGGTCGAACACCACAATGGGGGTGTTTCCCGGGCGCGACTCCATCTTGAAGAAGATGAGTTCGATATTGTTCTCGATGCTGGCCAGCAGCCAGTCGCCCGTCTCTTCGTCCCCTTCCATCCTCTGGACATTCAGCCCGACCACATCGCGGTAGAACGCTTCGGTGCGGTCAATGTCGGTGACGTAATAGCAGATGTTGCCGATGCGGACGTTGGAAAGCATGTTTGTCTCCTGATGTTACAGTGCCGGTTCTGCTTCTTAATTGCCGCAGGAGCCAGTTTTGTGAGCTTTGGGGTGAGAAAAACTTACCGCAAAGAGGTGTCCGTCCGGATCGTGGCTTGCGAGGAACGCAGAATTGCGACCGGTCAGCGGAAGAAGGTTCTGCCGGATCGTGCCGAAGGCGAGCGTGCCCGCCAGAAGCTTTCCGGGAAGGGGAGCTGCGTCGGGCGAGGCATCGCGCCAACGCTGGCGCAGACCGGCAATACGCTGACGCAGGCTCGCATCGGAAATGCGCAGAAGGTGCCGGATTTCACTGCGCGTATGACCGCCGAGAGCCAGAAGCGCGACAATTCTCTGGCTCCCTGGCAGGCCGGCAAGAAACGCGGTCGGAACATCCCCGTCTTCCGATGGTTCAAAAAGACTTGCGGCGTTCTCACGGGTTGAGCGGCGGGCGGCGGAGCGCCGTTTCGTCGCCGCCACGTTGCGCATGACGCCCTGAAGCCAGGCGCGGTTCTCCACGCATGGGCGGTTGCCGGCAGTCAGTGCGGCGATCAGCGTTTCATGCAGCAGGTCTTCTGCTTCGATCTGGTGCGATGCGTGGCGATGCGCCGTTTTCAGAAGATGGCGATAGGTCGCGGGGGTGAGTTCAAGCCGGGCAGGCATCTCCTGCGCTGTGCGCCTGCTATCCACCGCTCGCTCCCCCATGCTTCCAGTCAGGTGAGGAAGCTACAGGACGCCGCGCGCGCTGCAAGCAAAGACTGAGGCACAGGGCGTGAAATTCAACCGGCGATATCCACCACGCCGCTTTCACCGGTCTCCGAGCCAAAGGCGAGGCGGCGGCCATCACCGTCCCAGGCCATGGCGGTGATCGCGCCCTTGCCCTGCCTGCGCAGAAGAACCTCTTTCTGGTCAGCAAAACGCCCGGCGAGGATCATGCCGTCGGTATAGCCGATGGCGACGATCTCCTCGGTCGGATGGCAGCAGACCTGCGTCACCATCGTGTCGCCGCGGGTCCCCAGCTCAAGCGGCGCTTTGCCCATCGGGCCGTCCTTCGCCTGAAAGGGCCAGACAATGGCTGCCGGCGCTCCGGAAGTGGCGAGCCATTTGCCCTTGGCGCTCCACGAAAAGCTCTTCACCTTTCCCGGATAGCCGGCCATGCGCATGTGCTTGCCATCCGCCAGTTTCCAGCCATGCAGGGCGTTTTCCTGCATGGTGGTGACGAGGAACTTGCCGTCCGGCGAGAAGGTGATGCCGGTGTGAGCACCCGCCCATTCCAGCTCCGTCGGCTTGCCGTCGGTTGCCGGAAAATGCAGCGTCGCGCCATTGTAGCGGGCGACCGCAAGCCGCATCCCCTTCGGCGCGAAGGCGATGCCTTCCACCGAGCGCGGGTGCTGGAATTCGCGCTGTTTTCCATCGGCAAAGCGCACATAGGCGTTGCGCCCGACCGCGAAACCGACCGTGCCCTGCGGACCGGCTGCAACGCTGGTCACCCATTTGCGGCCGATCTCGGCCAGCGTTTCCACCGTGCCGTCAGCCGCGAGTGCTGCGACCCGTCCATCCTCGCCGCCGGTGATAAGGCGTGCATGATCGACGTCGGGGCAGGCGGCCAGCAGCCCGTCATGAACCTCTGCCCATTTGTGGCCATTGTCGAGACGATGCACCACGCCATCGGCCAGCGCGAAATGCGGAATGTCGTTCAGCCAGGCAGTGGCAATGCAATGGCTTTCGAGGTCGAGCGGGGCGACTGTGGGCATGTGGGCAGGTCCTGGGCGATGCCGGTCTATGGATTTTCGTGTGGTGCGGCGCGCGTGGCTCTGTCAGGCCTTATGCCTGACAGGCCTCGAACGTGCGCTGCAGACGCTCGGTGTCGAGGTCGCGACCGATAAAGACGAGCCGCGTCTCACGCTTTTCGTCTTCGCGCCAGGGGCGCTGGTGGTCGCCCTCGATGATCATGTGCACGCCCTGCACCACGAACCGGTCCGGATCGTCCGGGAACGCGATGATGCCCTTGAGGCGCAGAATGCTCGGACCGTCCATCTGCGTGGTCTTCTCGATCCACGGGAAGAACTTCTTCGGGTCCATCTCGCCACCGCGCAGCGAGAGCGATTTCACGCCGGCATCGTGGATCGGTGAGGCAGCGCCATGATCATGCGCGTGGTGATGATGGTCGTGCCCGTGCGCATGATCGTGATGATGATCGTGATGGTCGTGGTCGCAGTCGGGCCCGCACACATGGTCCGGATCGTCGTGATCGAGGAAGTGCGGATCATTGTCGAGCACGCGCTTCAGATCGAACGCGCCGCGGTCCAGAACCTCGGTCAGCGAAACGCCGGCGCGTTCGGCGCGGTGAATGCGGGCCATCGGGTTGATCGCGCGGATCGTTGCCTCGACCGCCGCCAGTTCTTCCGGTGTCACGAGATCGGTCTTGTTGACGATCACGACATCGGCGAACGCGATCTGGTCTTCGGCCTCGTTGGAATCCTTCAGGCGCAGCGGCAGGTGCTTGGCGTCGACCAGAGCGACCACCGCGTCGAGTCGCGTCTTGGCGCGCACATCGTCATCCATAAAGAAGGTTTGCGCCACGGGGGCGGGATCGGCCAGGCCCGTGGTCTCCACGACGATGGCGTCGAACCGGCCCGGACGCCGGGTCAGGCCTTCGACCACCCGCACCAGGTCGCCGCGCACCGTGCAGCACACGCAGCCATTGTTCATTTCGTAGATTTCCTCGTCGGATTCCACGATCAGGTCGTTGTCGATGCCGATCTCGCCGAATTCGTTGACGATCACCGCATAACGCTTGCCGTGGTCTTCGGTGAGAATGCGGTTCAGAAGCGTCGTCTTGCCTGAACCCAGATAGCCGGTCAGCACAGTGACGGGAATCTGTGTCGGGGTGGTTTCGCTGGGCGTCTCGGTCTGAACGTCGGACATGATTTCTCGCAAAACTTGAAAGGTTTCTCGACTATATAAGACGGCGTCCGGGCGATTGCACGGTCAGTGTTCGAAGTGGGAAATGTCGAACCGGTCGACATCGTGAAGCAGATCCAGGAAGCCGGCCACGCTGTGGGCGATGATACGTTTTCCTGCTTCTGCGCTCGCCGCTGCTGCGTTGCCGGTGACGCCCTCGCGGGCAAGGTCGCGCATCATCCAGCCGAAAGCATGAGGGCCGTAGGCGCGCAAATGTGTGAAATCGCGGCAAAAGTCGGCCTGGGCGGATTTGAAGTCCGCGGCCTTTCGCATGTCCACCATGTCGGGGCGCAATGCCAGCATGACGGAGGTTTCGATAAACCCACCGTGGATGCCAAAAGCGCGCTCTTCCCTGGAGACAAGATCCTGCGGATAACCAAAGCGCGTCCAGCTCGTGGCAGCGGCCAGCATGCCGAATCGCACGCGCAGCTCAGTCGTTACAATGGTGAGCAAAGGTGAGTTGCCACCATGGGCGTTGAGAATGACGAGTTTGCGCAGACCGGCCCTGAACTGGGCCTCCCCGATGCCGATCCACCGATTGGCGGCTTCTTCGAATGTCATGGAATGCGTTTGAGAGGAATCGGAATGCTCGATCGAGTAGCCAATCTTCTCGACTGGAAGAAAAACAATATCGAGATTTTCTGGAATTTCCTTTTTGACTGCCTCTACAATGCCTTGCGCAATGATCCAGTCAGTCTCGGGTGGCAGATGAGGGCCATGCTGTTCAGTCGCACCTATTGGCAGGATCGCTATTTTCTTTGCCGGCGTAGGTTTATTTTCTTGTGTGTTCACAGCATGTCTCGCGATCTATCAAGACAATTGGCAGGCAAAACTTTTATACGAAAGTAGAGCATAATTATTTGTCTGGGTAAGAGCAATCTATGGTTGCAATGGGATTCGTTAGAGCTATTTTGTTCAAGGGGCGTTCTATCTTATCGTTGAGGATGTCTAAAGGGGAGTTTTTATGGCCAAAGCTGTAAAGGGCGCGACAATTGGTTTGCTACAGTCGGCCGCTCGGCTTTCACGCACCGCTCTGGCCGAGCGGCTTCTGGAGCATGGGCTATATGCGGGGCAAGACAAGTTAATGCTGGCGTTATCGGTGGAGAATGGGCAGACGCCCAGCCAGCTTGCCACTCTTTTAGGTGTGCGTCCGCCGACAATTACCAAAACCATCAACCGACTGACGAATCAGGGCTTTCTTGAAAAGCGATTATCGCAGGAAGACGGACGCCGGGCGTATGTTTTCTTAACCGAAGAAGGAGAGCAGGCCATCCGGTCCATTGAGAAGTCGGTGCGCAAGACCGAAAAAATTGCGCTTAGAGGATTCGACAAGAAAGAGCAGAGGGTCTTGACGCGCCTTCTCTTCAAAGTCGAAGCGAATCTGAACGGCACCAGTTTTGACGATGTCGATGATGAAGACAGTATCGAGGTCGAAGCCTAGCATCTGATCGTCCAGCCTGTTTCCCGCAGAACCGACCCGATTTCGCTGAAAGGCGACGTTGCGGCCGCGTATCCTGATTGACCTTATGGCCGTCCGTGGCGTAAGCAGGTCTTTAAACAGTTTAGCAGGGTGCGACTGCGGGCCCGTCGCAGCACGAGCGGGCGGTGCGATCATGGATTGCGTTGCGCCTGGTGGTTAAGGCCATCTGCACGTTGGGGGGATTCAGGCTGGCGCAGAAGATCAAGCTTTCCACCATCGCCGAGGCGCTTGGCGTCTCCACGGCAACCGTTTCTCTGGCTTTGCGTGACAGTCCGCTGGTCGCTGATGCAACGCGTCAGCGGATCAAGGAGCATGCGCGCGAAATCGGTTATATCTACAACCGGCGCGCAGCGAGCCTGCGGACCTCCCGATCCGGCATTATCGGGGTCGTTGTTCATGACATCATGAACCCGTTCTTTGCTGAGATTCTGCGCTCGATCGAGACCGAACTTGACCGGTCGCGGCAGACCTTTCTCCTGTCCAACCATTACGACCAGCTGGAAAAGCAGCGCACATTCATCGACACGCTTTTGCAACTGGGGGCCGACGGAGTCATCATGTCGCCGGCTATCGGTACGCCGCCACAGGATATTCGCCTTGTGGAGGAAAATGGTTTGCCGACAGTGCTTATCGCCCGATCCGTCGAAGGTGCGCGGGTGCCGGTCTTTCGTGGCGACGATGCCTATGGCACCGGGCTTGCGACCAATCACCTGATCTCGCTTGGACACACGCGCATTGCCATGATCGGCGGCACGGACCAGACGTCGACCGGCCGCGACCGGTATCAGGGCTACGTGGATGCGATGGCCAAGGCGGGGCTGGAGATCAAGCCGCAGTGGCGGTTTCCGGGGCCACGCACCAAGCAGGCCGGCTTCGAGATTGCCGGGGCGTTTCTCGCGCTCAAGGACAAGCCCACAGCGGCGGTCTGCTGGAACGATCTCGTGGCCATCGGTCTCATGAACGGCATTGCCCGTGCCGGACTTGTACCCGGCGTCGACATCTCTGTAACCGGATATGACGATCTTGAAGAGGCGGCAATTGCCACACCTGCACTGACCACCGTCTGGAACGGGCAGCGGGATGTGGGGCGTCGGGCGGCGCGCGTTCTGCTCGACAGATTGAACGGGGCTGAGGTGAATCCGGCTCAGGAGCTTATCAAGCCGGAGCTTCATGTGCGCCAGTCGACCGGCAAGCCGGTCGAGCGCTGAACCATCTTGCGGATAAATCGCCGGCTCATCTAATCGGGAGGAATGATTTGGCTGAAACACGAGACATCGCCATCCTGGTTCCGGGCGTGCTGCATCCACATGCGAAGGAGCGCATTGCCGGGCGTTTCGAACTCGTAGCGCTCGAGAGGGCGGATCCGGCCCTTGTAACGGAAGAGATGGCCGCAAGAGTGCGCGGCATGGCAGCCATGACGACGGTCGAGGCAGGCTTCATCGACGCATTGCCTCATCTGGAGATCATCGCCAATTTTGGTGTCGGCTATGACGCGGTGGATGCCGCGCATGCCGGTCGCTGCGATGTTATGGTGACCAACACGCCCGACGTTCTCACGGAGGAGGTCGCCGACACCGCGGTGGGCCTGCTTCTCAACACGGTGCGCGAACTGCCGCGCGCGGAGACATGGCTGCGTGAGGGGCGCTGGGCGCGCGAAGGGGCCTATCGATTTTCGCGTGGTTCGCTGCGCGGGCGGACAGTTGGCATTTTCGGCATGGGGCGCATCGGCCGCGCCATCGCGCAGCGGCTTGCCGCCTTTGGTCTGCCGATTGCCTATCACAACCGCCGGAAACTCGATGACGTGCCCTATGTTTATCACGATACGCTTCCGGGACTTGCTGCGGCCGTCGATACCCTGATCTGTGTCGCCCCGGGAGGGCCGGAAACACACAGGGCCGTCAATGCCGAGGTGTTTGCGGCACTGGGCGCAAACGGCGTTTTCGTCAACATCGGCCGTGGCAGCACGGTAGACGAGGCCGCACTGATCCAGGCGTTGCAGAAGGGCACGATCTTCGCGGCGGGTCTGGATGTGTTCGAGAACGAGCCGCATGTGCCGGAGGCATTGATCGCGCAGGAGAATGCATCGCTTCTACCGCACGTGGGATCGGCCTCGGTTGCGACACGTCAGGCCATGGCGGATCTGGTGGTCGATAATCTTGTCGCCTGGTTCACGCAGGACCGGGCAATCACACCTGTTCCCGAGACGGGCCATGTGAAGCGCCGGAGCGTCTCGCGGTCTGTCGGATGACGCGGAAGGGCCGCACGGCTCCCTAATTCGGCTAGGTGCATGACGCCTTAAAGTTGTAGTCGTTAGCGATCGATTAACCAGAAAAATGGAAGCTCCCGGGACGATATTCCTGTGACGATGGAGCTCTGATTTCATGAAACTGGTTATGTCAGGGGCGCTGGTCTTGGCGCTGGTGGGTTCGTTCGGCTATTTTTCCGGGCAGGATGCGACGGGCAATGCCCTGGATCCGGACCGAGAGGAGACTGGCCCTGCAGCCACTTCCCAGTTCACGTTGACGGGTATCGGTGTCAACGAGGTCTGCCGTGTGCGCCATGCGCCGGGAGAGGGGAGCACGCAGCTTGATCTCGACCGAAGCTGTGCTCGGATACTGCCGCGTCTTGCCGACGCCCGCATCTGGGAGGAGCGGCCTGACGGGACGGTTGTCTTCGTCTCGGCGGCAGGCGAGGCGCTGGTGGAGTTTTACCCGGGCGATGGCGCAGCCTATGAATCGCTGCGCCCGCGAACGCCCCTGCTCAGCCTGTATCGGGAAAACTGATCACTCAGCCGCGATGCCCGCTCTCTCGCGGTTCGCGGCGTGGCGGCGGACGGCTTCGCCGAACGCCCTGAAGATCCGTGCCGAGGAATCGTCCCTGTGCGCCCAGTATTCGGGATGCCACTGGACACCGACGGCGAAGCCGGGCGCCTCCTTCACGGAGACGGCCTCCACCGTGCCATCGTCTGCCACTGCCTCGACCTGAAGACGCGGAGCGGGCCTATCCACGCCCTGTCTGTGAACTGAGTTCACACGGACCTCGGACGTGTCGAATATGCGTGCGAGGCAGCCGCCAGGCGCCACTTTCACCGTCTGGCGGATGGCGAAACGTGTGTCGTGACCGGCCTCCTGCGGTCCGCGATGATCGAAAGCGCCTTCGCGTTCGTGAATCTCCGTTGCGAGCGTTCCGCCGAGCGCCACGTTCAGTTCCTGGATCCCGCGGCAGATGGCCAGCAGCGGCACACCCTTCTCGATGGCCTTGCGGATAAGAGGGAGGGTGGTGGCGTCGCGGGCATGGTCGTAGGGACCGTTCTCTTCACTGGCTTCCCCACCGTAGAGTTCGGGATAGACGTTTGACTTCGATCCCGTCACGAGCACGCCGTCAACGGTTTCCAGCAGGCTGTCCAGATCGAGCCTGTCGCCGAGCGAGGGAAGCAGCACCGGCAGTACGCCGGCGGTGGAGACGGCGGCGTCGAGATAGGGCTGTGGCGTGGCATGCCACGTGTAGTTCTCGAAATCCTTTGCATCCGTCGAGACGGCGATCAGTGGGGTGCGCATTCGATAATCCGTTTTCTGGCGGTCGCTCTCAGAGATCGGAATGTAGACATTCCGCGCGCCTTTCCAATGGGCAGTTTCGGGATTTCGTTGGGCCTTCGACATTGGTCGCAGAACAGGGATCACACGCTGGACTTGGGACGCCATGCATGCATTGATACCTGTGGTTTTCGGTGCCCGATATAAGCAAACAGCGTGGGGGCGGCGAAGCCGGCATGAAGCCGGGTGCCAAAGGCACTGCGGCAGACGGTTCCAGAATGGGAGGAGAACATATGGACCGCAGAACCTTCTTCAAGAAGGCAGGCATGGCAGGAACGGGCGTTGCCGCTGCGTCGGCGCTGGCCTCACCCGCCATAGCCCAGTCAATGCCAAAGATCACCTGGCGCTGCACGTCTTCGTTCCCGAAGGCGCTGGATACGATCTATGGCGCAGCCGAAACAATGGCCGAATTCGTGAAAGGGGCAACGGACGGCAATTTCGAGATTCAGATCTTCGCTGCGGGCGAGATCGTGCCCGGCCTTCAGGCGGCGGATGCGGCGGCTGCCGGCACCGTCGAAATGGCGCATACGGCGTCATATTATTACTGGGGCAAGGATGCGACCTACGCGCTGGGCACAGCCATCCCGTTCGGGCTCAACTATCGCCAGCAGAACGCCTGGCTTTATTATGGCGGCGGCAATGAGCTGTTGAACGAGTTCTACCACACCGAGGGGCTCCACACTCTTCCGTGTGGCAATACCGGTGCGCAGATGGGCGGCTGGTTCCGCAAGGAGATCAACACCGTTGAAGATCTCAAGGGCCTCAAGATGCGCATCGGTGGCATGGGCGGCAAGATCATCGAGAAGCTCGGCGTGGTTCCCCAGCAGATCGCCGGTGGCGACATCTACCCCGCGCTCGAGAAAGGCACGATCGACGCGACCGAGTGGGTCGGCCCCTATGACGATCAGAAGCTCGGCTTCAACAAGGTCGCCCAGTACTACTACTATCCGGGATGGTGGGAAGGCGGTCCGGTCCTGAACGCCATGTTCAACAAGGCAAAGTGGGATGAACTGCCGGCGGCCTATCAGTCGGTGCTCGATGCGGCCTGTCGTGCAGCCAATGCCGACATGATGGCGAGCTACGATTATAAGAACCCGGCGGCTTTGCGTCAGTTGGTGGCGGACGGTGCGCAGCTCCGCCCGTTCAGTCAGGAAATCCTCGAGGCGTGCTACAACGCTGCGATGGAAACCTATGACGAGATCAACGCGTCAAATCCCACCTTCAAGAAGATCTACGACAATCAGCTGGCGTTCAAAAAGGATGCATATCTCTGGGCGCAATTGTCCGAGTATACGTTTGATACCTTCATGATGATCCAGCAGCGCGCTGGTAAGCTCTGATCTGCCCCTGAAACTGCAGGAAAACCCCGGAGTGCCGCTCCGGGGTTTTCTTTTGCAGGCTTGCCGTTCAGTCAAAACTCGGCGGCTGGCTCAGATCCGGGCCAGCGGGGGCTGCCGGCTGCTCCTGTGGCGTCTCGCCCGGGGCGTCAGGGGGTTGTGTGCCGAGCGGTGGCAGACCGCCGATGCCCGGCAGCTGCAGTCCGTTGTTCTGTTGCCCGTTTCCGTCCCCTGGAGCGGTGGGTGGTGAACCGAACGGGGAGCCGCCCAGCCCGCCCGGCAGACCGAATGCGGGCCCTCCGTCGCTGCCGCCACCGAAGGTGGGAATGGTGATCTCAACCTCGTTCGGATCGACGGTGCTCTCCTGCTTGTAGTGCGTGACAAGGCCGGGAAACGCGATCACCAGGATGATCATCAGAAACTGGATGATGATGAAGGGGATGGCACCCTTGTAGATCTCCGTCGTCTTGACGGCGGGCAGGATGCGGCCGGAAACTTCGTCTTTCCATTCCTTCATCGGCGCGATCGATCTCAGATAGAACAGCGAGAAGCCGAAGGGCGGGGTCAGGAACGATGTCTGCAGATTGATGCCGAGAATGACGCCAAACCAGATCAGGTCGATGCCGAGCGTCTCGGCGGCGGGTACCAGGAGCGGGACCATGATGAAGGCGATCTCGAAGAAGTCGAGAAAGCAGCCGAGAATGAAGACGATGACGGTGACGGTAAGCAGGAAGCCGATTTCGCCGCCAGGCAGCGCCAGAAGAAGTTCCTCGATCCAGACATTGCCGTTGATCCCGTAGAAGGTCAGGCCGAAGACACGCGCGCCAATCAGGATGAACATCACGAAGGCGGCAAGCTTCGTCGTGGCGTCCAGCGCCTGTTTGAGGACGGAAAAGGACAGCCTGCGCTTGATCAGGGCCAGCACGAGTGCGCCGGTTGCTCCCATGGCACCGCCTTCGGTCGGTGTGGCGATGCCGAGAAAGATGGTTCCAAGGACGAGAAAGATCAGCGCCAGGGGCGGGATCAGCACGATCACAACCTGCTCGGCGAGCCGTGAAAGAATGTTCAGTTTCAGATGGCGATTGGCAAGACTGAGGGCGAGAGCGAAGACCGTTGCCGTCGTGGCCGCCCAGACAAGTCTGACTTCGCTGCGCATATCGGCGAAAACGGTGTGATACGTGGCCAGGTAGATGCCGACCGACGCAGCCAGCAGGAGGGCCAGAGAGGTCACGCCACCGCCGAGCGTGCGTGTTTCCGGCGGCAGGGCCGGAGCCCAGTGCGGTTTGATGATGGTGACGGCAAAGACAAGCAGGCAGTAGGTGCCGATAATGGCGAGGGCCGGCAGAAGCGCGCCCACATACATGTCTCCCACGGAACGGCCGAGCTGATCGGCCATCACGATCAGGACGAGCGATGGGGGGACGATTTGCGCCAGCGTGCCGGACGCGGCGATGGTGCCGGTGGCAAAGCCGCGATTATAGTTGTAGCGCATCATGATCGGCAGCGAGATGAGCCCCATCGCGATCACCGATGCGGCGACGACCCCTGTCGTTGCGGCGAGGAGGGCGCCCACCAGCACTGCGGCGTAGGCAAGCCCGCCACGCACCGGCCCGAAGAGCTGGCCGATCGTGTCAAGCAGGTCTTCGGCCATCCGGGAGCGCTCCAGGATCAGCCCCATAAAGGTGAAAAACGGAATGGCGAGCAGCGTGTCGTTGTACATGATCCCGTAGATGCGCTCGGGATGTGACTGCAGCAGCGGCCAGAAAAGACGGATTTCGCTGGAGATATGTGAGAGTTCAACACCGAACACGAAGAAGAGGAGGCCGCCGGCAGCCAGTGTGAAGGCAACCGGATAGCCGATCAGCAGCATCGCCATGACGGTGACGAACATGATGGGCGCGAGATTGTGCGCGATCAGGTCAATCATCGCGCTTCTCCTCCATCTCAATGGCTGCTTCTGCGGCCGGATGCATTTCATGTTGCGGGTTCGGTTCGTCGATCAGACCGCGCAGGACCGCGTATCGCTTGACGATCTCGGAGATGGCCTGCGCCGTCAAAAGGATGAAGCCGGCAAGGACCATGAATTTGGCGGGCCAGATGATCAGGCCGCTCGCATTGGCGGAAATCTCGCCCGAGATGAAGGAACGCTGAAACCAGGGCCAGCTCAGCCAGACGATCAGCGATACGAATGGAAGCAGGAAGAAGACGTGGCAGAAAAGGTCGATCCAGTCCCGGGTCCGTTTCGTGAACAGGCTCGAAACGATGTCGATGCGGATGTGCTCATTGCGCTGCAACGTATAGGCGGACGCCAGCAGGAACACGGTGCCGTAGAGGTACCATTGCAGTTCGAGCAGGCTGTTGGAAGCCCTCGGTATCGGCAGGTAGGCGGGCAGGCCGTCTCCCAGAAAGCGGATGATGGCATTATAGGCAGAGACCAGCACCGCAACCAGGATCAGCCACGAAACCTGCTTTCCGATGAATTGATTAATAGCGTCAATCAGGCGCGAAAGGCCAAGAAGCCCCGCCATGCTTTCCTCCCAGCAATGTGTTCCCCCCGGATCGTTTTTGTGATTCTCGGGCCTTATGCTTTGTCTTGCATCTGCAGCCTGCCTTCAAGTGAGCCAAAAGTCGACATTGAAACACGCAGGCAGGTGATACGGAGTGGCGCGGCGCTCGCGGCGTGCCCAAAAATGCAGCCAGGAGGGCTGATGCCCCACCTCATTGCTCTTGTGTAGACTGTGTTCATATTAGCGGGGCCTGGCTCTAGACAGTTATGCTTGTGCGTGTATTGATGAGTTTCCGCTGTGCCGGAGCATGTTAACTACGGCGCTGTAGTAAAGTTGAAGAGGCCGTTCTGCGGCCCTTTTTTTCGCTTGATGTTCTTTTGGGAGGTATTCATGGATCGTCGTTCTTTCCTCAGGAAAGCGGGACTGGCCGGTGCCGGCGCGGGCGCTGCCGCGTTAGCCACGCCTGCGGTCGCGCAGGGCAACCAGACCTGGCGCATGGTCACCACGTGGCCGAAGAATTTTCCGGGCCTGGGTGTTGGCGCCCAGCGGCTTGCAGATCGCATCACGGCAGCTTCGGACGGTCGGCTGACCGTGCAGGTTTATTCGGCGGGTGAACTCGTTCCGCCGCTTCAGTCGCTCGATGCCGTTATCGATGGTTCGGCCGAGATGAGCCACGGTGCGGCGTATTACTGGCAGAACAAGAGCCCGGCCCTGTCATTCTTCACGGGTGTGCCCTACGGCATGACCTCGCGTGAAATGGCGGCGTGGGTTCGCTATATGGGCGGTCAGGAAATCTGGGACGAGATCTACGACCAGTTCGGCGTTCAGGGCTTTCTGTCCGGCGATACGGGCACACAGGCCGGTGGCTGGTTCCGCGAGGAGCTGACGGGTCTCGATTCCGTAAAAGGTCTGCGCTTCCGCACGCCGGGCCTCGGCGGCCGGGTATGGGAGAAGCTTGGCGCGACGGTGACCAACATGGCTGCCGGCGAAATCTTCCAGGCGCTACAGTCGGGCACGCTCGATGCGGCCGAGTTCGTCGGCCCCTACAACGATCTGGCGCTCGGTTTCTACCAGGTTGCCAAGAATTACTACTTCCCGAGCTTTGTGGAACCGGGTCTGGCAACCGAGCTGGTGGTCAACAAGTCCAAGTATCAGGAGCTGCCCTCCGACCTGCAGGCGATCGTCAAGGATGTCTGCCAGGCGGAATATGATCAGGTGGCTTCGGACTTCTACGCCAATGATCCGCGTGCCCTGAAGACACTGGTCGACGAGCACGGCGTCAATGTGCGCCAGTTCCCCGACGATATCGTTGAGGCAGGTGCGAAGGCAGCGGCCGAGATTCTCGGCGAGCTGCGCGATTCCGGCGATGCGCTGACGAAGAAGACGACGGAGAGCTTCATCGAGTCGCTCAACATCCTGCGCACCCGCACGGAAGGCACGGACGGTGCTTTCGTCGAGGCTCGCAAGAAATACTTCTCGATCTGACAAGGTTCAGGTTTGACGAAAAAGCCCGGCATCGCGCCGGGCTCAGACCACTGACAAACCCCGTCGATTTTCGGCGGGGTTTTGTTCAAGTGTGTGCGGTTTCTGGTTTTTGCCTGTCAGGAACAGGCGTCA
>NZ_JBWKMB010000035.1:0-29897 GCF_056431025.1 Nitratireductor lacus | reverse complement strand
TTGAACTCGCGGCTAAACTTCCTTCTCTGCATTCACAAACTCCGGTTTCGTCAAAAACACCTTATCTCGGTGTCCACGAAACCGGCAGCAGGCCACTCAGCTATCTCGTTGAGAAGGGCAGTACGGCGCATCTGCTCAACTGGCAGCATCCGACCAAGATAGAGCGCTTTGAGCGCCTCGTCTGCTTTCTCCATAGGGCAAAGGTGGACACCACAGACGACATGCGCACAGCGCTCAAGTCTGAACCGTTCTGTGCCGACCTCCAATCATTGAATGGTGTAGGGCCCAAGACAATCGACTACATGGCTTGTTTGGTAGGAATTGAGTCTATTGCAGTGGATCGCCATATTAGAACCTTTGCGTTAAGATCGGGAGTTAATAACGACGCGTATGAATTCTTAAAGAACGTGTTCTGTTTTGCAGCGGACCTGCTTTCTATTTCTCGGCGAGAATTCGACGCGTGGGTGTGGTCCCGTGAGGCCAGCAGACAGTCGCCGCAGCTGAATTTCGTCTTCTAGCAGCATCTCTGGGAAAAGAACGACTTGAAGCCGATGATCTTCGACCCCAACGCCAATATCTGGGGAGCGCGTCGCGAGGGGTGGAAGCCGAGCACGTCCGACGCTCGCGATGCGGCCGCTACCGATTATGGGCGCATTATCCATTCGTCATCGTTCCGGCGCCTGCAAGGCAAGACCCAAATACTCAATCTTGGCGACTCTGACTTCTACCGGAACCGGCTTACACACTCGATCGAGGTGGCTCAGGTAGCGGGCGGAATCGCGCTCCAGCTGAAGAAAGACTTCCCCGACCACGAGGCCTCGCCGTGGATTCCTAATCTTACCATGATCCAAGCGATCGGCGCGACGCATGACCTCGGCCATCCCCCTTTCGGGCATGGCGGCGAGGTCGCGCTCCACTACGCCATGCGAGGCGATGGTGGGTTCGAGGGTAACGGCCAGACCCTGCGCATCCTCAGCCGCCTTGAGAAATTCTCGGCCAGTAATGGCGCCAATCTTTCCCGCCGATCTCTTCTTGGCGTGCTAAAATATCCGGCGCCGATGAGCGCGGTCCGCAGCACAGACGAAAAGTTGACGCCAGCGCTACTAGGCGGCGCATCGGTAGTGCGCCTCATCAACCGGAAGGCCTGCCGTCCGCCCAAGTGCTATCTCAACAGCGAGTCGGATGTGGTGGACTGGCTGCTCGACCCTGTGCCCCGGGTTGAGCGGGACCTGTTCACGGCCTGGGAGCCGGTTGAGGGCGACCATGGCAAGACCAAGCACAAGTCGTTCGATTGTAGCATCATGGACCTCGCCGACGATATCGCCTTCGGGGTGCACGACCTTGAGGACGCACTAACCATGGGTCTCATGGACGCCGACGACCTCGCTTCCGCTTTGCCCGAGGAATCTTGCAGGAGTTTCCTCGACTACATCCAGACTCGCGAGGACTTCGGCAATGACGTCTATGCCGGCCTTGTTAAGGCCCTGAGTGACGATGCGACGCGCAAGCGAAACATTGGCAGGATGGTGACACACCTCATCACCTCGGTCCGGATCAGGGCGGAAGAGGGCTTCGAGACGCCGCTTCTGCGCTATCGGGTGGATCTTCCCGAGCCGCAAAGCACCTTCCTCAACACTCTGAAGAAGGCGGTGAAGGAGAAAGTGATTAGGAGCGCCCGTGTCCAGCAGCTCGAATTCAAGGGCCAGAACATGGTGGTAGCCGTGTTCGAGGCGCTGGCGACCGATCCCAAGTCACTGCTTCCAGAAAGCACCAAGGCTCGCTACGAGGCTGCCGACGAGAAGATGCGCGTGATCTGCGACCACGTTTCCGGAATGACCGACGGTTTCCTGCTGCGCACATACGAACGGCTCTTCAGCCCGCGGATGGGCTCGGTGTTTGACCGCATCTAACCGATCGGGTCGTCCGCACCTGCCGTGTGCGACCGCTACGCAATGTCCTTGTAACGATAATCATTCGACCGGACGAGATACGAACTTTTTCACCGCCGAACGCCGCCGTTTCTACGCTTTTCTGCGCGCGGGCCGTCCTCTGCAAGATGCAAGGGCGTACGCTCGGCGACTATAGCGTATTGTAGAGGGTAATCGGCGGTATTTGGCGCACCCGACAGGATTCGAACCTGTGACCTCTGCCTTCGGAGGGCAGCGCTCTATCCAGCTGAGCTACGGGTGCTGGCCGTGGCGGAGGCGGCGAAGCGCCAGCGCGTGGCCTTCATAGCCGAAGCGTTCGCGCGCATCAACGATGAAATCGCACTGCAGATGTTTCGAACACGCTCATCCGATCATGACGCGCCAGGATCATTCCCTGGCCGGTCAAGCCGGGAAGGGGAGCGTGGGGAGGAGCACGCCCCGGTTTGACCGCCGGAGCGTGCTGCGGGGGTGTGTTCCTGTGCCGGTCAGGCCTTCGCGGCTGCGGCGAGGGCGCCGGCGAGATCGGCCTTCAGGTCTTCCACATCTTCAAGGCCGATCTGCAGACGCATGACGGGGCCTTCCTTCGGAGCGTGCGCGACCGTGCGGTCGTTGAGCTGCACGTGCACGGCAAGGCTCTCATAGCCGCCCCAGGAATAGCCGAGACCGAAATATTTCAGGGCGTCCAGAAACGCATGGGCCTGCGTCTGGCCGCCGCCATCGAGCACGATGGAGAAGAGACCGCTGGCGCCGGAGAAATCGCGCTTCCAGATCGTGTGGCCGGGGTGCGATTCGAGCGCCGGGTGGAGAACGCGGGCAACGCCCTTCTGTCCCTCCAGCCAGCGCGCCAGCGCGAGTGCACTCTGCTGATGGCGTTCGAGACGCACGCCCATGGTCCGCAGGCCGCGCAGCACCTGGTAGACATCGTCGGGCGCGGCACAGATGCCGAGAGCGCCATGGGTTTCGAGCAGGCGCTCGAAGCAGGCCTCGTTGGCCGAAACCGTTCCCAGAAGAATGTCTGAATGCCCTGCCGGATACTTGGTGGCGGCCTGAATGGAGATGTCGACCCCGTGGTCGAGCGGCCGGAAGAAGAGTGGGGTTGCCCAGGTGTTGTCCATCATGACAATGGCCCCGCCGCGGTGCGCCACCTCGACGATGGCGGGGATGTCCTGCATTTCGAACGTTCCGGAACCCGGAGCCTCGGTAAGGACCACTTTGGTGTTGGGTTGCATCAGCGCGCCAATGCCAGCATCCACAGCCGGGTCGTAGTAGGTCACTTCCACGCCGAGCCGGGTGAGCATCGTATCGGCGAAATGCCGGGTCGGGTGATAGACCGAATCGACAATCAGCACGTGGTCGCCGGCAGACAGGAAGGCGAGCAGCGGAACGGTGACGGCTGCAAGGCCCGACGGCACGATGACGGTGCCGGCAGCGCCTTCCAACTCGTTCATCGCTGCTGCCAGCGCATCGGTCGTGGGCGTGCCGCGGGTCCCGTATGTGTATTTCTGGTTGCGCGAGGCCATGGTCTCGGCGTCGGGAAAGAGCACCGTCGACGCGTGTACCACCGGCGGGTTGACGAAACCGTAGAACGCGCGCGGGTTGTTGCCGATATGGGCAAGCCGCGTGTTGTCTCCGACTTTAGTCTTGTTCTTGTCGTTCATGGGACCTGTCGCTTGATTGTCTGTGGCGCGCGCCCGGGGGCTCCCGGGGGCTCCGGGGGGAAGAAATCCCCTGAAACGGGGCGCGGAGGATGCCGGATGGAACGCCATTGTCGGCGACCCGTCAACCGGGGATGGAGCGCGCTTTTGCTTCTGGAGCAAGGGTCTTTCTCTCTTGACCCAAACGGATTTATGGCATTCGATGGGACCAGTGCGTGGGAGAGGAAGCGCGTGTCCGCCCGTTTCCGGGCCGGCACTCCTTTTGGGGTGTACGGGACATTCGCCTGCTTCCGCACTGAAAATGTCAGGGGATAAGCCCGAACACAGAAAAAAGGGTCCGTAATCATGAAAAAAATTGTCAAAGCGTTGCTCGGCTCGGCCGCGATCGCGATGATGGCAGCGCCGGCTTCGGCAGCCACGCTGGATGACGTGAAGGCGAAAGGCCACGTCCAGTGCGGCGTCAACACCGGCCTGATCGGTTTCAGCGCGCCGGACGACCAGGGCAACTGGAAGGGCCTCGACGTGGATTTCTGCCGCGCCGTTGCCGCCGCAATCTTTGACGATCCGGACGCAGTCCAGTTCACCCCGCTTTCCGCCAAAGACCGCTTTACGGCGCTGCAGTCGGGCGAGGTTGACGTGCTTTCGCGCAACACCACCTGGACGATCAGCCGCGACACGGCGCTCGGCCTCAACTTCGCCGGCGTCACGTACTATGACGGTCAGGGCTTCATGATCAACCAGAAGAAGCTCGAGGGCATCAACTCCGCGCTTCAGCTTTCGGGCGCTGCGGTCTGCGTGCAGGCCGGCACGACCACGGAGCTGAACCTCGCCGACTACTTCAAGGCCAACAACATGGAGTACAGCCCTGTTGTTTTCGAGAAGTTCGAAGAGGTGAACGCGGCCTATGATGCGGGGCGCTGCGACGTCTACACGACCGACCAGTCCGGTCTTTATGCGGTGCGCTTAAACCTCTCCAATCCGGATGATCACATCGTTCTGCCCGAAATCATCTCCAAGGAGCCGCTCGGTCCGGCGGTGCGCCATGGCGACGACCAGTGGTTCGACATCGTCAAGTGGGTCTATTACGCGCTGGTCAACGCGGAAGAGCTGGGCATCAGCCAGGCCAATCTCGACGAGAAGATGGGCTCTAACAACCCCGAGGTGCGCCGTCTGCTGGGCACCGAAGATGGCACCAAGCTTGGCACCGACCTTGGTCTGACCAATGACTTCGCCGTGCGTGCGATCAAGCATGTGGGCAATTACGGTGAGATTTTCGAGCGCAATGTGGGTGCTGACAGCCCACTGAAAATCTCGCGCGGGATCAACGCCCTGTGGACCAAGGGCGGCCTTCAGTACGGTATGCCGATCCGCTGATCGGTTCCCGTCAACATAGTGCGTGAGAGGCGGTTCGCGCCGCCTTTCACCATTCCTGGTGAGGATAGCCATGGCCACCCCGCAAACAACTGTGGAGGGCGCGGCGCCTCGTGTGCCGCTCTTCTATGATCCGCGCGTTCGAGGAATTGCCTATCAAGTCCTTGTATTTGCCGGCCTGATTGCCCTGATCTACTGGATCATCGGCAACACGACAGCAAATCTTCAACGTGCCAACATCGCATCCGGCTTCGCTTTCCTGCAGGGGCGCGCCGGCTTCGACATTGGCGACAGTCTCGTCGAATATTCCTCCGATTCCACCTATGGGCGCGCGCTCTTCGTCGGGTTCCTGAACACGCTGCGCGTGGCGGTTGTCGGGATCATCACGGCAACGATTATCGGCTTCATCATCGGCATCGGCCGTCTGTCGAAGAACTGGCTGATCAACCGCATCTGCCTCGTTTATGTCGAGGTGTTTCGCAACATTCCGCCGCTGCTGGTGATTTTCTTCTGGTATTTCGGCGTTCTTTCCGTGCTGCCGCTGCCGCGCGACAGCATCGGCCTGCCGCTCGGTTCCTATCTCAACAGCCGCGGGTTTTATTTCCCGCGCTTCCTGTGGGGCGAGGGCGCCTGGCTCGTTCTGGTCGGTCTCGTTCTCGGCATCGTCTTCACCTTCTTCGTGCGCCGCTGGGCGCACCGACGACAGATGGCGACGGGCGAGCAGTTCCCGGTGTTCTGGACCGGCGCCGGGCTGATTGTCGGGCTGCCGCTTCTTGCGTTTGTCGTGACCGGTTTTCCGCTGAGCTTCGAGTTTCCGGAACTGTCGACGTTCAATCTGCGCGGCGGCATTCAGGTGCGGCCGGAGTTTCTGGCACTCTACCTGGCCCTGTCATTCTATACGGCCGCGTTTATCGCCGAGATCGTGCGCGCCGGGGTGCTGGGTGTCAGCCATGGCCAGAGCGAGGCCGCGCAGGCACTGGGCCTGCGGTCCGGGCAGTCCATGCGGCTGGTGATCATACCGCAGGCACTGCGGATCATCATTCCGCCGCTGACCAGCCAGTATCTGAACCTGACCAAGAACTCGTCGCTGGCGGTGGCGATCGGATATCCCGATCTCGTTGCCACGGGCGGGACGACCCTCAATCAGACCGGGCAGGCCATCGAGGTCGTTGCGATCTGGCTCGTCGTCTATCTCGGGCTCAGTCTCGGTACGGCTGCCCTGATGAACTGGTATAATGCGCGCATGGCGCTGGTGGAGCGGTAGGATGCAAGAACACGATCTTTCCTTCGTTCGCGCCGAGATGGTGGCCAGTCAGAAACCGCCTGTCTCGGACCATGGCCCTGTTTCGTGGCTGCGCAAAAACCTGTTCGCCAACATGACGGACACGATTTTCACGATCCTCGGCATTGCGCTGATCGTGATGATCGTTCCGCCGGTGATCCAGTGGGCCTTTATCGATGCCCAGTGGACAGGGGCGGACCGGTCTGTCTGTGCCACCGTGGTGCAGGGCGGTACCCAGCCGGAAGGCTGGTCAGGCGCATGCTGGGCCTTTGTGGACGCCAAATTCCAGCAGTTCATGTTCGGGCGCTATCCAATCGACGAACGCTGGCGCGTTTACCTGACGGGCTTTCTGTTCGTGGCGCTTCTGGTGCCGCTCCTGCTCCCGAGCGTTCCGCGCAAGGGGCTGAACGCCATCCTTCTGTTCGTCGTTTTCCCGATTGTCGGTTTCTTCCTTCTCTCGGGCGGCGCGTTCGGGCTTCGGCCGGTGCCGACGCCGCTCTGGGGCGGGCTTCTGGTGACGCTGGTGCTTGCCTATGTGGGTATCGCGGTCTCTTTTCCGCTCGGCATTCTTCTGGCGCTTGGCCGCCGGTCGCAAATGCCGGTGGTGAAGCTTGTCTGCATTGTCTTCATTGAGACAATTCGCGGCGTGCCGCTGATCACGATCCTGTTCATGGCGAGCGTCATGCTGCCGCTCTTCCTGCCGCCGGGAACATCGTTCGACAAGCTTCTGCGGGCGCTGGTCGGCGTGGCGCTGTTTGCATCGGCCTATATGGCGGAAGTCATCCGCGGCGGCCTGCAGGCAATTCCGAAAGGGCAGTATGAGGGCGCCGATGCGCTGGGCCTGAGCTTCTGGAAGAAGATGAACCTTGTCGTTCTTCCTCAGGCGATCAAGCTGGTCATTCCAGGCATCGTCAACACCTTCATCGGCCTCTTCAAGGATACGAGCCTGGTCTACATCATCGGCATGTTCGATCTTCTGGGAGCCGTGCGGCAGAACTTTGCGGACGCGAACTGGGCATCGCCCCAGACGCCGATGACCGGCCTGGTGTTTGCCGGCTTCGTGTTCTGGCTGTTCTGCTTCGGCATGTCGCGCTATTCAATCTTCATGGAACGCCGGCTCGATACCGGCCACAAACGCTAGGCCCGTGGGCCAAGGGGAAACAACAAATGGCAAAGGAAAACGCCGTCAGAGCCGAAGAGCTCCGCGCAGACCGAAGCAAGATGCAGATCTCCGACACCGATGTCGCCATCGACATTGTCGGCATGCACAAATGGTATGGTGATTTTCATGTACTGAAAGACATCAATCTCAGGGTGATGCGCGGCGAGCGCATCGTCGTCTGCGGGCCATCCGGCTCGGGCAAATCCACCATGATCCGCTGCATCAACCGGCTGGAGGAGCACCAGAAGGGCAAGATCGTCGTTGACGGCATCGAACTCACCAACGATCTGAAAAAGATCGACGAGGTACGGCGCGAAGTCGGCATGGTGTTCCAGCACTTCAACCTGTTCCCGCATCTGACCATTCTGGAGAACTGCACGCTGGCTCCGATCTGGGTGCGCAAGACGCCCAAGAAGGAAGCCGAGGCGACCGCGATGCATTTCCTGGAGCGGGTGAAGATCCCGGAGCAGGCGAAAAAGTATCCTGGCCAGCTTTCGGGCGGTCAGCAGCAGCGTGTGGCGATTGCCCGCGCGCTGTGCATGAACCCGCGCATCATGCTCTTCGATGAGCCGACCTCGGCTCTGGACCCGGAGATGATCAAGGAAGTGCTCGATACCATGGTGGATCTCGCCGAAGAGGGGATGACCATGATCTGCGTCACCCACGAGATGGGCTTTGCCCGCCAGGTGGCCAACCGGGTGATCTTCATGGATCAGGGCCAGATCGTGGAGCAGAACACCCCGGCGGAGTTCTTTGACCATCCGCAGCACGAACGCACCAAGCTGTTCCTCTCGCAGATCCTGCACTGATCGTCCGGCAAAGGGCTGAAAACACGAACGCCGCGCCTCGTTCAGGGAGCGCAGCGTTCTGCATGTGGAGAGGCGGCGGGCAGGCCAGGCCGGCTAGATCGCCGTGCGTCCGTCCGGACACATAAAGGACGATCTAAACCATAAATGGAGCATCGGAATAAACCGAAAACCGGATTCCACTTTTCGGTCCGATGCAATAGATCGCCGTGCGTCCGTCCGGACGCACAAAGGACGATCTAAACCATAAATGGAGCATCGGAATAAACCGAAAACCGGATTCCACTTTTCGGTCCGATGCAATAGATCGCCGTGCGTCCGTCCGGACGCACAAAGGACGATCTAAACCATAAATGGAGCATCGGAATAAACCGAAAACCGGATTCCACTTTTCGGTCCGATGCTCTACCGCTCCTGGCCTTCCGTTTCGGCGTCGAAACCGTAGAGCCAGTCGAAATCCGCCATCAGGGCATCTTCGCTGCGCGCCTTCAGGATCATGTCACGCGCAAATGCCACGGGGCCGCCCGCGTGCCATGTGAAGCGGTTGAAGGCGCCGCGGCGGGCAACCCGGGTCACGCGCGGCTTGCGGATCGCTTCATAGGCGGCAAGGGCCGTGGCGGGATTGGCCCGGTGGAGGGCCAGGAAATTGGCGAGCACCACCGCATCCTCAATGGCCATACCGGCGCCCTGCGCGGCAAAGGGGGGAACCGCGTGGGCCGCATCGCCAATCAGCGCAAGCCCCTGCGGACTGGTCCATGCGTCGGCTGGGTTGACCGCGTGAACCGGCCAGACCGTCCAGGAGGCACCATCTGCTGCAGCAAGCCGGCCGAGAGCGGGACTGGCCCTGGCAAGAACCTTTTTCAGCGGCGCATCGTCCGCATCCTGCGCCCAGGCATTGAGCGGCACTTCGCCCGGGAGAATGGCAACGAGGTTGATCGCGGCCCCGCCACTGATCGGGTAGGCGACGAGATGAAACGCCGGATGCATGAAGGCGGTCACCCTGTCAGCCTCAAGCGCGCCGTTGCCGGCCGCCAGCGCCTGCTCGACGGGAAGCGTCGCGCGCCAGGCAATATAGCCGGTGAAACGGCTGCGCACCGCAGTGCGAACGAGGCGGCGCAGATGCGACCATACGCCATCGCCGGCGATCAGAAGCGGCGTGTGGATCTCCTCGGCAGCGCCGTTCCGCTCTACACGGAGGCGCACGCCGCCATCCTTATGGAACTCGGCTTTTTCGGCGAAGGCTCCGGTGACGATCTCGATCTGCGATTCGCTCTGCGCGCGCTGAAGAAGCGCGCTCTGCAGGTCCGCGCGATGCGCCACCAGATAGGGCGCGCCCCAGCGTGTCTTGGCTGCGGCACCCAGAGGGACGCTGGCGAGGGAGGAAAGGCCATCGGCCTTTTTGAGCTCCACGGCCTGCGGGCGTACGGCGCGGTCGCCGAGTGCGTCGAGCACGCCGAGGCGCGCAAGGAGGCGTGTCGCGTTGGGAGAAAGCTGCAGGCCTGCACCGACCTCGGTCAGTTCAGGCGCGCGCTCGTAAATGCGTACGGGCAATCCCCGTCGCGCCATGGCGAGCGCAGCCGTCAGGCCGGCAATGCCGGCCCCGACGATGATTGCGCGGGGAGCGTCCGTCATCGGCCTGTGGGGCCGATCAGGCCGCTTCGTCGAAGAGGCAGCCCTCGGGCTTCGTATCGGAAGCCTTCAGTGCTGGATTGTAGCGATAAAGCGTCGAGCAATAGGGGCAGACCCGCTCGTTTTCGTCGCCCATGTCGATGAACACATGCGGATGATCGAAGGGCGGATTGGCGCCGACGCACATGAATTCCTTCACGCCGATTTCGATCGCCTCGTGTCCGCTGGTGTTCTGGAAATGGGGAATGGCTGATCCGGCCATCATCGTCTCCCGCCTGGAATGCGTTGGAACTTGTGTGCGTTTGTAGCATAAACTGCATCTTTGCAAGCCTGTGATATGAAACTGTCGCAAAACCATGTCACCAGATAGTCTGGCGGCAAGCGAATTGCGTCATGTGGCTGGAAAGGCGTGAGTGAGATCATGAATGAACTGAAGCCGGTTCGGAACGAGTTTTCTCTGGAGACGGGCGCTGCCGATGAAATCGCCGGCGCCAGCCCGGACCGTTTCGTCAACCGTGAATTTTCCTGGCTCCAGTTCAACAGGCGGGTTCTGGACGAGGCACAGAACGAAAACCATCCCCTTCTGGAACGTCTGCGCTTCCTGTCGATCTCCGCCGATAATCTGGATGAGTTCTTCATGGTGCGTGTTGCCGGTCTCGCCGGTCAGGTGCGCGAGCACATCGCCACGCGCAGCGCCGATGGCCGCACCCCCGAAGAGCAGCTTGAACATGTGCTGCGCGAGGTGGCGCGGCTGCAGATCGACCAGCACGACAGCCTGAATGCGCTTCTCGCGCTCCTGGGCGGGGAGGGGATTGAACTTGTTCGTGCCGACGCCTTGAATCAATCTGACATGAAATGGCTGGAAGACCATTTCATGGAAGCGATTTTTCCGGTTCTGACCCCGCTTTCCATCGACCCGGCGCACCCGTTTCCCTTCATTCCGAACCTCGGTTTCTCCATCGCGCTCGAACTGCAGCACGAAGGGGAACTGGAGCCGATGACGGCGCTTTTGCGCCTGCCCGTTGCGCTCAAGCGGTTCATCCAGTTGCCCGATCGCAGCGGCACGGTCCGTTTCATCACGCTCGAAGATGTCGTCAGCCTGTTCATCGGCAAACTCTTCCCACGCTATCAGGTGATTGGCTCCGGCACGTTCCGCATCATCCGCGACAGCGATATCGAGGTTGAGGAAGAGGCCGAGGACCTTGTGCGTCTGTTCGAATCGGCCCTGAAGCGCCGCCGCCGGGGCTCCGTGATCCGCATCGAGTTCGACAATGAGATGCCGGAAGGCTTACGCGACTTTGTCGCAAGCGAGCTGGGTGTTGCCGAAAACCGCATCACCGTTCTGGAGCGGCCCCTGGCCATCAACCAGATTTCCGAGATTGTGAAGGTGCCGCGCGAGGACCTTCTGTTCCAGCCCTACAATCCGCGCTTTCCAGAACGCATCCGCGAACACAATGGCGACTGTTTCGCGGCGATCCGCGAGAAGGACCTGATCGTCCATCACCCTTATGAATCCTTCGACGTGGTGGTGCAGTTCCTGCGCCAGGCCTCGCAGGACCCGGAAGTGGTGGCGATCAAGCAGACGCTTTACCGAACCTCAAACGACAGCCCGATCGTGCGGGCGCTTATCGAGGCGTCCGAGGCGGGCAAGTCGGTCACGGCGCTGGTGGAACTGAAAGCGCGCTTCGACGAGGAAGCGAACATCCGCTGGGCGCGCGATCTGGAGCGGGCAGGCGTGCAGGTGGTGTTCGGCTTCATCGAATTGAAGACGCATGCGAAGATGTCGCTCGTGGTGCGCCGCGAGGAAGGCAAGCTGCGCAATTACTGCCATCTGGGAACGGGCAACTACCACCCGATCACGGCGCGGATTTACACCGATCTGTCCTATTTCACGGACGATCCTGAGATCGCGCGCGACGTGGCGCAGGTGTTCAACTTTATCACCGGTTATGCCGAGCCCGATGGCGAAATGCGGATTGCCGTATCGCCTTTCTCGCTGCGCAACCGGCTGCTCGACCATATCCGCGCGGAAATCGACCATGTGAAGGCGGGGCGCCCGGGCCAGATCTGGATGAAGATGAATTCGCTGGTCGATCCGCTGGTGATCGACGCGCTCTACGAAGCAGGGCAGGCGGGGGTAGAGATCGACCTGGTGGTGCGCGGCATCTGTTGTCTGCGTCCGCAGGTGCCGGGGCTTTCCGAGCGTATCCGTGTGAAATCCATCGTTGGCCGCTTCCTGGAACACAGCCGGATCTACTGTTTCGGCAATGGCCACGGCCTGCCATCCGACGAGGCGGTGGTCTATATTTCGTCGGCCGATATCATGCCGCGCAATCTCGACCGGCGGGTGGAAACCATGGTGCCGATCACCAATCCCACGGTGCATGAACAGGTTCTCGGGCAGATTATGCTCGGAAACATCATGGACAACCAGCAAAGCTTTGAAGTATTGCCCGACGGCACCTCTCGGCGCATTATGCCCGATGAGGGAGAAGAACCGTTCAACGCTCAGGAATATTTCATGACGAATCCGAGCCTATCCGGTCGCGGCAATGCCTTGAAGTCTCATGCGCCGAAGCGGATCGCCGCTTTCAAAAAGCGCAAGAAGGTGGATGCCGAAGCCGTTTCACCAACGGACTGACGGACACATCTTTTGGGCATAGCTGAATCTCAGGGCCGGCTTCAGGACCGGCGTCCCGTTTCGGTCATCGATATCGGGTCAAACTCGATTCGCCTCGTGATCTACGAGGGGGTCGCGCGCTCTCCGAGCGTGTTGTTCAACGAAAAAATGCTGGCCGGCCTCGGCAAGAGCATCGTCACGACGGGCGAACTCGACCCCGAAGGCGTGACGCGCGCGGTGGAGGAATTTCGCCGCTTTCGTGCGCTGTCGGAGCAGGCGGGCGCTGAATCGCTCCATGTGCTTGCGACCGCCGCGGCACGCGAGGCGAAAAACGGTCCGGACTTCATCCATCGGGCCGAAGACATTCTGGGCACGGACATTCGCGTGCTTTCCGGCCGCGAGGAGGCGAAATACTCCGCCTTCGGCATCATGTCCGGCTTCCACAAGCCGAACGGTATTGTCGGTGACCTTGGCGGCGGCAGTCTCGAACTCGTCGAGGTCGAGGGTTACGACATGGGCGACGGCATCACCCTGCCGCTCGGTGGCCTGAGGCTGAAGGAGATGGCGAAGAATTCCGTCACCAGGGCGGCACGCATCGCCCGCGATGAACTGGCCCGCGCCCCGTGGATGAAGGACGGGGCCGGGCGTCCATTCTACTGCGTGGGTGGCACATGGCGAAATCTCGCCCGCCTGCACATGCTGGAAACCGGCTATCCGCTCGAGGTGATGCACCATTACGAGATGGACATTGAGCAGTCGGTGGATTTTCTGAAGCGCGTCGCCGGTGGTGTCGATCGTTTCGCAGGCATCAGCCACATCTCCAAGAATCGCCGCACGCTTCTGCCTTATGGCGCAACGGTGCTGCAGGAGATCATCAAGGCGTCGAGCCCGTCCAAAATTATCTTCTCGGCGCTCGGCGTGCGCGAGGGCTATCTCTACTCGCTTCTGGAAGAAGAAGACCGCAGGCGCGATCCACTGCTTTCGGCCGCGCAGGAACTGGCCGTGCTGCGTTCGCGCTCGGTGACCCATGCGCGTGAACTGGCCGAATGGAGCGGGCCGGCTCTCGAGGCGCTCGGCATCGAAGAGACGGAAGAAGAAGCGCGCTATCGCAGGGCGGCGTGTCTGCTGGCCGATATCGGCTGGCGCGCGCATCCGGAATATCGCGGCACCCAATCGCTGAACATCATCGCCCATGGCTCCTTCATCGGCATCGACCATCCGGGCCGCGCCTTCATCGCGCTTGCGAATCTTTTCCGCCATGAGGGCCTGTTCAACGATGCGCTCTCGCCGCGCATGCGCCAGCTTGCAACGCCGCGTTATGTCGAGCGGGCGCGGATACTGGGCGGGCTTCTGCGCGTGGTCTACCTGCTGACGGCTTCGATGCCGGGCATCATTCCCAAGCTCAGATGGGAAAAGCGCGAAGACGGCACCACGGTTCTCCTGATCCCGAAATCGCACGAAGCCCTGATGGGCGAGCGCCCGGTTGGTCGCATGGCACATCTTGCGAAAGTGACGGGTCTGAACCTGGCGCTGGAAGTGGCGAAGGAATAGGCCGGCTTGTATTGAAAACCACCTTCTCGCCGCGTGCGGGGAGAAGGTGGCTCAGACCGAAGTGTGGGTGTCTTCGCCGATAGCGCAACCCGTGCCCCTATTCCGCAGCCTCGCTGCGGGCGTCGGCGGGCTCGAAAACCTCGATCTTCCGATTGTTGAAACGAAGGGCAAGCTCGCCCTCTATCAGTTTCACCGCTTCCTTGCCGAAGACCTCACGCCGCCAGCCGGACATGGCGGGGACATCCGCATCCGCGCCATCGGCCGCGATGCGGTCGATGTCGTCGCTCGAGGCAAGCATCTTCGGTGCAACGCCCTGCCTGTCGGCCACCAGCTTCAAGAGCACCTTGAGCAGTTCGGCGGCAGCGGCCGCACCTTCGGGTGCATGGGGTGGGCGCGGCAGGCGCGGCAGATCTTCCTTGGGCAGCGCCATGGCTCTGGCGACGGCGCCGAGCAGCCCGGTGGCGGCACCGGAACGCTCCCATCCCTTGGGAATGGTTCGAAGCCGCCCCAGCGCCTCGCTGTCGCGCGGGTGCTGCTGTGCCACTTCATAGATCGCGTCGTCCTTGATGACACGCCCACGCGGCACATTGCGTTCGCGCGCTTCGCGTTCGCGCCAGGCGGCGACGTGCTGGAGAATGGCGAAATCGAGAGGCTTCTTGACCCGGAGCTTGAGTCGCTTCCAGGCATCGTCGGGATGCGGGTCATAGGTCTCGCGTGCCGTCAGAACCGCCATTTCCTCATTGAGCCAGTGCGCGCGGCCCTCGCGTTCCAGCTCGGTCTTGAGATGCTGGTACACGTCGATCAGATGCGTGACGTCGGCAAGCGCGTAGCTTAGCTGCTTGTCGGAAAGCGGGCGGCGGCGCCAGTCGGTAAACCGCGACGACTTGTCGATGCGCGCCCCGGTGATCCTGGAGACGAGCTGGTCGTAGGAGACACTGTCGCCGAAACCGCAGACGGATGCCGCCACCTGGGTATCGAACAGCGGATGAGGAATAAGCCTGCCGAGATTGTAGACAATTTCGACATCCTGCCGCGCGGCGTGGAACACCTTGACGATATTTTCATCGGCCATGAGCGCGAAGAACGGCTTGAGGTCGATCCCGTCGGCCAGCGGATCGATGAGCGCGGTGACGCCGGGCGCGGCCATCTGGATCAGGCACAGCTCGGGCCAGAAGGTCGATTCGCGAATGAACTCGGTATCGACGGTGACAAAATCGGATTTTTGGAATGCGGCAATCGCCGCTTCTAGGTCTTGTTGCTTGGTGATCAGGTCCATTCTTTTTCTTTAGGTCATGCGGGAGAAAAAGGAAAGAAATCGGTTGTCCGCTGCGCCTATGTATCGCCCGCGGAGCGATGGTTGCGGCTGCGGCGCGCCATGCGCATGAAGACGGGCGAGGTGCGCAGAAGTGCGGCAAAGCGGCGGCGGCGGGCAGCGGGAACCGAGGGCCGCACGCTCATGCGGTAGAGCGTGACGCCGATCAGCACGGCATAGACGATGGACGTGTAGGAAAAGAGGGCATGCGGGCCGAAGCGCTGCATGAGCAGAGAGGCGAGCAGGGGCCCCGCCATCGCACCCAGCGAATAAAAGAACAGGAGGCCGGCTGCGAGCTGCACGAACTGGTCTTTCTCGGCGTGGTCGTTGGCGTGGGCGACCGACAGCGAATAGAGCGACATGGCGAAAGCGCCGAACAGGAAGACGAGCAACATGTTGGCGCTGCGGCTGTCGCCGGCGAACCAGACGATGGCAAGGGCCGCGACGAGCGCGCCGATTGTGGTGCCCAGAAGAACCATTCGGCGGTCGTGACGGTCGGAGAGCGCACCCAGCGGATATTGCATCACCGCACCGCCGACGATGCCGGCGCTCATGAAGGTGGCGATCTCGGAAACGCTGAGGCCGATGGACTGGCCGTAGATCGGCCCGACGATGCGGAAGGCGCTGTTGGTGAGGCCGACGGCGAAACAGCCGAAGGCCGCCAGCGGCGAGATGCGCCAGACGGCGGCAAGATCAAGGCGCAGCTCGGCCGGCGGGCGGGGGTTGGACCGGTCGGCCATGGACACCGGCACCAGCGACAGGGTGATCATCATGGCCATGACGGCGAAGGTGACGAAGCCTTCGATGCCGAGTGCCGGGAGCATGTATTGCGAGCCGGTGACGGCGGCGATGTCGATGATGCGGTAGACGGCCAGAACGCGGGCGCGGTTGGTGTTCTGCGCAGCCGAGTTGAGCCAGCTTTCGATGGTGGTGAACAGGCTCGAAAAGCAGATGCCCGAGAGAAAGCGCACGGCGATCCAGGCGAGTGGATCGACGAAGAGCACGAGTAGGAGCGCGCCGGCGGCGCCCAGCGCCGCAAGGGCCGCAAAGGCACGGATATGTCCCACCGCGCGCAGAAGACGCGGCACATAGAGACAGCCGATCAGAAAGCCCGCGAAATAGGCGCTGCCCATCAGGCCGATCGTGGTTTCGGAAAAGCCCTCCGCGGCGCCGCGAAGCGCGATCAGCGTGCCCTGAAGCCCGTTGCCGGCCAACAGGATGCCAGCGGCGATGAGAAGCGGGATCAGCGGGCGAAGGCTGGACATGGTGGAGGCCCGGGCTGGGAGGCGCGGCAGGTCGCACCGTTCATCATCGAGCTATAGGTTGCTCTGTGCCAATTCTCTTGGGCCAGAGGGCCGGGCCGATGGTCCCAGTTCGGTGCAGGCCCCGCTAGGGTCAATCGTCAACGGCGTCGGCCAGCATACCGTCCACCAGGTGGATGCGCCGGTCCATGCGTGCGGCCATGTCGAGATCGTGCGTGACGGCGACCACTGTCTTGCCGCGTTCGGTGACGAGATCGCGCAGGGTCTGAAACACCTGTTCGGAGCTTTTCGAATCGAGGCTGCCCGTCGGCTCGTCGGCAAACACCATGGGCGGATCGTTTGCGAGCGCGCGGGCGACGGCGACGCGCTGCCTCTGGCCGCCCGAAAGCTGGTATGGCTTCTTTTCGCAGTGATCTTCAAGGCCAAGCATGGCGAGAAGCTCGCCGGCACGATCGCGCATCTGCCTGCGCGAAAGCCGGCCAAGCTTGCGCATGGGGATTTCCACATTCTGACGGGCGCTGAATTCCGGCAAAAGGAAGTGAAACTGGAAGACGAAGCCGATCATTTCGAGCCGCGTGCGTGCCAGTTCGCCATCGCTCATCGGTGCCGTGTCGCGCCCCTCGATGGTGAGCGTGCCGCTCGTTGGCCGATCGAGCAGGCCCAGAAGATAGAGGAGCGAGGATTTGCCGGACCCGGACGGGCCGGTGATGGCCACGAATTCGCGCTCGGCAATCGTAAGCGATACATCCCTGACCAGCGTGACCGGGATGGTTTCGGGCAGGATGCGCGTCAGGTTTTCGGCTTCAAGCAACGCGCTCATGTGGCGCCCCGGATGATATCGACCGGATTGAGGCGCGCTGCCTTGCGGGCCGGCAGGTAGCCTGCCACGGCAGCCGAGCCGAGCGCGAATCCGGAGGCGATGGCATAGTGCAGCGCGCTCCAGGCGATGGGGAGTTCGGTTATTTCCTGCCCGCCGGCGTCGAGCTCGAAGCGGATGGAGGCGAGCGCATAGGTGAGGGCAAAGCCGAGCCCCCAGCCAAGAAGGGAGCCTGCCGCGCCGATGGCGATGCCTTCGATGACGAACATGCGCTGCATGTCGCTGCGGCTGAACCCCAGGGATTTCATGATGGCGATGTCGCGCGCCTTCTCATGGGTAATGGTGGACACGATGTTGAAAATGCCAAAACCGGCGACGAGAAGGATGGCGGCAACGACCGCATACATGATCACGTTCCGCACCACGAAGGCTTCCATGATCGATTCATTGGCCTCCTGCCAGGAAACCGCCTTGTAGCCGAGTTCTGCCTCGATGCGCCGTGCAGCCTCGCGGGCCGCATAGGGATCGTGGAGCTTGATGCGAATGTCGTTGATGGCGTTGGGGCGCTCGGAAAGAATCTGCGCGTTCTTCAGAAGCAGGTAGGCTTGGCCCTCGTCGCGGGCGGTGGTGCCGGTGTGGAACAGGCCGGTAATGCGGAAATTCCGCGACAGGCCGGACGACGAGACGGCGGTGACGGTGTCGCCGAGCCCCGCGCCCAGTTTCTCTGCCATGCGGTCGCCGACAACCAGATTGTTGCCGCCCTGCGAAAGCGTGGCAAAGCTGCCTTCCGTGAAATCCTCGACGATTGGCGAGATTGCACGCTCCATCTCGGGTTCGACGCCGACGAAAGCCGCCCCGGCCTCGCGGCCCTGATAGCGCACCACGCCCTGGGTTCTGAGGCTTTGCGCGAGATTGCCGGGCACCCAGCCTGTGAGCCATGCCATGGCAGCGGTGGGGTTGATGATGCCGCGCCGGTCGTCGGGCGGACGGATGCCGGAGATCGCGGCGGCGTCAAACTCGGTCTCGGCCGGTTGGCGCCGCGTGCTGCGCTGCTCGTCGGTGATCTGCACATGGGGCATGGTATCGATAAGCTGTTCGACGAAATCGTCCTGCCCGCCCTGCATCAGAGCCGCCATGGCGATGGAAAAGCCGACCCCGACAGCCACACCGACGACCGCCACCAGTGTCTGGCGGCCACGCCCGAGAATGTGGGTGACGGCGATGTCGAGGATGAGACGCATGTCAGCGGCTCTCGACGGAGACGCGGGCGCCGTCTTCGAGCCCGTCGGGGTAGGGGCTGATGATCTGCGCGCCGGCATCGATACCGGAGAGAATTTCGATCCGCTCCGTGCCGCGTATGCCGGTTTCCACGGTCCGCCTGCGCGCGACATCATCTTCAACGATAAACAGCGTGTCGCCGTCAAGCACGAGCGCGGGCACCAGAAGAGCGTCCTCGACCACACGGGTGACGATGTTGGCGTCGACCGACATGCCGATCATCAGCGGCGTGTCCTCCGGCAGGGCAAGCCGCACCCGGTAGGTGCGTGTGACGGGGTCGCCCTTGGGGGTGATGCTGTCCACCGTTGCTTCAAGTTCGCTGCGTGGAAAGGCATCGGACCGGATCAAAACACGCTGGCCGGCTACGACACGCGGAATGTCCTCTTCATTGACCTCGGCAATGACGATGCGCGGGTGCGGCCGCCCGACCCAGAACAGAACGTTGCCTGGCTCCGCGATCTCACCCACCTCGGCATCCTGACGCAGTATGAGACCGTCGCCGGGCGCGCGCAGCTCGTAGTTTTCGAGACGTGCGGTCTGGCCGGCGATCAGCGCTTCCACCTGGCTGACCTCGGCGCGGGCGCGCTCCAGGGCGGTGACGCTGGTGACATTGCGTTCGACCAGAAGTGTCAGGCGGTCGCGCTCGTCGACGGCAAGTTTCTGCCGCGCCCTGAGCTCGGTGAGCGTGGCCTCGGCTTCGCTGGCATCGAGACGCGCCAGCACGTCGCCCTTCGCCACGCGGGCTCCCTCGCAGTTGCAGACCTCGACGATCCGCTCGCGCACCAGCGACGTGACCTTGGCCCAGTTTCGGGGCTCCACCACGCCGGAGGCGAAGACGATCTCGGCGGCACTGCCTTGCTCAGGGTATGCGACGGAAACCGCTTCGGGCCTTCCGTAATACCAGAAGGCGGCGCCGGCGGCGGCAGCCAGCACGGCGGCCGCGAAAAGGAGGCGGAGGGGCTTCACATCACTCTCCCGGACAGCCGCCCGATGCGGCATTATAAATACGATACAGAATTGTATATAAATAATTCTGCCTGTACAATAACCTTGTCGCAGCGCGCCCGTGCCCCGCATTGATCTGGCGCAACCGGCGACTGCGACTGGTGAAGGAGACGGTGCTGACTGAGGCGGGCAGGAACAAGGTGCAGAAGGCGCGCGGACCCGGACGACCGCGCGACCCTCGGACGGACGCGGCCATACTCGACGCTGCCCTGAAGCTTTTCGTGGCCAGCGGGCTGGACGGGGCGAGCTTCGAGAAGATCGCCCGCGAGGCAGGGGTGACGCGCGCCACCATCTATCGTCGCTGGTCGTCCCGCGAAACGCTGATTGCCGATGCGCTCGGGCGTTTGAAGGAGAATGCCGAGCAGGATTTCGGCCCGTGGGAGCAACTGCCGCTCGAAACGCTGATCGGCATGATGATCGACCACGGACCCAGAGCCTGGGTGGAGCTCGACGCCCGCCGTCTTCTGGCGCGCATCATAGGCTCGGTGCCGGACGCGCCGGGCCTGCTCGAGATCTACTGGGAGGTTCACATTGCGCCGCGCCGCGCCGCGTTCAACATCATTCTCGAGCGCGCAAGGAGCGAAGGCGCGCTTTCCCCCGGGACGGACGCAGACATGTTTCAGGACATGTTCAGCGGTGCGCTCATGCATGAACTGCTTCTAAAGCCCGGCGCGAAGAGCGAAGCGGGATTGCGGGACTATTTCATCCGGCTCCTGCGCGAACTCGGCCTGGGCGACGCGGTGGAGCGCTATCTGCGCTCCACGAGACGGGATTGACGTGAAGCGGGCAGCGACCAGTTCAGCATGTCCGCTGCCCGCGTGCGTCCTATTTTCCGTACCGTTCGATCACCTCGTGCAGCGGCACGTGCCCAAGACAGACACCGGAACCGCCGGCATCCTCTCCGCTTTCGAGCGCGAGCGCATAGGCGACGGCGGGCTCGGCCTCGATCCGGCGGCGGATTTCGGCAAGCTTCGGCCAGCGTTCCGTGGACGCCACCTCGTGGAAATCCAGCCAGCGGGCGACGCCGACGAGAACACCGTCGGCGAGCGAAGGGCGCTCTCCAACGAGAAACGGCCCGTCGCCGACCATCGCCTCGAGCCTGTCGTGACGTTCGATGACGGCGTCACGGCCGAAGGCGCGCAGGGCTTCCTTTGTCTGCGGGGCGAGCTCTTCCATCTCCATGGCGGCCCACAGGGGGCCGAAAGCCGAGGTGAAGCCCGTATTCACATAGGCCATGATCTGGTGCATGCGGTCTGCCTCGGCTGAGCGCGGCGCGAAGCTGATGCGGCGTTCGTCATCGCGCGCTTCCAGCCACGCGGCGATGGCCATCGTTTCGCTCAGTGGCGCGCCCGCATCGGTGATGAGCACCGGGGTCTCATGCCGGGCGTTGATCCGCGCATAGGAAGGCTCGCGCATCTCGCCGAGCATATCGACCCGGCAGAGCCTGTAGGGTTTGCCAAGCCATTCCAGCGCGGCCACAAGTCCCATGGAGCTTCCCGCCGGGAAGCCATAGACAAGAATCGGTTCCATTTGTCGTTCTCCGTGATTTCTCGGTGATCACGCCGCGCAGCGAGGCTGGAACCTAGCGGCTTGTGCCCCCATGTAAATTACGCACTTTTTTGTAACCCCGGACTGGACCCTCGCCATGAAAGATCTGGTTTCGCGCTGTCCCATCGAAGAGGTGATGCGCGTGCTGAGCGGCCGCTGGCCGACGCTGCTCATCTACTATCTGAAGGAGGGCACGAAGCGCTTCAGCGAGTTGCAGCGCGACAACCCGACCGTGTCCCACCGGATGCTTTCGCTGGAACTGCGCAAGCTCGAACAGGCCGGCATCGTTGAGCGCACGGTGTTCGACGGTTACCCGCTGCGGGTCGAGTACGATCTGACCAGGGCGGGGCTCGATCTCGTGCCGCTGATCGATGCGCTTGGCGACTGGTGGACCGAAACCGATGACACGCGCGCGCTCGTTCCGGGCGAAAAGGCCTGACGGTGGAGACGGTCCCGGGCGCTTCCGGTCCCACACCTTGACAAATCGTACCTCTCATGCGCTTTTCGCGCCGACCTTCCGGGACGGTTCCGGCCTCTCCCGAGCACGAATTCCAAGACACGGATGATATGACCATGCATCGCTATCGCAGCCATTCCTGCGCCGAACTCAGAAAATCCGACGTGGGCACGAATGTGCGCCTGTCCGGCTGGGTGCATCGCGTGCGCGACCATGGCGGCCTCCTGTTCATCGATCTGCGCGATCATCACGGCGTGACGCAGATCGTCGCCGATCCCGATTCTCCGTCGTTCAAGACGGCCGAAAGCGTTCGTGGCGAATGGGTGATCCGTGTCGATGGCGAGGTGAAGGCACGCACAGACGAGACGATCAACAAGAACCTGCCGACCGGTGAGGTGGAGATTTTCGCCCGCGCGATCGAAGTGCTTTCCGAGGCGAAGGAACTGCCGCTGCCGGTGTTTGGCGAGCCGGATTATCCTGAAGACATTCGCCTCAAATACCGCTTCCTCGACCTGCGCCGCGACACGCTGCACAAGAACATCGTCCAGCGTACGAAGATCATCGCCGAGATGCGCCGCGCCATGGGCGAGGCGGGCTTTACCGAATATTCGACGCCGATCCTGACGGCCTCCTCGCCCGAGGGCGCGCGCGACTTCCTCGTGCCGTCGCGTCTTCACGAGGGCAAGTTCTACGCCCTGCCGCAGGCGCCGCAGATCTACAAGCAGTTGATCATGGTGTCGGGCTTCGACCGTTATTTCCAGATCGCGCCCTGCTTTCGCGACGAGGACCCGCGCGCCGACCGCCTGCCGGGCGAATTCTACCAGCTTGACCTGGAAATGAGCTTCGTCGAGCAGGAGGACGTGTTCCAGACCATGGAACCGGTCATGCGCGGCATCTTTGAAACGTTTGCCAATGGCAAGCCGGTGACGGACGTCTTCCCGCGCATTCCCTATGACGAGGCGATGCGCAAATACGGTTCCGACAAGCCGGATCTGCGCAACCCCATCGAGATGGAAGACGTCTCCGAGCACTTCCGTGGCTCGGGCTTCAAGGTTTTCGCCAACATTCTCGCCAATGACGAAAAGGCCGAAGTGTGGGCCATTCCTGCCCGCACCGGCGGCTCCAGAGCCTTCTGCGACCGCATGAACTCCTGGGCGCAGGGCGAGGGCCAGCCGGGGCTCGGCTATATCTTCTGGCGCAAGGAAGGCGAGGGACTTGAGGGCGCCGGCCCCATCGCCAAGAATATCGGCCCGGAGCGCACCGAGGCGATCCGCACCCAGCTTGGCCTTGAGGACGGCGATGCCTGCTTCTTCGCTGCAGGCGACCCGAAGAAATTCGCCGCTTTTGCAGGCGCCGCCCGCACGCGGGCCGGCGAAGAGCTCGATCTGGTCGACCGCGATCAGTTCAAGCTCGCCTGGATTGTCGACTTCCCCTTCTATGAGTGGAACGAGGACGAGAAAAAGATCGACTTCGGCCACAACCCGTTCACCATGCCGCAGGGCGGTCTGGAGGGGCTCGAGGGCGAGGATCCGCTCGCGCTCAAGGCTTACCAGTACGATCTCGTCTGCAATGGTTTCGAGATCGCTTCGGGCGGCATCCGCAATCATCTGCCTGAGGTCATGGTCAAGGCGTTCGAGAAGGTCGGCTTCACACAGCAGGATGTGGAAGAGCGTTTCGGCGGCCTCTACCGCGCGTTCCAGTATGGCGCGCCGCCCCATGGCGGCATGGCGGCCGGCATCGACCGCATCGTGATGTTGCTGCTTGGCGCGAAGAACCTGCGCGAGATCACCATGTTCCCGATGAACCAGCAGGCACAGGACCTCCTGATGGGCGCCCCCTCGGAGGCGAGCGCCGCACAGCTTCGCGAATTGAACCTGCGGCTTGCGCCGGTCAAGAAGGATTGAGTGAGCGAATAGTGAGTAGCGAGTAGCGAATAGCTGGTCGCAAAAAGAAAGGGGTTGCAGGCCTTACACGGCTTGCAACCCTTTTTTCGCTATTCGCTATTCGCTATTCGCTATTCGCCATTCGCTATTCGCTATTCGCCATTCACTCATTCGCCGTAATCGAAAGCCCCACCTGCTTCGCCAGCGCCTCGGGTGAGCCCATCGCGGTGCCCATCAGAACGGCGAACGGAATGCCTTCCTCCGGTGCAACGCTGATCGTGATGTTGCGCGGGTTGTCGAGATAGGCGGTGACGGCCCTGGACAGGCTCTGCGTCAGGTCCGGGCCGAGATACTGACCGGCCATGAGGGGCACGATCGCCTTGGCCTGATTGGCCACGTCTTCCGGCTGGACGCCCTGCTGCTCCGCCGCATAGGCGAGCACCTTGCCTGTCAGGGAAGCGTCTGAGAAGCGGATCGACGCACCGTGCAGGCTGAGCTGCTGCATGAGGCCGAGCATGGCAAGCCCCTGCGCCTGCTTCTGTTCTTCCGTGGCGCTTTCCATCTGCTTCTGCATTTCCTGCAGGGTGCGGATGAATTCCGGTGTGTAGCCGCTGATGTCCGCCGTGATCGCCAGGGTGCCGGCGTTCTCGACCTTGACGTCGTAGCGGGTGATCTTCATGCGGCCATCTTCCAGGGCCCAGCTTCCGGCCATGTCGACGCGGCCCGAAAGCTCCTCGTAGCTGTATTCACCGAGCTTGCTACGCGCGGCGCTGTTGTTGGCGAGTGCTGCGACATCCACCCAGAAATTCTCGACGGCGCCGACGAAGGACAATTCACCGGTTCCGTCACCGAGCGTGGTGTCGGCGCTGAGCGATTCGAGCGTGAAGACGGGGTCTTCATCCTTGCCCACGCGCGCTTCGTCGACGGCGAAGCGGCGATACTGCATCAGGCCGCCATAGGGCGCGTTTTCGCCCTCCTTCGGCAGGATGAGTCCTTCGATGGAAAGCCCGCTCAGCGCGATGTCAAAACCTCCTTCCGACTGCTCGAAACTGTCGATCGCGATCCGGCCGATCTCATAGACGCTGTCGGTCTCGCTCACATTCTCCAGCAGAAAATCGCCGAGCTCAACCTTCGCTTTGACGTCGACGAGGCCAAGGGATGCACCCTCGAGAATGATCGAATCGCCTTCCTGGCGTACGCCGGTCCATTCTGCCGTCAGCCCCTGATCCTCAAGCAGGGTCTTGTAGCGGGCGGCGACCTCTTCCGCCTCCCAGGCCCAGGCGGGCTGCAGCGCCGTGGCCGAAAGAAGGGCAGCGAGCGAAAGGGACTTCAGCTTGGTCACAGGGCTGAGCATGGGAATTTCCTTGAAATTGCGTAAGGTAACAGTCATCCAACGGCTTGGTCGCCGGGAAATGCGGTCTGAGGATGACCTGAGGGCAATCCTGTGTCAATTTTGCGGGCGTTCAAATGGTTTATGCGCCATCAAGATATCTCTGGGAGAGGTGAGGAATGCGGGCACTGGGGCGATTTGGAGCCGGGTTTTTTCTGCTGATTCTTCTGTCCTTTGCCGCCCGGGCGGTGGAGCTTCACGAAGGCATCACATACCGGAGCGGCCTGAAACTGGATATTCACGCGCCCGACCGCCCCGGCCGGACGGCACAGGCGGGCGTGGTGCGCATGAATCTCTTCTCCTTCGGCGGCCGCAAGGCGCCCGTGGTGATTTACGCCCATGGTGGCGGATGGGTGAAGGGATCGCGCAAGAAAGTCTATTCGCTGCCCGAATGGCTCACCGCGCGCGGCTATGTGCTGGTGGCGATCGACTATCGCAAGGTTCCGCAGACCACCATTGACGGTCAGGTGAATGATCTTTCGGCGGCGATATCGTGGGTGCGCTCCAACATTTCGCGCTATGGCGGCGACCCCTCGCGCATCGTGCTGATGGGGCATTCGGCCGGCGCGCATCTGGTGGCGATGGCGGCAGCCCGCAATACTGCGGGCTCCGTGCGGGGGGTCATCCCCAACGATGTGCAGGCCTATGACATGGTCGCCTATGCCGGCATGCGCGGCTCGCTCGGCTATCCCTATATCAACGCCTTCGGGTCGGATCCCAATGACTGGGTGCGCTGGTCGCCCGTCACCTATGCGCGGCGTGGCTCTGGCTTCCCGCCGCATCTCTTCCTGCATTCGGGCTCCAACGGCGCGCGCCGCAAGGCGCTGACCAATGGCTATGCCAATCTTTTGAAGGCGCGGGGCGCGCGTGCGGCCGTTTTTGACGGCGGGCGCTACACGCATGGCTCCATTGCCCGCAAGCTCGGCCAGCCGGGCGACCCCGCCACGGCGACCATTGAGCGGTTTCTGGCGCAGGTGACGAGGTGAAGGGAGCGAATGGTGAAGAGAGCGAATAGGGAATAGCGAATAGGGAATAGGGCTGGACACCTGCGTCGCCTGAGGCAATCCATACTCGCTACTCGCTACTCGCTACTCGCTACTCGCTACTCGCTACTCGCTACTCGCTACTCGCTACTCGCTACTCGCTACTCGCTACTCGCTACTCGCTACTCTCCCCTTGCCGCGAATCGCCCGCTGGTCTAACCCGAAACCATGGGAAAAGATTTGCTTCCGCCCGGTGGCGACGGCGGCGATGCCGTCGAGCCGGTCGATCTTAAAAAGGCGCTTGAAGAGCGCTATCTCGCCTATGCGCTGTCGACGATCATGCACCGCGCTCTGCCGGATGTGCGTGACGGGCTGAAGCCCGTGCATCGGCGCATTGTCCACACGATGCGGCTTCTGCGCTTGAGCCCCGACCAGGGCTTTGCCAAATGCGCGCGCATCGTCGGCGACGTGATGGGCAAGTTCCATCCGCATGGCGACCAGTCGATCTATGATGCGCTGGTGCGCCTGGCGCAGCCCTTTGCCATGCGTTACCCGCTGGTCGACGGGCAGGGCAATTTCGGCAATATCGACGGCGATAACGCGGCCGCCATGCGCTACACCGAAGCGCGCATGACCGAGGTCGCCTCGGAAATCCTGACCGGCATCACCGAGGATGCGGTCGATTTCCGCCTGACCTACAATGAGGAAGATGAGGAGCCCACCGTGCTCCCCGGCGCTTTCCCGAATCTTCTGTGCAATGGTTCGTCGGGCATTGCCGTTGGCATGGCCACTTCGATCCCACCGCACAATGCGGCCGAAGTCTGCGATGCGGCGCTGGCCGTCATCGACGATCCGGACGTCGATCCCGAACGGCTGCTCGAATTCGTCAAGGGGCCGGATTTTCCGACCGGCGGCATCATCGTCGAGGATCAGGCCTCGATCCGCGAAGCCTATGCGACCGGACGCGGCGGGTTCCGCGTGCGGGCGCGCTGGCACAAGGAGGACCAGGGGCGCGGCATGTGGACGGCCGTGGTCACGGAGATCCCCTATGGCGTGCAGAAATCGCGGCTGATCGAAAAGATCGCCGAGCTGATCATCTCGCGCCGGCTGCCGCTTCTGGAAGACATTCGCGATGAGAGCGCGGAAGACATCCGCATCGTGCTGGTTCCCAGGAGCCGCACTGTGGCTGCGGAGCTGCTCATGGAATCGGTTTTCAAGCTGACCGATCTGGAAAGCCGTTTCCCGCTCAACATGAACGTGCTTTCGCGCGGCAAGGTGCCGGGCGTGCTCTCGCTCAAACAGGTGCTGCGCGAATGGCTCGACCATCGGCGCGAGGTGCTTCTGCGCCGCTCGCGCCACCGGCTCGCCGAAATCGAGAAGCGGCTGGAAATCCTCGCCGGCTATCTGGTCGCCTATCTCAACATCGATGAGGTCATCAGGATCATCCGCGAAGAGGATGAGCCCAAGAAGGTGATGATCGCGCGGTTCGAATTGACCGACACGCAGGCCGAGGCGATTCTCAACATGCGCCTGCGCGCCCTGCGCAAGCTCGAGGAATTCGAGATCCGCAAGGAGTTCGAGAAGCTCTCAGAGGAAAAGGACGGCATCGAGGCGCTGCTGGCCTCCACCGCACGCCAGTGGAAGACGGTGCGCTGGGAGGTTGCGAAGGTGCGCCAGACCTTCGATCCGGAGAAGAACCCGGGTCTGGGCAAGCGCCGCACCACCTTCGCCGACGCGCCGGAGCACGATCTGGAAGATGTGCACGAGGCGCTGATCGAGCGCGAGCCGATCACCGTGGTTCTCTCCGAAAAAGGCTGGCTCCGCGCCATGAAGGGGCATCTGGCCGATTTCTCGTCTCTGTCCTTTAAGGAGGGCGACAGCCTCAAGATCGCCTTCCATGCGCAGACGACCGACAAGATCCTGCTTTTCACCACGGGCGGCAAGGTCTTCACCATCGGCGCCGACCGTCTGCCCGGAGGGCGCGGTCATGGCGAGCCGGTGCGCATCATGGTCGACATGGAGAACGATCAGGCCATCGTGACGGCCTTCGCGCATGATCCCGAGCGCAGGCTTCTGGTCGCATCGCATGCGGGCAACGGCTTTGTCGTTGCCGAGAAGGAGATCGTCGCCAACACCCGCAAGGGCAAGCAGGTGATGAACGTGAAGGCACCGGATGAGGCCAAGCTCTGCCTGCCGGTTTTGGGCGACCATGTGGCGGTCGTCGGCCAGAACCGCAAGCTGCTTGTTTTCCCGCTTTCCGAAGTGCCGGAGATGTCGCGCGGCAAGGGCGTGCGCCTGCAGCGCTACAAGGATGGAGGTGTTTCCGACATCAAGACCTTCGCCATGGAAGAGGGGCTTTCATGGAAGGATTCGGCTGACCGGACCTTCGTCAAGACACGCGAGGAGCTCACCGAATGGATGGGCAACCGCGCTGCCGCCGGTCGCATGGCGCCGAAAGGATTTCCGCGCACCGGTAAATTCGGCTGAGGATTGTGAGCCGGGCCTGAACCACATCGCGCAGAAAGAGGAGGGGTGAGATGCTGCACTGGAACGGAAGGGGTCTTCGGGCTGTCGCGTTTGCGCTGGCTGGATCGATCGGCCTGGCGCAGTCCTCTTTCGCAGAGGACAGGGTGCTGAGCGATGCGGTCGAGTTCTCCGGCCAGATCCTCTATCTGCAGACCGATGTTCCCGGTCTCGTGATTGGCGCGGTGCGCAATGGCGAGACCGCCGTGTTCGGCTTCGGTGAAACCGCGAAGGGTAGCGGCAAAACCCCGGACGGCGACACGCTGATGCGGGTCGGCTCCGTGACCAAGGTTTTCACCGGCGCCGTGCTGGCGAGCCTTGTCGCCGATGGCTCGGTGAAATTCACCGACCATCTGCAGGATCGCCTCGGCTGGGATGTGACCGTTCCGGCGCTGGACGACAAGCCGATCCGTCTGATTGACCTCGCCACACACACGTCCGGCCTGCCGCGCGAGGTCGACCGCGAACCCGGTCCGGAGAATGATCCCTTCTCCACGCTCACGAAAGAGACCTACGAGAAGGCGCTTGCCGAGGGCGTGCAGCTCTTTCCAGCCGGAACCGGCGGGCTCTACTCCAATTTCGGCTTTGACATGCTGGCCGCTGCTCTCGGCTCTGCTGTCGGCAAACCCTATGACGCGCTGCTTGCAGAGCGTGTTCTGGAGCCGCTCGGCATGACAGACACGACTTTTGCCCCCTCGGAGAGTGACAGCAATCGACTGATGCAGGGGCATAATTTCGATGGCTCGCCACTGCCAGATGTGCCCAACACGCCTGTCATGTCGGGGGCGAGTGGGCTCTATTCAACCGCCAACGACATGGTGAAGTGGCTAAAATGGCATCTCGACCGTTTTTCGCCGGAAATGGCGGAGATGCGATTTCTCGACCACGCGGCCTATGTGCAGCGCGATGCGCTCGATCCCACCTACGGGTTTGACGAATCCGGCCACATGGACGCGATGGGCCTTGGCTGGATCGTGATGCAGCCGGAGGGCGACCGTCCGCTGATCCTGCAGAAGGCGGGCGGCCTGCAGGGCATGTTCGTCTATCACGCCTTTGCCCCGACGCGCGGGGTGGGCGTGTTTGTGGCGATCAACGAGTTCGATTTTTCTGCCTCCATGCTGATGGCGGAGGTGGTGAACGGCCTGATTTCCGACCTCGCTCCGCGTTGAGGCGCGCGCCGGTATGATCGCCGGCATGGGCTTCGTGCGTCCTTCGACAGGCTCAGGATGAGGGATGTGAGAGCATGGCGCAGAGGCGAGGGGCGCGGCTGGTGCGTCCTTCGACAAGCTCAGGATGAGGGAGGATGGAGCTCGACCTCTTTGAAAAGGAGGAAGAGCTTGGCCTGCTGCCGGTTTCGTGGACACCGAGATAAGGTGTTTTTGACGAAACCGGAGTTTGTGAATGCAGAGAAGGAAGTTTAGCCGCGAGTTCAAGC
>NZ_JBWKMB010000034.1:0-32746 GCF_056431025.1 Nitratireductor lacus | reverse complement strand
GCCTGATGACGCCTGTTCCTGACAGGCAAAAACCAGAAACCGCACACACTTGAACAAAACCCCGCCGAAAATCGACGGGGTTTGTCAGTGGTCTGACCGCCACCTGCTGGCGGTGTTTTTTTATAAGCCGGCGTCAGCCACCTGTGTGGCCTTATGCTGACGGGATTTCTGGACAGGCCCGGGCGCTGACGTTAAAAGGCGGGCTTCTGTTCCCCGCTTGTCTGGGCGGGCTTCTCGCAAAGGCTGAATCATGAGTGGCGTCAACGACATCCGGTCGACCTTTCTCGACTATTTCAAGAAGAACGGACACGAGATCGTGGCCTCCGGCCCGCTCGTCCCGCGCAACGACCCGACCCTGATGTTCACCAATGCCGGCATGGTGCCGTTCAAGAACGTGTTCACCGGGCTGGAGACAAGGCCCTATGACCGGGCGGTAACGGCGCAGAAATGCGTGCGCGCCGGCGGCAAGCACAACGACCTCGACAATGTCGGCTACACGGCCCGCCATCACACCTTCTTCGAGATGATGGGCAATTTCTCCTTCGGCGATTATTTCAAGGACCGCGCCATCGAGCTTGCGTGGAACCTTGTGACGAAGGAGTTCGGCCTCGATCCAAAACGGCTTCTGGTCACGGTCTATCACACGGATGAAGAGGCGGCCGGCTTCTGGAAGAAGATTGCCGGTCTGCCCGACGACCGCATCATCCGCATTGCCACGAGTGACAATTTCTGGGCCATGGGGGACACCGGCCCCTGTGGCCCGTGCTCGGAAATTTTCTACGATCACGGCGACCACATTCCCGGCGGTCCGCCCGGAAGCCCGGATGAGGACGGCGACCGTTTCATCGAGATCTGGAACCTCGTCTTCATGCAGTTCGAGCAGGTGACGCCGGACGAGCGCGTTGACCTGCCGCGGCCCTCCATCGACACGGGCATGGGGCTCGAGCGCGTGGCGGCTGTCCTGCAGGGCGTGCATGACAATTACGACATCGATCTTTTCCGTGCCCTGATCCACGCTTCCGAGGAGGCGACGGGTGTGCGCGCAGAAGGCGCGCAGCATGCGAGCCACAAGGTCATTGCCGATCATCTGCGGGCGTCCAGCTTTCTGATTGCTGATGGCGTTCTGCCGTCCAATGAGGGGCGCGGCTATGTGCTGCGCCGCATTATGCGCCGCGCCATGCGCCATGCGCAGCTTCTCGGGTCGAAGGACCCGCTGATGTGGCGTCTCGTGCCGGCGCTGGTACGCGAGATGGGCCGGGCCTATCCGGAACTGGTGCGCGGCGAGGCGCTCATCACCGAAACGCTGAAGCTTGAGGAAACCCGCTTCCGCAAGACGCTGGCGCGCGGCCTGACACTGCTGTCCGACGCCACCAGCGAGATGGGCGAGGGCGACCTGCTCGATGGGGAAACCGCCTTCAAGCTTTACGATACCTACGGCTTCCCGCTCGATCTGACGCAGGATGCGCTGCGCCAGCGCGGCATCCATGTGGATCTCGGCGGCTTTAATGACGCGATGGAACGGCAGAAGGCCGAGGCCCGCGCAAACTGGGCCGGTTCCGGCGAAGCGGCCACCGAGGCCGTCTGGTTCGCCGTCAAGGACAAGACCGGCGGCAGCGATTTTCTGGGCTATGAGACCGAGGAAGCCGAAGGCGTGGTCTCCGCGCTGGTGCGCGATGGCGCGATGGTCGATCACGCAGCCGATGGCGATGAAGTGGCCATTGTCACCAACCAGACCCCGTTCTATGGCGAATCCGGTGGCCAGGTGGGAGACACCGGCGTGATCACCGGCGAGGGCTTTTCCATAGCAGTGGCCGACACCCAGAAGAAGGGCGACGGGCTTCTCGTTCATTTCGGCCGCATCGAGAGCGGCCGCGTCGGGATTGGTGACGTCGTTGCGCTAAAGGTCGATCACGCCCGCCGTGCGCGCGTCCGGGCCAACCACTCGGCCACGCATCTTCTGCACGAGGCGCTGCGCGAGGTGCTGGGCACGCATGTGGCGCAGAAGGGGTCGCTCGTGGCGCCCGAGCGCCTGCGCTTCGACTTCTCGCATCCCAAGCCCATCTCGGACGACGAACTCGCCCGCATCGAGGACATCGCCAATTCCATCGTGTTGCAGAATGCGCCGGTCGAGACCCATCTCATGGCCGTCGACGAGGCGATCGAAGCCGGTGCCATGGCCCTGTTCGGGGAGAAATATGGCGATGAGGTTCGGGTCGTGTCCATGGGAACCGCGCGCGAGGGGGACAAGGCCGGCAAGACCTATTCGCTGGAGCTGTGCGGTGGCACACATGTGAGAGCCACCGGCGACATCGGCCTGATCCGCATTGTCTCCGAGGGCGCTGTCGCTTCGGGCGTACGCCGCATCGAGGCGCTGACGGCCGATGCCGCGCGGCATTATCTCGGCCAGCAGGAGCAGCAGTTGAAGCTTGCCGCCAGCGCGCTCAAGGTTGCGCCCGCTGATGTGCCCGCACGACTGGAGAGCGTGCTGGAAGAACGCCGCAGGCTGGAGCGCGAGCTTTCCGAAGCCAAGCGCAAGCTAGCGCTTGGCGGCGGCGGTTCCGGCGCATCCGATGCCGGAACGGAAACGGTCGCCGGTGTCGGCTTCATGGGGCGCGTGGTCGATGGCATTTCGCCAAAAGACCTGAAACCGCTGGCCGATGACGGCAAGGCATCGCTCGGCTCCGGCGTCACGGTCTTTGTGGGAACCTCCGAAGAGGGCAAGGCCAGTGTCGTGGTGGGCGTCACCAAGGACCTGATCGAGCGCTTTAGCGCGGTCGATCTTGTCCGCGTCGCCTCCGCCGCCATCGGCGGCAAGGGCGGCGGAGGCCGCCCCGATATGGCGCAGGCCGGTGGTCCGGATGGGGCCAGAGCCGCCGAGGCCATCGCCGCCGTCAAGGCTGCGATGGAAGGTTGACCCTGAGCGCCGGTCCGATCGTCTCGATCCGGTTTGTCCATACATAGCCGGAGAAATCCGGCGGGATCAGCTCAAGCTGATCGAGACTGTCGATCCCGGTTGATCCGGGGTCGTCGAGGCTCGCCGGACCAAGCAGGATGATCCGGCTTCCGACCTCGCGCATGCGGGCCTGAAACCGGTTCGGCCAGCCCCAGAGCCAGGGGGCGAAATTGGCTGGCACTGGAACCAGCGTGTCGCGGCACTCTGCCGGTACGTAGCCACTCCAGCCAAGCGCGGCATAGAGACCAAGGCACTTCATGGCGCCTTTCTTGCCGTAGCCCGGAAGATCGGCGATTTGCCTCTTTGCCTCCACAACGGGTTCATCGCCGCCATAGACCGCCAGGACGCGGTCCCGCCATTGTGGATTGGCTGCAAGCATTCCGGCAAGCTGCTGCCCTTCCTTTGCATCGCGGCTCTTGAAATTCACCAGAAAGCGCCCTTCGGGAAACTGCTCAAACACGTCTCGCAGGGAGGGCATCATGCCGACGCCCCTGCCGCGTAGCGGGAACGACTTTCCCCCATCGGCCGTATAGCCATAGCCGACGTCGAGCTTTTTGAGCGTGGCCATGTCATGCGTTCGGGTGACACCGCTCCCGTCGGTGCGGCAGTCGAGCGTCCAGTCATGCATCACTGCGAAAAGCCCGTCCGTGGTGGGATGAACATCCAGCTCCACAACATCCGCACCCGCTTCGAACGCCGCTTTCATGGAGGGCAGTGTGTTCTCGATGAATGCGTGCTGCGGCGGGTAAATGCGCTCTGCCGTGCAGGTTTCGGCTGTCAGGTCCTGGCGATGATATGTCTGGTGCACGCCGCGATGGGAGATGAGTAAGCGCTGCGGCGTTTCCGGAGCGTCGGCGAGCCATGAGGCGTTCCAGAAATAAAGGCCGGACAGGGCGAGAAGAGGAAGAAGGAACCGCTTGCGCATCGAAAGCTCCGGGAAGGCCGTTGAGAATCGGTGTGGACCGCAACCCATGGACGGCGATTGCGGGCAGAAAAAAGGCCGCGGATTGCTCCGCGGCCTCGATTGCTCGCTTTGAAGCGGGGCTCAGCTCATCGCCTTCTGCAGGTTCTCGTCGATCTTGTCCAAAAAGCCGGTGGTCGAGAGCCAGGGCTGATCGGGGCCGATCAGCAGCGCCAGATCCTTGGTCATGTGACCGGATTCCACCGTGTCGATGCAGACCTTTTCCAGCGTGGCGGCAAACTTCGCCAGTTCCTTGTTGTCGTCCAGCTTGGCGCGGTGGGCAAGGCCACGCGTCCATGCGAAGATCGAGGCGATGGAGTTGGTCGAGGTTTCCTCGCCCTTCTGGTGCTGGCGGTAGTGGCGCGTCACCGTGCCGTGCGCGGCCTCGGCCTCCACCGTCTTGCCGTCCGGCGTCATCAGCACCGAGGTCATCAGGCCGAGCGAACCAAAGCCCTGTGCCACGGTGTCGGACTGCACGTCGCCGTCGTAGTTCTTACAGGCCCAGACATAACCGCCCGACCATTTGAGCGCCGAGGCGACCATGTCGTCGATCAGGCGGTGCTCATAGGTGATCTTGGCTTCCTTGAACTTGTCCTCGAACTCGGTCTCGTAGATCTCCTGGAAGATGTCCTTGAAGCGACCGTCATAGGCCTTCAGGATCGTGTTCTTCGTGGAGAGATAGCAGGGCACCTTGCGCATCAGTGCGTAGTTCATCGAGGCGCGGGCGAAGTCGCGGATGGAATCGTCCAGATTGTACATGGCCATGGCCACGCCGGAAGAGGGGGCGTCGAACACCTCGTGCTCAATGGTCTCGCCATCCTCGCCGACGAATTTGATTGTCAGCTTGCCCTTGCCGGGGAATTTGAAATCGGTGGCGCGGTACTGGTCGCCGAAGGCGTGACGGCCGACGATGATCGGCTGCGTCCAGCCGGGAACCAGGCGCGGAACGTTCTTCATGATGATCGGCTCGCGGAAGATCACGCCGCCGAGAATGTTGCGGATCGTGCCGTTGGGCGAACGGTACATGCGCTTCAGGCCGAATTCCTCGACGCGCGCCTCGTCCGGCGTGATGGTCGCGCATTTCACGCCGACGCCGTATTCCTTGATTGCGTTGGCCGCATCGACGGTGATCTGGTCGTCGGTCGCGTCGCGCGCCTCGATGCCGAGATCGTAATATTTCAGATCGATGTCGAGATAGGGATGGATCAGCTTTTCCTTGATGAACTGCCAGATGATCCGCGTCATCTCATCGCCGTCGAGCTCGACGACCGGATTGTCCACCTTGATCTTACCCATGAAAAAGCTCCGCAATTGTGGTGTGAAACGGCGCGGCAAGGAGAGGCCACGCAAAGGTCGGCTGCCCTATAGCATTCCTTGTTGAAAGCGCAAAGCGGGGGAGGCTTGTTTTGCACTTGACGCCGTGTAGTTACACTGTACGGTGTCGGCATGAGACGCGATCCCTCCAGATACAACATGGCCGATTGCCTGCTTTTGAACACCGTCATGGCCGCCCGCGCCATGACGCGGCGTTACGATGAACGTCTCAAACCCTACGGTGTCTCGGTCATCCAGTTCTCGGTTCTGATGGTGTTGCGAGCCGGGCGCGACGAGCCGGTCAGCCGCATGGCCGAGCGGGTGGCAATGGACCGCACCACGCTGTTGCGCAATCTGGAGCTGCTGGTGCGCAGGGGACTGGTGCGGACCGAGCCGGCGCTAAAGGGCAATGGCCGCCGCTTCCTGCTGAGCGGGAAGGGAGCGGCGCTGGTCGAAGAACTTGTCCCGCACTGGCGCAGCGCTCAGGCAGAGGTTCGCGCGCTCCTCGGAGAAGATGACAGCGACCGGGTGTTGGCCGCGCTGAAGCAGCTTACCGCCGGTTAAGCTGTCTGAGCCCCCGTGAACGTCTGAACATGCGTGCCACTGAGAATGGCAGACATCGTTTGAACAATATAGTGTAAATACACTAGTGTAGATACATCAAAGGAGAAAGCTCATGACGCAGAATGACCCCGTGGTGGTGACGGGCATGGGGGCCGTGAGCCCGCTTGGTGTCGGTGTGGAAACAAACTGGCAGCGTCTGCTCGAAGGCAAAAGCGGCGTTGTCCGCAACGACCGCTTCGATGTCAGCGCCTATGCCTGTACCATTGCCGGCCTTGTGCCGCCCAGGGATCGTGACCCGCATGGCTTCGACCCGCGCGATCACATCGACGCGAAGGACATCAAGAAGATGGACCGCTTCATCCAGTATGGCCTTGCCGCCGCGGATGAAGCGCTGAAACAGGCCCGCTGGACGCCCCAGGGCGAGGCGGAGCGCGCCCGCACGGCCACCGTGATTGGCAGCGGTGTGGGCGGTTCGCCGCTCATGGCAGAGGCAGTGGAGACCATTCTCACCAGGGGTCCGCGACGCCTCTCACCCTTCACGGCTCCCGCCTTTCTCGCCAATCTCGCCGCTGGCTGGGTGTCGATCCGGTATGGCTTCACCGGTCCCATCGGTGCGCCGGTCACGGCCTGTGCTGCGGCTGGACAGGCTATCGGCGATGGCCTGCGTCTTATCATGACGGGCGAGGCCGATGTGGTTGTGTGTGGCGGGGCCGAGGGCTCCATCGACCCCATTTCCGTCGGTGGGTTTTCAGCCGCCCGCGCGCTGTGCACGAGCTACAACGAAACACCCGAAAAGGCATCGCGCCCCTTCGACCGGGATCGCGCTGGTTTCGTTCTGGCCGAGGGCAGCGCCATGCTGGTCATCGAGCGTCTCAGCCACGCCCGCGCCCGTGGGGCCAACCCGCTGGCAATTCTGGCCGGTTACGGCACCACGGCGGACGCCTATCACCTTACGGCCGGTCACCCCGAGGGGCGCAGCGCTGCCGTTTCCATGCGCCACGCACTTTCCATGGCCGGTTTGACGCCAGACGATATCGACCACATCAACGCTCATAGCACATCGACCCCGGTGGGCGATGCGGCGGAGATTGCGGCCATAGACAGCCTGTTTGCCGACCGTGGCAGAGAACTTGCCATCGCCTCCACCAAGTCGGCGACCGGTCACCTCCTGGGAGCTGCCGGGGCCATCGAGGCGATCTTCTCCGTGCTGTCCCTCCGCGACGGCGTCGTGCCGGCGACGCTCAACCTGGAGAACCCGGATGAAGCCGCCGCGCGGTTCGACCTCGTGGCCGGTGCGCCGCGTCGCAGGAAGCTGCGCCATGTGCTGTCCAACGCCTTCGGCTTTGGCGGCGTCAACGCGGCGCTTGTCTTCAGCGCTGCGCCATAAGCGCTTCAGAAGCGGTTCCGCGTGGCGCCGGCAACAAAGTCCATCAGCGCGCGGATGCGCGCGGCGCGCCGCAATGTGGGGTGCGTGAGAAGCCAGAGATCCACATCCAGTGCCGGGACCGCTTCCACACATTCCAGATCGGGATCATCTGCGGCCGCGTAATCCGGAAGGACGGCAAGCCCGGCGCCGTTCTTCACCGCGCTCAACATGCCGGGCGTGGTGTTCACGCGTATCCGGCAGCGCTCCGAAAGCCGTTCATCCGCCATCCAGCTTTCAAGCGCCGCGTAGCCCATATGGCGGCCGGGGCCCACCCATCCCAGCCGTGATTCCCGCCAGGGTGCGTCGAGCAGGCCGCGCCGCGCATAGATCGACTGGCGGACAAGGCCGAGCCTGCGTCCCACGAGATGGCCGGGCGGCTGGTTCGCCGGTCTGATGGCGATATCGGCCTCGCGCTCGGTCAGGTTCAAAACGCTGTTCGAAAGCACGACGTCCAGCTCGATGTCCGGATAATGTTCGCAAAAATCGGCCAGGATGGGCGCGAGGCAGCATTCGTAAAGCGTGTCCGTGGTGGTCACGCTCACCGCGCCGGACGGGCGAAGATCGCGCCCGATAACCTCGCGCTCGAGCGCGTGCACTTCCGCCTCCATACGCCCGGCAGCCGCGATCGCTTCTTCACCCGTGACGGTCGGCGCGTAGCCGTGGCGTGACCGTTCGAACATCGTCACGCCGATGCGCCGTTCCAGCTCGCCAAGCCTGCGGAACACCGTTGGATGGCTGAGGCCAAGCGCCTTGGCCGCGCCCGTCAGTGAGCCCGCCCGTCCCACGGCCAGCACAAGATGCAGATCGTTCCATTCAAGTTCATCTTTCATTTTTGCAAGCGCGGCTTTCAATTTTTGCCAATCGAATTGCAGAAACAAACAGCCTAGGTCCTCTCCAGACCAAACACAATGCAGGAGCCGAACGATGCACGTGCTGATCGTATTCGCCCATCCCGAACCCGCCTCCTTCAACGGCACGCTGAAGGATGCTGCCGCCGCGCGGCTGGAAACGCTTGGTCATACCATCGAGGTTTCGGATCTCTATGGCGAGGCCTTCGACCCGGTCGAACGCGCTTCACACTATGCGGATCGCCTCGACCCGGAGCATTTCGCGGCACTTGCCGAGCAGCGCCATGCTGGCCAGAAGGGCACACTTCCCGCCGACGTTTGCCGCGAGATCGCGCGTATCGAGCGCGCGGACCTGGTTATTTTCCAGTTTCCGCTCTGGTGGCACGCCCAGCCGGCGATTCTCAAGGGCTGGTTCGATCGCGTCTTCGTCAACGGCCTGCTCTACAGCGGATCGAAGCGATATGATCGCGGTGTTTTTCGCGGCAAGCGCGCCGTGCTTTCCGTCACCACCGGTGCGCCCGAGGCATCTTTCGCGCCGGGTGGACGCAGCGGCGATATCGAACTGCTTCTGTGGCCGATCCACTACTCGCTCAACTATATGGGCTTCTCCGTCCTGCCGCCTTTTCTCACCTTCGGTGTGGCGGGTCATGGCTACCGGTATGACGACGATCAGGAGAAGGCGGTCCGGCTCAATACCAGTCGCGCCGCCTGGGAAGCCCGGCTTGAAACATTGCCGCAGGAGGCGGCATTGCCTTTTCCGGGCTGGAATGACTGGGACGAAACCGGCCTGCCCAGACCGGGGGCGCCTGTCGACGGCGCACTGCGCTTTCGCACGGGGCGGGCGCTTCAGTAGCGCCCGCCTCAGACTTTGGTCCCGAACGCGCTATTCCGGCGTGAAACAGCGCTGCTTTTGATGCACAGTTTCATCAGTTCAATGAAGGGACCCCGTCGTGAGACCCGTCACGGACGCCACGCCTCTGATCGCCGCCAACGCGGTGGCATTCGACACCGAGACCACCGGGCTCGATGTTCGGGAAGCGCGTATCCTGCAGCTTGGCGGCGTGGCACTGGTGAATGGGCGCCTGCAGCCGGGCGATGCGTTCGAAACACTGGTCGATCCTGGCGTCCCCGTCCCGCCGCGTTCCACTGCCATTCATGGCATCACCGGCCAGATGCTGCGCACGGCACCGGGATTTGCCGATGCCTGGCCGCGTTTCGAAGCGTATCGCAAAGGCCGTCTGCTCATCGGCTATGCGCTTGGCTTCGATCTGGCTGTTCTGGAGAGAGAGGCCCACAGGGCAGGGCTCCTCTGGCAGGCCCCGCGAACGCTCTGCGTGCGCATGCTTGCCGGTCTCGTCAATCCGCACCTGCCCGACGCTTCGCTGGAAGCGATTGCCGCGTGGCTGGAAGTGGATACGTCAGGCCGTCACACGGCGACGGCGGATGCGCGCATTGCCGGCGAGATCTTTATCGCGCTTGCGCCTCATCTCGCAGAACGCGGCATCCGAACGGTCGCCGAGGCTGAGCGCGCCTCGAGCCTGCGGTCGCAGGCCCTGCGCCAGCAGGCGGAAGCCGGCTGGAGCGAGCCTTTCCTGCGCCGCACCGGCGCACCCAGCCATGCGCTTGAAGCCATCGATCCCTATGCCTTCCGCCACCGGGTTCGTGAAGCGGCCACGGGCGAGCCCGTTGTCGCGCATGAAGACATGGCAGTGCTGGAGGCCGCCCGCCTCATGGCAAAACACCGGATCAGCTCCCTGCTGCTCTCTGCAGACGGGAGGCCCGGTGGCTTCGTCGCCGAATATGCGATCGTTACCGAGCGGGATGTGCTGCGGGCGGTTGCGTCCGGAGGAGGGGAGATGCTTGCCGGGCGGATTTCGTCAATTGCCTCAAAACCGGTGATCGCCGTTCAGGGCGATGCCTTCTTCTATCAGGCGCTCGGCCTGATGAGCCGGGAAAAGATCCGCCATCTGGCGGTGTCCGACAGCAAGGGGCATCTGTCCGGCGTGATTTCGGCCCGCGATTTTCTAAAATTCCGGGCAGGCGCTGCCGTCGATCTTCAGGCGCGCATCGAGAATGCCACGACGCCGGCCGATCTCGCCGGGGCCTGGTCACGCGTCGCAGTCATCGCTTCTGCGCTTCTCGACGAGGAAATCGATGCGCGCATTATTGCCGAGATTATTTCCAGCATCCTGTGCTCCATCACGGCGAACGCCTGCCGTATGGCGTTGCAGGAAATGGAGGCGGACGGGCATGGTGCGCCGCCGGTCTCCTACGCCGTCATGGTTCTGGGCTCGGGAGGCCGTGGCGAAAGCCTGTTGGCCGCCGATCAGGACAATGCAGTGATTTTCGCCGAGGGGGCTCCCGGCGGGCCTGAAGACAAATGGTTTGCGGTCTTTGCCGAAAAGTTCACCGATTATCTGCACACGGCGGCAATACCGCTTTGCAGGGGCGGCGTGATGGCCCGCAATCCCGCCTGGCGCGGCTCGGTGGAAACCTGGCGGGCGCGCGTTGACGCCTGGGTCGCCAAAGCGCGCCCGCAGGACCTTCTCAACGTCGATATCTTCTACGATCTCCGGGCGGTCTACGGTGAGGAAGCGCTGGTCACCGCTCTGGCTGCCCATGCCTGGGAAAAGGGTGCAGAGCGTGTCGAATTCGCCAAGCTGCTGGGCGAAAGCGTGCGCAATGTCGGCAGTCCTTTCACGCTTTTCGGCGGCTTCCGGCAGGAAAACGGGCGCCTGGACCTGAAACTGCACGGCCTTTTTCCCATAGCGGCACTCGCAAGGGCACTGGCCATTCGCCATCATCTGCCGCATGCATCGACCCGCGCCCGGCTGGAGGCGCTGGCCGAACTGCCGGCGATGCCGCGCAGCGATCTGCTTGCGCTGCGCGATGCTCACCGTTTTCTCATTGCGCGGGTGCTCGAGCAGCAGGTGGAGGACATCGCCGCCGGAATTCCGCTCTCCAACCATATCGCTGTCGACCGGCTCGCTTCAGGCCAGCAGAAAACGCTGAAGGACGCCCTCAGGACTGTTGCGATCATTCCCGAACTCGTGCGCAGCGCCATGTTCGCAAACTGAGCAATGCGTGCTTTACCACGGCGCGTGAAGCGGGTAACAGCAGCCCATCATGGCAGGAACAGACAAACAGCAGGACATGCTCGCGGAAGGCCCGGCGATTATTCTGGTGGAGCCGCAACTGGGCGAGAACATCGGCATGGTGGCACGCGCCATGGCCAATTTCGGCCTGGCCGAGCTTCGGCTCGTCAGCCCGCGGGACGGCTGGCCGAATGAGAAGGCGCGCGCGGCGGCGAGCCGGGCCGATCACGTGATTGACGCGGCAACGGTCTTCGAAGCACCGGCAGATGCGGTTGCCGATCTCAATTTCGTCCTGGCGACGACGGCGCGCCCGCGCGACAATTTCAAACCCGTGCGCGGTCCCGTCGAGGCTGCTGCGGATCTTCGCAACCGGTTTGCCGCGGGTCAGAAAACCGGCATTCTCTTCGGGCGTGAGCGCTGGGGGCTCACCAATGAGGAGGTGGCGCTCGCCGATGAGATCGTCACTTTCCCGGTCAATCCCGCCTTTGCCTCGCTCAACATCGCGCAGGCGGTGCTCCTCATGTCATATGAATGGATCAAGACGGGCGATCAGGCCGTCCGTCCGCCCGACAGCACGCTCGAGCCCGCCGAAAAGCTCCATATCGAAAGCCTGATGGGCTATCTCGACAGGGTTTTGGACGAGCGCGGCTATTTTCGCACCGAGGACAAGAAGCCGAAGATGATGGAAAACCTGCGCGCCCTATTCACGCGGCCGGGCTTCACCGTGGAGGAGCTTGCGGTGTTGCGTGGGGTTTTGACTTCGCTGGAAAAATTCTCGCCGAAGAATCCGCGTGGCTCCGGCGCACCGGACCGGGGGTAGCGATGGAAACCCGGCCCATTCTCTTCTTCGATTCGGGCATTGGCGGCCTGTCGGTGGTCAAGGAAGCGCGCATTCTTCTGCCTCGCCGGCCCTATGTCTATGTGGCCGACGACGCGGCTTTTCCCTATGGCGCCTGGGAGGAGGGTGCTCTGCTTGAGCGCATGGTCGGCCTCTTCGCCGAGCTTCTCGAGACCTATCGGCCGGTCATGTCGGTCATCGCCTGCAACACGGCGTCCACCCTCGCCATTCACAGGCTGCGCGAGGCGTTTCCCGGTGAAACTTTCGTGGGCACGGTACCGGCCATCAAGCCGGCGGCAGAGCGGACGCGATCAGGGCTGGTTTCCGTTCTCGCCACGCCCGGCACGGTCAAGCGGCAATACACGCGCGATCTGATCCGAGATTACGCGGCAAAGTGCCATGTGCGGCTGGTTGGCAGCGAAAATCTCGCCGCCCTTGCCGAGCAGTATATGCGCGAGGGGCATGTGGACGAGACGGCCGTCGAGCGGGAGATCGCGCCCTGTTTCGTGGAGCAGGATGGAAAGCGCACCGACATTGTGGTGCTGGCCTGCACGCACTATCCGTTTCTGGTCAATCGCATGCGAAAGACGGCCCCCTGGCCGGTGGACTGGATCGACACCTCCGAGGCAATTGCAAGGCGCGCACTCGCCCTTTCGGCAGATCTGCCGGCCCCGTCTTCAGATGGGAATGGCCAGGACATCGCGCATTTCACCTCCGGCGCGCCGGTTGAAGGCTACCGCCGCCTCGTCACCGGTTTCGGTTTCATCGCCCGCTGACCCGCCGCCTGCGCGCCAGCGCTTACGGCACACATGCATTGTTGCGGGTCTGTTGTGGTCAACGGCTCTTCCGGCCCGCCTCTTCTTCCCGCAAGGACTTTAGAATCCAGTCGCGGAACGCGCGGATCTTCGGTGCGTTGCGCCGCCCCTCCGGATAGACGAGCCAATACCCGAGACCGTCCGCTTCCGTGCGCTCGAAGGGTTTTAGCAACAGCCCGGCTTCGAGCTCCGTTCGGTAGAGCGCTGGAGTGAGCATCGCCACCCCGCGTCCCGCAATGGCTGCCCGTGCCAGCATGCTCTGTCCGCCGAGCTTGGCCATAGGGGGGCGGTCGTCGCTGTCGATCTTGATGTCGATCGCGCCGAACCAGATGGTCCACCATGGGTCGCCAAGGTCGAGCAGGGGAAGTTTGAGCAGGTCCTCCGGCGTTGAGATGCCGCCAATGGTGTCTGCAAGGCGCGGACTCAGCATCGGCGTAAAGTCGGCTTCGACAAGCAGGTGGCGCTCCAGCCCCTGCCAGGGGCCGTGCCCGCCGCGAATGGCAACGTCGACATCCTCGGTGTTGAAGGCTGCAAGCCGCTGGGTTGTTTCCAGCCGCACCGATAGCGTCGGGTGCAGTTCCTGAAAGGCGTCAATGTTCTCGACAAGCCAGTTGGTGGCGAAGGTCTGCGCCGTACTGATGGTGAAGGTGCCTTCCATCATCCCGCGCGCGTCGGCATAGGCGGCAGAAAGCCGTTCAAAGGCGTCGCTGACGGCCGGCGCAAACCGCTGGCCTGTCTCCGTCAGGGTCACCTGTCTCGGCCGGCGCACGAAAAGGGGCGTGCCGATCCGGTCTTCCAGAATCTTGATCTGGTAGCTGACGGCGGCCTGGGTCATGCCCAGTTCCTCGCCGGCCTTTGTAAAGCTGCCATGGCGTGATGCCGCCTCGAAGGCGCGCACCGCTGCCAGAGGCGGAAGGAGTGCACCGGACATGGATAAAATCTCCTTATGATACCCGGCCGTCTTTCGATTGGAATTCCGGCTTCAGAAGAACGACATTCGGCCAGGAAATCAACACAGCTTTTCTATGAGAGGTCGGGAAGTCCAATGACACACGTTTTCCTGCATGATGCCAATGAGGCCGCGACGCTCTGGCGTTCTCTCCTGAAATGGGCCACTAAGCTGGGCGCGCGCAGAAGGCGCTCCGGTGTGCGCGGAATCGACCCAAGGGACATCCCCGAGGCCATGCATCACGATGTCGGGCTGACGGATGTTCGCCCCCTGCATCCCAAACGCTATCTGTATTAGCGTTTCGGTTGACAAGTGCGCCGGTCTCCCATATTGACCCCGCACAAGCGCGATGGCTTCTGGCTGCCGCGCTTTTTAACGTGTCCCGTGGGCAAGGCCGCATCAGCGTGCGCGGCATGTCCTGTCAGGTTTCTAAAACGGAAGCCAGAGGAGGGCGCGTTTCCTTCGTCCGGAGTCTTAGCTCCGGGGTTTTTGATGTGAAAGGGAATGCGATGAGCAAACGCCAGTCCGCAAAGTACAAACTCGATCGCCGTCTTGGCGAAAACATCTGGGGCCGTCCGAAGTCCCCGGTCAACCGTCGTGAATATGGCCCCGGCCAGCACGGTCAGCGCCGCAAGGGCAAGCTCTCGGACTTCGGTCTGCAGCTGCGCGCCAAGCAGAAGCTGAAAGGCCACTACGGCGACATTTCGGAAAAGCAGTTCCGCAAGACCTATGACGAGGCCAACCGCCGCAAGGGCGACACCAACGAGAACCTGATCGGTCTCCTGGAGTCCCGCCTCGACGCCATCGTCTACCGCGCCAAGTTCGTTCCCACGATCTTCGCTGCGCGTCAGTTCGTGAATCACGGCCACATTCTGGTCAACGGCCGCCGCGTCAACATCCCGTCCTACCGCTGCAAGGCCGGTGACGTGATCGAGGTCAAGGAAAAGTCCAAGCAGCTCGCCATCGTTCTGGAGGCTGTGCAGCTCGCCGAGCGCGATGTGCCGGACTATGTGGAAGTCGACCACAACAAGATGGTCGCCACTTATCTGCGCATGCCTTCGATCTCCGACGTGCCCTATGCGGTGCATATGGAGCCGAACCTGGTTGTCGAGTATTACTCGCGCTGATACCTTTCGGCAGGTAATTCGGAAAGGGGGCGTCCTGCCATTGGCCGGGCGCCTTCTTTTTTGTCTTTCACGGGTTTCGCGGGGTACTGTCATGACAGGACTGGCCAGGGCGTCCAGTGTGCGAATGGGCTTGTTGCTGGCCTTCTTCGTCGCCTTGTGGACGGTCTATGCCAGCCTGACCCAGCTTAATCTCGACGGTTTTGGCGACATGCTTGAAAACTACTCCTGGGGCATCGCCTGGGAGCAGGGCTATTACAAGCATCCGCCGCTCTTCGCCTGGATCACGGCAGCCTGGTTTGCAGTGTTCCCAAACGTCGACTGGGCCTACTATCTCCTGTCGGCGGTCAACGGCGCGGCGCTCATGTTTGCGAGCTGGCGGATCGCGGTGCGGTTTCTCGATCCGTGGCGGGCCTACCTGGCGACGGCACTCTTCTTCTTTCTGCCGCCGGTCACATTTCTCGCCATCAAGTACAACGCCAATTCGGCCATGCTGCCGTTCTGGGCGGCGACGGTGTGGTTCTATCTGCGCTTTCTGGAAAAGCGCCGCCTCACCGATGCAGTGATTCTCGGTGCCCTTGCCGCTGCTTCAATGCTGATCAAATATTTTTCAGCAGCGCTTCTGGGAGCCATCTGCCTTCATGTCCTGTTCGACCGAGAGGCGCGCTCGCTGCTCCTGAAGCCTGGCGTCTGGGTGGCAAGTCTTGTCTTCATTGCACTGATCACGCCCCATCTGTTCTGGTTGTTCAGAAACGATTTTCTGCCGCTGACCTACGTTTCCGAGCAGGGAGACGGGTCGGCGCTTATCGGAGTGACATCCACGCCCCGGTTCCTGGCTGCCCTGCTGGCCTATCTTCTGCCGGTTGTCCTTGTTCTTCTGATCGCGATCCTGCGCAACGGGCGCGGCCCCTGGTTCGACGCCGGACCGTTCCTTGCCCTGCGGGAGACACTGGCGGGGCGGGCGCTCTTATGGACCGGGTTCGGCGCGCTGGCGCTCACGCTTCTTCTCGGCATTGTGTTCACCGTGCAGTTCAGTTCGGTCTGGGCGCTGCCGCTTTATTTTTCGGCACCGATTTTCCTCATCCTGCTTGTGAAACCCGGGCGCCTGGAAGCGCAGAAACCTGCCATTCCCGCTGCCGTCGTGCTCTACGGTGCCTGTCTTCTGGCGCTGTCGCCGCTCATCTATGCGCAGGAGGCGCAGAACACCTCGCATTATAACGACGTCCCGGTTCGTGCACTTGCCGGTGAGATCGAGAATGCGTGGAATGCCCGCTACGACACACCACTCGCCTATGTTGCCGGAGACAAGATTCTGGCCAGCGGCACGACCTTCTATGCCCCGTCGCGCCCCTACTCGATGCAGGCGAATTCCTACGCACTGACACCGTGGATTACGCCCGAGGATGTGGCCGTGAAAGGCATGGCGATTGCCTGTTTCGATGGCCAGAAAGGTTGCTTTGCCCAGGCTCTGGAACTGTCGCGCGGTGGGGCCGATACACAGGATCTGACCGTCCCCGGGTTTGGTGGAGAACGACGCTGGACAGTGCGTGTTTTCTTCGTGCCGCCTGCCGGTTTCGGCACGTAATTCGCTTTTCCCGAAAAAGCTCTGTTTTCACGGAATTCGAGACGAAACCCTCTCGTTTCGCCCAAAACCGCTTCAAATTACCCGGTTTTCGATGGACCAGCGGGCAGCGAAGAAATTGAGGATCGCGCCGATCACAATGCCGATGAGCTTGGCGGCGAAAAGGCCCGTCAGCGGCGGCAGGAGATAGACCGCGAGGGTCGACGATCCGAGCGAGATGATGCTGCCGCTGACGGCGAATTTCGCAAACGCCCTGTGCAGGCTGAAACGTTCCCCGCGCTCGAATGTCCAGCGTGAATTGATCGCGAAGGAAAAGATCACGGCGACGGCCCAGCCGAGGAAATTGGCGACCAGTGCCGGAAATGACAGCGCGACAAGAGCGCTGAAGGTGGCAAAGTCGATCACCGTGTTCAGGATGCCGACAATTGCAAAGCGGCTGAGTTTGGTCGAAAGCCCGCGGTTTCCCTCTTCGGTCATGACGCGGCTCGTTTCAGGCGAAGCGACGCACTTTCAAGGCGCTGCGGAAAATCTTCCGAGGCAAGAGCGTCGCGCTCTTCATTGCGGGCATCGGTGAACACGTCACGCCGGCGCAGAACATCGTCCACTGTTCCGGGATGGCACATGACGACGCTGCCATCGGGCGCCCTGTCAATGAAGAGATCGAGCGCGCGGGCAAAGGCGCCGGGCCGGCGCCAGTCATAAAAGCCGCAGAGCGGTCCTTCGACGACAAAGCCATGCCGGCGCATCTCGGCACCGAAGCCGCGGGCCAGCAGGCGGGCGACGATGACCTTTGCCTTTACGAGAGCAGGCGCTGCCCGCAGGGTCGGCGCACCGCGCAGCCATGGGCGTTTTTCGGGCGGAAGATCGGCAAAACGCCCTGCAAGCCACTGCCGCACGGGAGGCAGGAAATGAACGTGCTGGTGCCCGTCGATGAAGTCGGGATCGCGCCCGAAGGATTCGCGGAAGCGGGCAAGCTGTGCGTTGGCTTCCATGCCGATTGCCTCGACGTCGTGGTCGGTGAGCAGCCGCTTCAGGTCCGGCATGGTCCGGCCGGTGGAAAGGGCGGGGAAGTCCGTGAGGGTGAGGTGCATGCCGATCACGAACCGGCCATCCGTCGCCGCCAGGGCGCGCGCATGATCCCGCCAGTCGTCGAACAGCGTCATGCAGCCCGTGCCGCTCAGGCGACCCGCCTCAAGCAGCGTGCGGATGGTTTCGCTGACACCGGGTGAGAAGCCGTAATCGTCGGCAATCAGCCAGATCGAGCGCGTGCCGGGATCAGCCATGGGCCGCCTTGCGCGTCTTGCCCGGCTTCGCACGGGGCGCGGCATCGGAGCCCGTGATGGATTTGACGATGTAATTGGGTCTGTTCTTCGCCTCGCTGAGCGCCGACCAGACATATTCGCCGACAAGGCCCGTGAGGGCCAGGTTGAGACCGCCCAGAACGAGCACCGCGACGATCAGGCTCGGATAGCCGGGCACGGCGACGCCGGTGAAGAGCACTTCCAGGAGGATCTTGATTCCGTAGAGAAAGCCAAGCACCGCAACCCCGGTGCCGAAAAGCGACACCATGCGCAGCGGCACGACGGAGAAGGAGGTGAAGCCTTCCAGCGAGAAGGCAATCAGCCGCCGCCGCGACCATTTGCTTTCGCCACCCTGCCGCTCGGCAGGCTTGTAGAGGATGCGCTCCTGCTTGAACCCGGTCCAGGCATAAAGGCCCTTGTTGAAGCGGCGCTGGTCGCGCAACTGGCGCAGTGCCGTGGCAAAGCGGCCGGTCATGACGCGGAAATCGCCGGCATTGGCCGGAATTTCGTAGCGCTGACCCATATTGATCAGCCAGTAGAACCCGTTGGCGAGATAGCGCCCGAGCGTGCGGCTTTCGGCGCGGTCTGATCGCACGGCATAGACCATGTCGAGATCGGGATCGGCGATGATGCGGCCGATCATGTCGAGCGCGACATCCACCGTGTGCTGAAGGTCTGCATCCATGAGGAGCACATAGTCGCCTTCGGAATGGTCGAGACCGGCGAGGATGGCCGTTTCCTTGCCGAAATTGCGCGCAAGCGTGATCAGCGACCAGTTGCCCGTCATGTGCTCGCCGTAAAGCGCGCCTCCTTCATCCGTGCTGCCGTCATCGATGAAGATGAACCGCGTGTCGAGATCGAACCGCTCCCTGACCTGCGCGGCAAGGTCGCCCGCCAGGGCACTGAACCCGGCAACGCTTTCCCTTTCGTTGAGAAAGGGAACTAGAATGTCGAGCCGTTTGGCCACGCGCGCAATCTCCTTCGAACCGTGTTATGCCCGCTGAAAGTTGAAAATGCCTATTCGCTAAGTCGCCTTGCTGCAAGGCTTCTGATAGGAAGGCGCGAAATCACATGTACCGACAGAGGCGTGCCCATGCATAGCACCTTGGCGCAACCGAAAGAACCGATCGATGCCGCGGAAGCGGGAGCGGACGCTGCAGAAGACACGCCCCCCTTTATGAAGGGGATGCCTTCCTCGGTCGAGTTCAACAAACTGCGCAAGCGCCTTCTGCGCCAGGCGCGGCAGGCAATCGAGGACTTTGCCATGGTGAAGCCCGGCGAGCGCTGGCTGGTTGCGCTTTCCGGCGGCAAGGATTCCTACGGGCTCCTGGCGGTGCTTATGGAGCTTCAGTGGCGTGGGCTTCTGCCGGTGGAAATTCTGGCCTGCAATCTGGATCAGGGGCAGCCGAATTTTCCAAAGCACATTCTGCCTGACTATCTCGACAGTATCGGCGTTGCGCACCGCATCGAGTATCAGGATACCTATTCAGTGGTGACGGAGAAACTGCCCGAATCGAGCACTTACTGCTCACTCTGCTCACGCTTAAGACGCGGACATCTCTACCGCATCGCGCGGGAGGAGGGGTGCTCTTCACTGGTGCTGGGGCATCACCGCGAGGACATTCTCGAAACCTTCTTCATGAACCTGTTTCACGGCGGGCGGCTTGCGGCGATGCCGCCCAAGCTTCTGAACGACGAGGGGGACGTGATGGTGCTGCGCCCGCTCAGCTATTGCGCGGAGTCGGACCTGGCGAAGTTCGCCGAGGCGATGAAGTTCCCGATCATTCCCTGCGATCTCTGTGGCAGTCAGGATGGCCTGCAGCGCAATGCCATGAAGGCGATGCTGACGGACATCGAAACCCGTATGCCTGGCCGCAAGGACACGATGATCCGGGCGCTGACAAATGCGCGCCCGTCTCATCTTCTCGACCGCAGGCTTTTCGATTTCGCGGGCCTCACACGGGCGGATTGACGGCGTGGAACATGCGTCCGCGTTCGCCGATCAGGACGAGAACGATGGCGATTGAACCGGTGATGAAATAACCGGCGGCCAGCGGGACCGTTGAACCATCGAACATCTGACCGACAAAGGCGCCGATAAGCCCGCCGCCCAGCGTGGTGAGAAAGCCCTGCGTGGCTGCCGCCGTGCCCGCCACATGGCCAAGCGGCTCCATGGCGATGGAGTTGAAGTTTGCGCCGACCCAGCCGAACTGGAACATGGCGACCGAGAACAGCACGAAAAACAGGGCAAATGGCATGTAGCCGATAGAGGCCAGAACCAGCCAGAGCAGGCTGACTGCGGTGAAGCCCACAAGGGCCGTGTGGGAGAGACGGCGCATGCCGATACGGCCGACCAGGCGCGAATTGGTGAATGAGGAGATCGCCATCAGGCCGGCACCGATGGCGAAGAGGATCGGAAACCAGTCCGCCAGATCGAACGTGTCGGTGTAGATCTGCTGCGCGGAGCTGATGAAGCCGAACAGCGAACCGAAAATGCTGGTGGTTGCCAGCGTATAGCAGAGCGCGACACGGTTCGTGAGCACATAGCCGAACCCCCGCGTCACCGAGGAAAAGGTCAGCTCTCGCCGGTTTTCAGGTGCGAGGGTTTCGGGCAGGCGGATCGCGGCCCAGGTGCCGAAGACGATGGCGAGCACCGCCATGGCAATGAAGATTTCCGACCAGTCGCCGAAGATCATGATGAGCTGGCCGATGCTGGGGGCGATGACCGGTATGACCATAAAGACCATCATGACCATGGAAAGAACCTCGGCCATCTGGCGGCCGCCAAAAACGTCGCGGATCGCCGAAACGGCAATGACCCGCGTCGTCGCCGCGCCGATTCCCTGCAGGAAGCGCAGTGCCAGAATGACGGCAAAACTGGGAGATATGGCTGCGATCAGTGCGGCGGAAACATAGAGTGCGAGACCGACGAAAAGCGGTGCGCGGCGGCCGAAACGGTCTGAAATCGGGCCGAAGATGAGCTGCCCGCCCCCAAGGCCGGCCAGATAGGCGGTGACGATGTACTGCCGCGCGTTCTCGTCATCCACGCCGAGTTCAGCGCCAATCTGCTGCAATGCCGGCAGCATGATGTCGATGGCAAGCGCGTTGAGCGACATGAGCGCGGCCGCAAGCGCGATGAATTCCGCACGACCCAGCGTTTTCTGCGGTTGTAAGGCTTCATCCGAAACAGGCTTGTCCATATCTCTCTCCAACGAACATCAGGCATGCGCAACAAACGCCGGTGCCGACGCAGTTCCACGGCGGCACGGCAGGTGCAAGGCGTCAGCCTCACAAGAGCGATTTCACTTCTCCTGGAAGTGCTACAGGCGGCGGAAATCCAGCCCTGAACCGCAACGAACGCCGGCAGAGATGTTCGAAACATGTCACCGACGCGAAAAAATGCGCTGGCGGGTGCCAACGCATCTTTAATAAAGGAGGCGCCCGGCGGGCGGGCGCTATTCCGGCGTTAAATCAGGCGGCGCCTTTGGCAGCCACGCCCTTTTCATTGAGGAAGGCCTGCAGTTCGCCGGCCTGGAACATTTCCCGGATGATGTCGCATCCGCCCACGAACTCGCCCTTTACGTAGAGCTGCGGGATGGTGGGCCAGTTGGAGTAATCCTTGATGCCCTGGCGCAGTTCGTCCGAGGTCAGAACGTTGACGCCTTTATATTCGACATTGAGATAGTCGAGAATCTGGACCACCTGCCCGGAGAAGCCACACTGCGGAAAACCGGGCGTGCCCTTCATGAAAAGAACAACGTCGCTGCTTTTGACTTCGTTATCGATGAATTCGTTGATGCCGGTCATCGCAAATCCTCATCTGACCGGGGTAAAGGCCCGGCGTTTCTCTCGTTAATCGTTATGTATTGCACCATCCATTGAGGTGCAACGCCACCCGATAAAAACTTTTGGGTCCACTCAATCCGGAGCGCTGGTCTGAAGGGCGAGTGCATGGAGCGCTCCGCCCATATTGCCCTTCAGGGCATTGTAGACCATCTGGTGCTGCTGAACGCGGGACTTGCCCCGGAAGCTTTCCGCCACGACCTCCGCCGCATAATGGTCCCCGTCACCGGCCAGGTCGCGGATCGTGACCTGGGCGTCGGGGATACCTTCCTTGATGAGGCGTTCAATATCGGCAGCGTTCATAGCCATGGGGTGGCGATTCTCCAAATCAGTCCGTTCCCCTGAGATATGGCGATTCCGGGGGGCAAGGTCAATTGGTGGCGCAAAGCGCCCCGTCTCCATTCTGTGGGAGCCGGGGAAGATGCCGGGTCAGTCCATGAAGTTCGGGAACCACGCTTCGTGTGCCTCTTTCAGGGCCGTGACCGCGACAGGCGTCGATCCGCCCAGTGCGAGCACATCACCGCCGGTTGCGCCGATCACGACGGCGGATATGCCGGCTGCTTCGGCTTTTGAAAGAACGGCATCGGCATTTGCCGTGGTCACGACATAACGCCCCTGATCCTCACCGAAGAAGGCCGGGATGGCGTCTTCGGGGGCGTCGATGGTGGCGCCGATGCCAGAGGCAATCGCCATTTCCGCAAGCGCGACGGCAAGACCGCCATCCGAGCAGTCGTGGGTGGCGGTCAATGCACCTGAACGGATCAGGTCGCGCACCATGTCGCCGGCGCGCTTCTCATGGGCGAGATCGACCGGCGGGGGCGGGCCCTCGGCGCGGCCATGAATGTCGCGCAGATAGACGGACTGCCCGAGATGCGTGCCCCAGCCTTCCGGTGCGCCGATCAGGACAATGGATTCACCCGCAGCGGCAAAGGCGGCGCGGGATGCCTGCTGCCAGTCGGGGATCAGGCCGACGCCGGCAATGGTGGGCGTGGGCGGGATCGCCTCGCCAAGCGTCTCGTTGTAGAGGGACACATTGCCCGACACGATGGGGAAACCGAGCGCGGTGCAGGCCTCGCCGATGCCCTTGATGGCGTGGACGAGCTGGCCCATGATTTCGGGCTTCTCCGGATTGCCGAAATTGAGATTGTCGGTGGCCGCCAGCGGCTCGGCGCCGGTTGCGGTGATGTTGCGCCAGCATTCGGCCACGGCCTGCTTGCCGCCTTCATAGGGATCGGCCTCGCAATAGCGCGGCGTGACGTCGGAGGAGAAGGCGAGCGCCTTCTTGTCCTGTCCATCGACGCGCACCACGCCGGCGTCACCTCCTGGAAGGTGCACAGAATTGCCCTGAATGAGTGTGTCATACTGCTCCCAGACCCAGCGGCGGGAGGAGAGATCGGGCGAATTGAGAAGCTTCAGAAGGCTTTCTGCGATGTCAGCTTCGGGCACGGGGCCCGTGAGCGGCGCCCTGGGCTTCGGCTCGACCCACGGGCGGTCATATTCGGGGGCCTCGTCACCGAGCTCCTTGATGGGAAGATTTGCCACTTCCTCGCCCTGATGCAGGATGCGGAAGCGCAGATCGTCGGTGGTTTTGCCGACAATGGCGAAATCGAGCCCCCATTTGCGGAAGATGGCCTCGGCCTCGTCGCGCTTTTCAGGCCGCAGCACCATGAGCATGCGCTCCTGGCTTTCCGACAGCATCATCTCATAGGCGCTCATGCGCTCTTCGCGCACGGGGACCCTGTCGAGATCGAGCTCGATGCCGAGATCGCCCTTTGCGCCCATTTCAACGGCCGAACAGGTGAGGCCGGCAGCGCCCATGTCCTGAATGGCGATGACGGCGCCGGTGGCCATCAGTTCGAGGCAGGCTTCGAGCAGGCATTTTTCGGTGAACGGATCGCCGACCTGAACGGTGGGGCGCTTTTCATCAATGCCCTCGTCGAACTCGGCCGACGCCATGGTCGCGCCGCCGACGCCGTCGCGGCCGGTCTTGGCGCCCAGATAGACGACGGGCAGGCCGACGCCTTCGGCCTTGGAATAGAAGATGGCGTTGGTCTCGGCGATGCCGGCTGCAAAGGCATTGACCAGAATGTTGCCATTGTAGCGGGCGTCGAAATTGACCTCGCCACCGACCGTGGGAACGCCAAACGAATTGCCGTAGCCGCCAATGCCGGAAACGACACCGGCCACAAGATGCTTTGTCTTCGGGTGGTCGGGTGCGCCGAAGCGCAGCGCGTTCATGGCCGCAACGGGGCGCGCACCCATGGTGAACACGTCGCGCAGAATGCCGCCGACGCCGGTGGCCGCGCCCTGATAGGGCTCGATATAGGAGGGGTGGTTGTGGCTCTCCATCTTGAAGACCACGCACTGCCCGTCTCCGATGTCGACCACGCCGGCGTTCTCGCCCGGTCCCTGAATGACCTGCGGCCCCTTTGTGGGAAGTGTGCGCAGCCATTTCTTCGAGCTCTTGTAGGAACAGTGCTCGTTCCACATGGCCGAGAAAATGCCAAGCTCCGTGAAGCTCGGCTCACGGCCGATCAGGTCGAGGATGCGCTGATACTCGTCGGGCTTGAGGCCGTGCGCGGCGATGAGGTCTTCGGTGATGGGGATGCGATTGGGAATGGTCATGTGGTCGGCATGGTCCCTGCGAAGGGGTTGCAACGGTTGTCTCGAGGCTGCGTTACAGTATTGCGGCCCGATAATCCACTTCCCAATGCCGGTTTTCATCAACCGTAATTGTCAAATCCGCTGATCGGGTTGTCGAGAAGGCTCCTGAGCGTCGTCAGTCCGCGCGTCACGCTGTCGTGGCTCTCGGGCACGGTGAAGGCGATGCGGGCGCGGTGGAGCGTGGCGCCGGCACGGCCCACCTTGAACTCGTCCTCATCGTCGATCAGCACACCTTCTTCCATGGCCGCCTGCTTAAACGTGCTCGATAGCCAGGGTTCAGGCAGTTTCAGCCACAGGAACGGCGCGTTGGGATGAGACGTGAAATCCCTGCCGGCGAAGAGGGATGCGGCGATCGCCTGACGCGCGCCGATCTCCGCACGCACACGGTCGTGAATGTCGAAGGCTTCCCCCGACAGCACAAGCTGGGCAGCGAGCTCGGCGAGCAGGAAGGGGATGCCGCCCGTGATCATCTTGTGGGCGGTGAGCACACGCGAGGCATAGGGCGGGGGTGTGGCGACCCAGCCGCCGCGAACGCCGGCCGCTACGGATTTGGACAGGCTGCCCACATGGAAGGTGCGCTCGGGCGCCAGCGTGGCGAAGAGTGGCGGGGTGCTGTCGAGGAGGGCGCCGTAGATGTTGTCCTCGATCAGCCAGACATTGTGCACTCTGGCGATCTCGACAATGGCGCGCCGGCGTGCCTCCGGCATGGTGGCGAGCGTCGGATTGTGGAGCGAGGGGACCAGAAACACCATTCGGGGATGCTGCTGGGCGCAGACCCGTTCAAAATCCTCCGGCACCATGCCCTCCTCGTCTATGGCGACCGAAAGCAGGCGGCGGCCGATCACCGTGGCGCTGCGGGCAATGTGCGAATAGGTGAATTCCTCGAAGGCGATACGGTCACCCGGCACGGTCATGGCGGCGATGGTTGCCAGAATGCCGGCATGGCCGCCAAGCGTGGGAACGACGCTGTCGGGATGCGGGGTCCAGTCGCCGCGTGCCAGCCACTGGCTGCCGGCATCGAGCCAGCGCGCGGGCAGGGAGCGCGTATAGCTTGCAATGTCGGCCGGGTGATCGCGGGCGATCCTCTCGGTGATCCGTGTCAGGGCGTCGGCCTGGCCGACATTGGGCGCTGCGGTGGAATCCATGCGGGTCTTGCCGGGCTCCGGCACCGAGGCGCGTGTGCCGCCGAAAGGCTCGCCGTTCGCCCCGGCGGACCGGGAAGAACGGATGCGCTCGAGCACATAGGTGCCGCGGCCGACCTCGCCCGACACAAGACCGCGCTGGCGCACAAGCGCATAGGCGCGGCTGACGGTGCCGATCGTGACGCCGACATCATAGGCGAGGTTGCGCTGCGGTGGGAGCTTTGTGCCGGGCGGGAGCGTGCCGTTCTCGATGTCTCGCTCGATCTGGTCGGCGAGGCGCACATAGAGGGGGCCAGCGCCCCGCTGAAGGTTCGGAAGCCAATTTGTCATGGTGACAATTATCTATATTGCGCCGATTTTTGAGTCAATGCATAGGTTCAATCGCTCCATTCAGGAAAAAGGAGTGTTGCAATGGGTGCAATCAAGACAATTAACGACGGGTGCAAGCCGTCTGCGCCGCCATTGGGGCGTAGAGCTTCCGGCTTTACCCTGCGGTCTGTTCTGAGACGGGTGGAGATCTGGCTCGGCAAGCGACGCAGCAGGCTGGCGCTGCTTCAGCTCACGGACGAGCAATTGCGCGATGTCGGCATCTCGCGCGACGAGGCGCGCCGGGAAGGGCTTCGCCCGTTCTGGGATTAGCCGTTTGTGGGAAACGATGAGCGGATCAAAATCTCTGCTTCAGTGCAATTCCGGGCGCTAAGACCGCCTCAGGGCTTCACCACGCTGTTCTGATTGGGCGCGATGGCATCGCCCTTTCGGGCGGGCTTTCCGCCGGCAATGATGCGGTCTGCCAGCATGGCGAGGCGGCCGAGGAATGCAAAGGTCAGCAACATGGCGGCGAGATAGACGAGAACGCTCGGCCACCCGTTCAGGCGGGCGTCCAGAAAATAATAGGGAACCTCGCCCGCAATCGGTGCGCGGACCTGAACATAGGCAACATAGATCAGCGGATAGGCGAGCCACAGCGGCAGGTGGCGCCAGGAAAGGCTGCCATCCGTGCCGGCCGTGAGCCACCAGACCAGGTAAATCACCGGTGCGATGTAATGAAGCGCGATATCGCAGAGGAGGAACAGGCCCTTCGGCTGCCAGAGCGCAGACAAAAGCTGCCAGTAGACGATGGTCACCAGAAGGATCGATACGGCGACGCCGGCACGCACCCAGGCCCGTCCGAAGAAGCGCGGCGCGCCCGATAGCGCGGCCAGATGGACGAGAACCACCAGAATGTTCGTCAGGATCGTGAAATACGAAAAATAGTGGATGACGGAACCGGCAAGGCTGCGTCCTGCTTCCATGGAAGCAGGTATCGTCAGGGCAAACTGCACGACAAGGGCGGACAGTCCGACGACAAGGCCGGCGACATTCAGGATTTTTGCCATGCGGTTTCCCCCGGGAAATGTTCCGAGCGCTTGCAATAGTTCGAGAATCTAAATTTAAAGTTTAGGCTTAAAGCGATTGAAATCGCAATATACGCCATTTCCGCCCGTGTTCTGCTTCAGCAGTTCGCCTCGCCGCCGGACCAGCGCATGATGTCGGCGTTGATCTGTGCCCCGGCGTGCGTCGAAGCCAGCGGACCATAGGTCGATATTGTCGTTGGTGAGCCGGAGGCTTCGATGACGAGGAGCGGCAGGCCCTGCTGCTTCTTGCTGCGCATGATCAGAAGCCGCGGGCGCCCGACGCGCGTATCGAGCTCGGGGATCATGTGGAGATCGCGGAAACGCCGGTCACCCGAGCGCATCCAGCATTTCGCGCCATTGCTGTTGATTTTCTGAAGGGCCGCGACGGGGCTCGGAGCCTCGACCTGAAGGTTGAGAACGCCGCCCATCGGTTCCGTCTGGCAGGCGGAGAGCAGAAACAGACCTGATATCAGCGCTGCGCCGGCGCCGCAGCGAAGAAGGTATTTCACGTTTGAACCGGTATGACCGGCGCGCCCCATCAGGCGGCCTTCCCAAGCACGCCGGCAAACAGCGCGCGGCCGTCATCGCCACCATGGGCGGCCTCGATCAGGTTTTCGGGGTGCGGCATCATGCCAAGCACATTGCCGCTGTCGCTGACGATGCCGGCAATGTCGTTCACCGAGCCGTTGGGGTTTGTGCCTTCGGCATACCGGAAGGCGACCTGACCTTCGCCCTCGATGCGCTTCAGCGTCTCGGCGTCCGCAAAATAGTTTCCGTCATGATGGGCGACCGGGCAACGGATAATCTGACCGGGCTGATAGCCGCGCGTGAAGGCGGTGTTGGCGTTGGTGACTTCAAGCTTCACCTCGCGGCACACGAATTTCAGCGAGGCGTTGCGCATCAGCGCACCGGGCAGGAGCCCCATTTCGACGAGAACCTGAAAGCCGTTGCACACACCCATGATGAGCACGCCCTGGTGGGCCTTCTCGGCCACGGCCTGCATGACCGGCATCCGTGCGGCGATGGCGCCGCAGCGCAGGTAGTCGCCATAGGAGAAGCCGCCGGGAATGACCACGAGGTCGACATCGGGCAGTTCGGTCTCCGTCTGCCAGACCGTCACCGGCGCCTTGCCGGAAATCCGGGTGAGCGCGGCGATCATGTCGCGGTCGCGATTGAGGCCGGGAAGCTGGATAATGGCTGATTTCATAGGGTCTGATCGCTTGGGCTGGGATCGTAGGGTTTTTGCGGGCCTTCGGCCATTTCACGGAGTTCGAGGCGGCGTTCTATGCGGTCGAGGCGCTGATCCTGACGCGCGAGCGTGCCATAGATATTATGGATGTCGCCATGCATTGCGACCATGCTGCCCCTCAGATTGTTCACCTCGGCCTTTATGTCGCTCAAGGCGAAATCGATCTTGTCAAACCGCTCCTGCATCTTCTTGAGCAGTTCGTACATGAACTCGTTCGTCGCCTCCGCCATGGTGTGTCTCCCTATGCAACCTTAGGTAACGGAGACAGTGTAGTCCTCAATCACGGTGTTCGCCAGAAGCTTTTCGCACATGGCATTGAGGTCGCTCTCGGCCTTGGCCTTGTCCGCGCCTTCAATCTCCAGGTCGAAAACCTTGCCCTGGCGCACGGAGCCGACACCGGAAAAGCCGAGCCCATCGAGCGCGCCCTCGATGGCTTTTCCCTGTGGGTCCAGAACGCCGTTCTTCAACGTCACGGTGACGCGGGCCTTGATCACGTTAGTGCTCCCTGATTTCCCGGACGCATCCTAGTGGCGCGTCTTGTTGTCCTTTGAGGAAACGAGGACGGGACCGCCTCCGCGCGGCGGTTCGTTCTCGTTCATGATGCCGAGACGGCGCGCGACCTCCTGATAGGCCTCGACCAGTCCGCCCATGTCGCGGCGAAAACGGTCCTTGTCCATCTTGTCCTGCGTGGTCGTGTCCCACAGGCGACACGAATCGGGAGAGATCTCGTCGGCCACGATGACGCGCATCATTTCGTTTTCCCACAGCCGGCCGCACTCCATCTTGAAGTCGACGAGCTGGATGCCGACGCCAAGGAAGAGGCCGGTCAGGAAGTCGTTGACGCGGATGGCGAGCGCCATCATGTCGTCGATCTCCTGGGGGCTGGCCCAGCCGAAGGCGGTAATGTGCTCTTCGGAGACCATCGGGTCGTCCAGCGCATCGGCCTTGTAGTAGAACTCGATGATCGAGCGGGGCAGTACGGTGCCTTCCTCGATGCCCAGCCGCTTGGCGAGCGAGCCGGCCGCAACATTGCGCACGACGATCTCGAGTGGAATGATCTCCACTTCCTTGATCAGCTGCTCACGCATGTTGAGGCGGCGAATGAAGTGGGTCGGGATGCCGATTCGGTTCAGATGCTCGAAAATGTATTCCGAGATCCGGTTGTTGAGCACGCCCTTGCCATCGACAATCTCGTGCTTCTTCTTGTTGAAGGCTGTGGCGTCGTCCTTGAAGAACTGGATCAAGGTGCCGGGCTCGGGGCCTTCATAAAGAATCTTGGCCTTGCCCTCATAAATGCGGCGACGACGGTTCATGGCTTTTCCTGGTCCGTTGCCTAGACAGGGAAACTTCGCGCGGAAGTTCCGCAATGCGGCAGTTTCATGGATGGATCGTTTCACGCGGTCTCTAGCGCAAACCCACTCATACCACAATTGCCATTTGTTATCGCCAACGTGTTTGTGCCCTGCCGGCAAAGCGCGGATGCGCCAAACGAGCGTATTGACCCGGAGCGGGGCTTCTGGTTTTTGCTTGCCAAACAGTTGTTTCCGCATCGCCAGGCGATGCCCGAGCCGGAGGATTTGCTAGATGGCCAACATGAAAGACCGTGAAGACGCGTTTGAGAACAAGTTCGTTCACGACGAGACCCAGAAATTCAAGGCCATGGCACGCCGAAACAGGCTTCTGGGCCTGTGGGCCGCTGAGAAGCTCGGCAAGACCGGTGACGATGCTGACGCCTATGCCCGTGAAGTGATGAACTCGGATTTCGAGGAAGCCGGCGACGAGGACGTGTTCCGCAAGGTGCGCAAGGATTTCGATGCAGCCGGTATCCAGCAGTCGGATCACCAGATCCGCCGCACCATGGATGAACTGCTCGCCACCGCGCTCGAGCAGATCAAGAACGGCGAGTAGGTCCTTGCCGATCCCGTCGCTGGCCGCACGTCTCAAAGCGGGGGAGAGCGTCTTCTCCGCCTGGTCTTCCATCCCCGATTCGCAGACAGTCGAGCTCGTTGCCGGACTGGATTTCGGCGCCGTCACGCTCGACATGCAGCATGGCGGGCATCACGAAGACAGCGTCCTGCGCGGTATTGGCGGCATCCGTCTGAACGGCAGGCACCCGCTGGTGCGTATTCCTGTCGGGCGTTTCGACATGGCAAGCCGGGCGCTCGACATGGGCGCGGAAGCCGTGATCGCCCCGATGGTGAACTCGCTGGAGGATGCCCGCGCCTTCGCGGCCGCGATGAAATATCCGCCCGTCGGGCTGCGATCCTGGGGGCCGAGCTTCGCCATGCCGCGCGCGGGAACGACTGACGGGCAGACCTGGCTCGAGACAGCCAATGCCGGCACGGTCGCCTTCGCCATGATCGAGACACGGCAGGCGCTCACGGCACTTGACGACATTCTCGAAGTGGAAGGCATCGACGGTGTGCTGGTCGGTCCGTCGGACTTCTCCATCGCCTGGTCGAACGGCAGGACGGTCGATCCGGCTCTCGAAGACATGATGCCGGCGATTGCGACGATTGCGGAAAAGGCGCGGGCGATCGGCAAACATGCGGCGATCTACGTGGTCGATCCACGGCTGGTCGGGCGCTTTTATGCGATGGGGTACAGGCTGTTCGCCATGGGGTCGGAAGCAGCCTATATGGCGCAGGGCGCACCGGCCATGCTGCAGGCAGCGCGGGAATCCATCCAGAGTTAGGGTCAGGACCTGTTAATATGGCCGCAATGGTCGGCCTGATTTGCACGGCCTACTTTGTCGCAAGACCTTGAAAGACGTGAAGTCTTCCTGCGGTTTTGCTTCGCGTATCCGCACAAATCAGGCCGACCATTGCGGCCATATTAACAGGTCCTGACCCTAAGAGAAATCAGAGCTGCTGGATGAACTTGGCGAAGGTCATGGAACCTTCGGGCCAGGGGCCGAAGCCCGATTCGGCATTGATGTGGCCGGATTCGCCCGCATCCAGAAACAGCGAGCCCCAGGCGGCGGCAATGTCTTCCGCGACGTCAAAGGCGCAGAAATGGTCGTTGCGGCTGGCGATTGTGATCGACGGAAACGGCAGCGGATCGCGCGGGTAGGGGCCGAATGTCATCAGATGTTTCGGCCTGACCCTGCTGTTGGCAACGTCGGGCGGGGCAACGAAGAATGCGCCCGCCACGGGGTTCCTGAACTCAGGTATGGCCTGCACCGCGGTGGCGACGCCCAGCGAATGGGCGACCAGAACGACCGGCTTTTCCGCTTCGTTGACGGCCTTTGCGACATTGGCGACCCAATCCTCCCGCACAGGCTTGGACCAGGCTTCCTGTTCGACACGCCGCGCGGTGGACAGGCGAGATTGCCAGCGTGTCTGCCAGTGGTCCGGCCCGGAATTTGTGTAGCCGGGGATGATGAGGATGTCGGCGTCTGAAGCTTTCATGGCCGGCCATGTAGCCATCGTGTCGGAGGCATGCAAGCGCTGGTGCGGTTTGTGATGCGAATTGCAAGCTTTTCGAACGATTTTTGAAAATTGTGCTCTATTTGGTGAACAGCGTGTTCGCCGGGAGGACGCTTGCGCAGAGGGGGATGGCACGCCAGTTTCAGGGGGACATGAGGCCGCCCGCCAAAGAGGCCGGCTGCCGCTTCGCAGGAGATAAAGCGATGAGTGGGTTTCCTTTTGCCGCAACCACGCCGGTCAGTATTGGTCGTGTCGGCCTGAAAGCGCGCGATGCGCAGAAACTGGCGGCATTCTATTCAGACATTCTGGGCCTTCAGGAGATGGACGGCGACAATGGCGCGATTGCGCTGGGTGTCGGTGGCCGCACCCTTCTGGAGATTGCCGAGGACCGGTCTGCCGAGCCGGACGATCCGCGTGAGGCCGGGCTCTTTCACACAGCGTTCCTGCTTCCGGAGCGGGCCGATCTGGCGCGCTGGTCGCTCTTTGCCCGCGACCGCAACATGCGGCTTGAGGGCGCGTCCGACCATCTGGTCAGCGAGGCGGTCTATCTGTCCGACCCGGAAGGAAACGGCATCGAGATCTATGCCGACCGTGCGCCTGAAAGCTGGACCAAAACGGCGGACGGGATCGCCATGGCGACCGAGCGCCTCGATTTCGGCAGCCTGTTGTCCACGGTGCCCGATGGCGATGCGGGCTGGCAGGGCGCGCCGGAGAACACGGTGATCGGCCATGTGCATCTGCGCGTTGGCGACCCGGCGACGGCGGAAGCCTGGTGGCATGAGGCGCAGGGCTTCGACACGATGACGCGCTATGGATCGCAGGCGGTGTTTCTGGCGACGGGCGGTTATCACCACCATATCGGGGCAAACAGCTGGCGCAGCGCCGGGGCGGGTAAACGCAACCCGAACCGCACGGGTCTTTCCTGGCTTGAACTGAAGAGCAGGAATGCGACGGCGGAGAAGGAATTCGCCGACCCGTGGGGCACGGTCGTGCGGGTCGCACCGTCAAACTGACGCGGCACGGTTTTAGAGCATTTCCGTTTTCGCTGAAACGCGGAGAACCGGTTCCCGCTTTTCCCGGAACTGCTTCAGACGCCGACTTCGAGGCCCCCTTCTCCCCGCTCGCGGGGAGAAGGTGAGGATGAGGGGCGGGCGCGAAGTTCTGCGAACCCACAATACGGCAAAATTTTCATGCGCGGCGTCGGCCCCTCATCCCCCTGCCGGGACCTTCTCCCCGCTCGCGGGGAGAAGGAGGCC
>NZ_JBWKMB010000033.1:0-33426 GCF_056431025.1 Nitratireductor lacus | reverse complement strand
TCAAATGGCTGAAGGCTTTCTTGCGGCTGATGATCGCCGCGCTGCTGGTCCCGCCAAACTCCGTCGCAGCCTGAATGCGCAATTGTTCACGGTCGACGACCTAGTGCGCCTGATGCGGGAAGAGCTGAACGAACCGGGCTTCCAGCTTGCCAGCAAACAGATCCTCGAAGAGCTCCGAAACGCACTGCCCCGGGAAATCACCGAAGAATTGTCTGACGCAGCCTTGGATGATCTGCTGGAGGCCGCCATAGGCGAAGTCACACTGTCTCTGCACGCCGGAACTGCGGAATGAGACTGAACCGGCTTGACCTCATCCGCTATGGCCGCTTTGACGGTGCGGAGATCGTGCTCCCCCGTCCCGCCGACGGCAACCCGGACGTCACCGTGATCTACGGGCCGAATGAATCGGGAAAATCCACGGCATTCAAGGGATTTCTGGAGCTTCTTTTCGGCATGAAATCAAGGGACCACCCCTACGCTTTCAAATTCGACCGCAACGATCTTTTGATCGGAGCAGAGCTGGATATACCCGGGCGTGGAGCGACGGTCCTGCGTCGCAACGGCAAACGCGCCCAGTCTCTACTGGACAATCAGGACCGCCCTATCGACGAGGCTGTTCTTTCGAGTGCGCTCCACGGGCTTGGAGAGGATGACTATGTTGAACGCTTCTCATTGAATGACACTGGACTCCGTGAAGGTGGCAAGCGCATTGCTGGTGCGAAGGGAGACCTGGGGCAGCTGTTGCATGCAGGTGTGTCGGGACTGACCAATATGGCAGAGATCCTGGAAGCCATGACGGCTCATGCTGAGCAGTTTCACAAAAAAAGCGGGCGGAGCACTGCGCTCAAAATCGGCAAAGACCGATTGAAGAAAATCGGTGATGTACTGAAAACAGCACGATTGACCCCGGATCGTGAAAGAAATCTTCGCAAAGACCGAGATGACGCCCGAAAGGCATTCGAAGAGGCGGACGCCGAACTCGCGCGGGCCAGAAATCGACAGGCGGCAGGTAAGGCTGCTCAGACCTGGTACGACCGGTCTGAGGAAATTCGCAAAATCGACGAAGCTCTTGCCGGATTTCCCGGAGGCCCAGACCTGAAGAAGGGTACCGTCGAACAGGTTGCCACTCTCGTCGAAGCCATTTCGGGAAAGACTGAAAGCATCGCAGCTGCGGACGGGAGGATAGCGCGACATGAAAAGGTAATCGCAGAAAACGAAGCCGATCCCGTTGCAGCGGATCTTGCAGCGCAACTCACAAATCTGGCACAAACAAAAGTTGAAGACGCGTCCCTGATATCGCGTGCCGATACAGCCAGATCGGATTTGGAAAAGCGCATCCTTGAACGCGATGAAATTGCTCGCCAGATAAAACAGGTCCAGATCACATTGCAGGTCCCTGAGGTACCTGTGACGTCATTAGTTCTGACGAGTGAAGAACTGGAGACCCTCGGAAACGCGGCTCAAGCCTGCCAGACTTCCGATGGCGAACTAAAGGCAGCATTGGAAGTCCTGAAAACAGCGCGCGATCAACTGGGTGATGCGCCAGCCAAGCCACAGGATTTGTCGCAGCTGCAGGTGGCGTTTGACACTTGGCAGGCTGTGGCGGACGTGTCTGGTCCAGAAAAGGCCCTCGAAAAGGAAAACGCGCGGCTTGTGAAAGCGGTGTCCGGCCTGCCTGCGTCCTGGCCGAAGCTGGTTGAAGACGGTCTTCCCGCGCACGAAACCCTCGATGAGGTACTGCGGGAATGGAATACGCTGACTTCAAAATTAATCGCTGCCACAGAGGAATTGGAGGCTCGCGAGGCCGAATACAAAGCTGCGCACGCGAAGCGGGAAGCAGACGAGGGCGAACCCTCTTCCATTGATGCGGCGGCGACCGAAGAAACGCGCCGCCTGCGCGACGCTGCCTGGCAGTTGCATCGTAGCGCTCTCTCCGACGAAACAGCAGACCGTTTTGAGGAAGCCATGCACGCTGATGATGGCGCACGGACAAATTATCTGATGGGTACGGAGGCGCGTAAGCAGCTCGCCAGCTCTCGCACACTGGAAGCCACTGCAAAGGCCTTACGCGATGCCGCAAAAGACAAACTCGGCGGATTGACTGGGAAACGCGACGATTTGTCGAAACGGGTTGCTTCAATCTCGACAGCCCTGGGCCTGTCCCCCGATACCGGGCCGGCGGCATTCTCCGGAAGGCTTTCTGCCCTTTCGACAGCCGCGGAAATCGCAGCAGACGTTGCAATTGCCGAGAAAGCGCTGGAAGAGCTTTCCAATCGTCGCAAGGTAGCCTTTGACAACCTGTCAGGCGCCGCACGACTGGTAGAAATCGACGTCGAAGAAGATAATCTCCCAGAACGGGTTGGCAAGAACCTCACCCTTCGGGACAGTGTGCGCCAAGCATGGGAGAGATGGTGCCGTGGTGAGCAAGCCGTTGCCGAACACCAAAAATCCGTAGCGCAAGCTGAGGAAGAAAAGAAAGCAGCCCTCACCCGACTGGAAACGCTAACCGCTGCATTGCCTCTTCCTGATTGTTCGGCCACCGGCATCAAAACGGCGTTGCCGCACCTGCGCACCCTGCAACAGCTTCACCGCGAACACGAAAGCCTGGCAAGACGTGTGGACGCCCTTGAACGCGCGGTGGCGACCCTGGCCAAAAGCGTGGCGCGATTGGCAGAGTTTCTTGAAGAGCCCTTTGACCCCAAAGACAATCCCCTCCCGATCATCGACCGCGCTCGAATACGCGTCACCAATGCCGACAATTCGGATCGGTTGAAAAAGCGAGAAGAAGATCTTCTCTCGGAGGAAAAACAAAGTCGGACACGTGCTATCGGCGCACGCGATGAAGCCCAGGAGACGTTGGACAAGTTGTTTGAAGGGCAAGGCGGTGACGATCTCCCACCAACGGAGCGAGCCACTGGTTTGGCCGAACGCGACGACTTGCGCGAAGAACGCGACAATGCGGACAAGCGCCGCAATGAAGCACGCGACGGCGTGGACCGTACGCTCTTTGACGAAGAGTTGGCGCATTTGCCAAATGCAACGCGAGAAGCGGAACTGCAACAAGAACTCGATGATGCGCAAACGGCTCGTGATGCCGCTCGCGATCTGTCCAATGAAAAAAAACGCCTCTATGACGAGGCCTACAACGCCGCTGACAACAGTGAACTGGTCACGGAACAGGCAACGATCCTCGAGGAGTTGCGAAGCGGTGCGCGCCAGGCGGCTGTCGCAAGGCTCGGGGTTCTCGCGGCACGGGGCGCGCTGAGGCGCCTGGCCGCCGAACGCCGCAGCACAATGCTCAAGGATGTGGAAGAAGCCTTTGTCACCATGACGTCCAAGGAATGGGAAAAAGTCGTGGTCTGGAGCGAAACCGAAGGTGAGAAACTTGTCGGCATCAAGCCCGGCGGCGATCCTGTTTCGGTTGAACATATGTCCACCGGGACCATGGGCCAGTTGTACTTTGCGCTGCGCCTTGCCGGGTATCGAAGCTTTGCGCGCGATCTAGGCCCCCTACCTATGATCCTCGACGATATCCTGGAAACTTTCGATGACGCCCGTGCATCTGCAGCATTGAACCTCTGCGCGGAAATCGGTCGCAGCGGGCAGGCTATCATCTTCACTCACCACGAGCATTTGGTGGAACTGGCTCGCAGGAGCATTCCGGGTGCTTCCATCGTGGGGATGCCGGATTCAACAGAAACAGGGTTTCGTCAACAGCTACACACGCTGTAAGGTCGTATCGACGTGCCCAACGAAGCAGCTCGCTCCGCAAGCCATCTCGACGGAGCACACGGTAGAGCCGATCACTGGAAATCCGAGCTGTCTCAGATCGCCAGCCGTTCCACACATGCACGAAGCAGGCTCGAAACTATGCCTTCTTACCGCCTGCGGTGCTCTTGACAATCTCAACCTGTCCGATGGCGAATTTCTCAACTACGCCAATTGTTTCCTTGCACGCCAGTTTGAGATCATCGGGAGGCGGAGCTTCATCGTAATACGTGCCGTGGCATAGAGAGTTGATCAATATGCTCTGGATGCTGATATTTTCTTCGCCAGCAAGGAAAGCAATGAAATCCTCCAGACTTTGCGATTTGTCGGGTCTGCAAAAGCGCCCGACCGCTTCCAGGACAGACCGGATCGCATTGCCGGTGCTATGGTCGGGGTCATTACCGTTGGCAACGTTGTAGACATGCGTGAGCTGTTGCTCAAACGGGGCCACGTAGCTTCGTAAATGCGTCAGCTTGTGCTTGGTGCCGTCCGTGGACAGAGAGAAAGTCGCTTCGTCTTTCACCACCCTGTTTGTGCGCGAGATATTGAAGAAGTAGCTGCTGTGGGTCAGGATCAACAGTTCAGGCCGGAGGCACTTGTTGCCGTCGATCTTGCCCGGATTGACCGAAATCTCCCCCTTGTCTGAAATGCCCAGATTCTTGAGCGTTTGGGCAATGCCGAACACAAAATCGTAGGACATGGACGTGACGGGATCGTCAAAGACCAAGAACAGCCTTCTGTAATCGCCGTTCGACGCCACCTTGCGGTGAACGCAGGCTATGAAGTAGCAGAACGCGATGGCCGTTTTTTCCCCGTCGCTCAATGTCCGGTGGGGGCCGCGCACCATTTCGTGCTTGCCGCGCTTGAGCACGAACGCTTCTTTGTCAAAGACATATTTCTCTGCAAAAAAATCCTTTAGAAGAAGCTCAAAGGTTTCCGCAACGCGAATACGCGCATCCGTTGACGGAGTTGATTTTTCCAGCGCAGTCAACGCGTCATTTTTACTTTTGACATCTTTCCTGAGCGCCCGAACGGCCTCGATGTCTGTCCAGTTGTCAATTGCGAACTCACGATCAAACACTGCGCATGCTTTGCGTTGCAACGCTTTCCGTTCTTCGTCTGATTTTTCGACAGCCTTGTTGAGCTCCAGGACTTTCGCATTGTTTGCTTCAATGATCTTGTTGATACCGGCAATACCGGCAACAAGGTCACCACTTGGCAGTGCGTGCGAAGCTGCCAGCGTTTCTGCCTTTTTCTGAATGGCTTCCTTGATGGCAGTGATTACCGCCAGCGTTTCCTTGAACCGGGCCTCGCCACTTTCAAGTTCAGTGTCTTTTTTGGAAGGCACAAAACGTTTCAGTGCATCATATCGCGATTTCTGCCTAGCAAACTTCGTTTCGGTGTCTTTTAGTTCAGCTTCCTTCTGATTGAGGTCGCGGAAGAAATCTCGAAGCTCGGATTTATGCTTCTCCTCCTCATCTTCAAAATACGAGATGTAGGCATCAATTACTGCTTTAGGGCTGGGGTTTGTGATTCCCTGTTCGCAGAAAGGGCATGTGGAACGATGATCGTCCTGAACGATCTTCGCGCCGGTTTCGTAAAAGCTGTGATGGGAATCGATCTTCTTCTTGATGTGGTCGGACACGCTTGACGGTGAAGTCATTCTCTGAAGGGATGCTTCAAGCGCGGACAGGTCAATACCGTCGCTTCGAAGTACGTCCAGAGTCTCAGGATATGCCGGTTCTGCCGGAATGGCCTTCAGACTGTCCAAATCCTTGAGAAGGCCTGCGAAGCTCCGCTCCGGAGGAGCAGGCTTTTCAGCAAAACGCTCCAGCAAGCCTTCAAGATTTAGGGCCTTGTACTCTTTGAGCTGCTTGTTGATTCCCGCCTTCTCGTGAAGCTTGGCAAGCTTCTCCTTCTCATGCTTTTCGCGCAGGGCCGTTGTGGCGGCTTGCTCATCTGCAACTGCCTTTTCCAGCGCCTCCTGCGCGTCTTTCAGCTTGATGTTCTCGCTATCAACGGAAATCTGGTTTTCGATCTCGCCGTCGAGTTCGTATTCACGCTCTCTCAGCTCTTCATGCACGAAATCTTCTGAGAAGACGTGAAAAATGGTGTCCGGAACACTGGCCGTTACACTGCCCCCGTTCTTGTCGAGGTGCAGCTCTCCCATGGCGTTTACCCCACGGGCGAACGAGAACGCCCCCTTGCCATCACCGGACTCATCCGAAACCAGGTTATGTGCGGCATCGGCAACATCTTTGTTCTGGCTTTTCAGATCGAGATACCGGAACGCACGGGAGAGGAATGATTTCCCTGTGCCGTTCCTGGCAAAAATCAGATTCTGGGCGTGTTTTGTGAGTTCTCCGTCTAGGGAGAAGATCGGCCCTAAATATCGCGCAGATATGGAAAAATTTGGTTTTGGTGTAGTATTCATGCCCACTTCCCCCGAACGACTACATAAATACCAATTCTTCGCCACCCGGTCTATCGGTTGTCCAGGAATTCAGCGATTCTACCAACAAGCGCACCTTACAGGGCCGGGCTATCGTGAGCCGAGCCCGCCTGCGGGTGCCTCGGCCATCTGGCTTCCGTCCCTAGTGCTGATTTATCGTCAGCCCTGACGGGGTGACCCTTCGTGTTTTTGTTGGGGGCCTGCGGCCCCGCTCTACGCCGAGACCACCCGTTCGCTTCGCGCCCCACGCTGCACCGTGTGGCGGGAGGGGGCTCGCACCCCTCGGGATCGGTTGGTAGCTTTGCCTCGTTCTGCATCTTCCTTTCAGTTCAAAGAGTTAGAGGTCTGCGCTTGGCGCGCTGACGGGTTGAGGGCTGGAGGAGAGGCTTCCGGCGCCCGTCGCGGAGATCATCCCGATGGCTAGAGAACATCGCGCGGCCCGCAAAAGCGGCACGCGCACGAACCTTTATGACGACATCACCGACAAGATCATCGCCGAACTGGAGGAAGGGCGGCTTCCCTGGGTTCAGCCCTGGGGGACGGCGGCGGCGAAGGCGCCTCTCGCCATGCCGAAGAACGCCAGCACGGGGCGGCAATATTCCGGGATCAACGTCCTGATCCTCTGGGACGCCGTGGTCCAGCACGGCTATCCCACCCAGCACTGGCTCACCTTTCGCCAGGCGTTGTCGCTCGGCGGCAATGTCCGCAAGGGCGAGCACGGCACCACCGTCGTTTATGCCGATCGTTTCACGCCGGAGGACGAAAAGCGCCGCGCCCAGGAGACAGGCGACGAGGCTGCCACCATTCCATTCCTGAAGCGCTTCACCGTGTTCAACGCCGCTCAATGCGAGGACCTGCCGGACGACATCGCCGTCGAGGCTCCGCCACCGCCTCCCGGCATGATCGAGCCCAGGGTAGAAGCACTGATCGAGGCAACAGGCATCGATTTCCGCATCGGCGGAAACCGTGCCTATTACGTTCCTGCACATGACTACGTGCAGGTGCCGCCACCGCAGGCGTATTTCGAGCCGATAAACTGGCACCGGACAGCTCTGCACGAGATGGGGCACGCCACAGGTCATGCTTCGCGCTTGGGACGGGATTTCTCGGGCAGCTTCGGCACCAGGAAATACGCCCTCGAGGAACTGGTGGCAGAGATGAATGCGGCCTTCTGCTGCGCCTCGCTGGGCATCATGCCGACGGTGCGCCATGCCGATTACATCGGCTCCTGGCTCGAGTTGCTGCGCGAGGATTCCCGGGCCATCGTGCGTGCGGCCAGCCAAGCGAGCAAGGCGGCCGACTGGCTGCTGTCCCATTTGCCGGAGGGCGATGTCGATGCGCAACAGCAAAATGCGATCGAAGGGAGGGCTGCGGCATGATCCTCCTGACTGACGCACAGCGCACGCAGCTTCTCGTCAATGGTCGCCAATCGGATGTCGACCACGTCCCCATCGTGAAATTTTTCAACCCGTTCGGTGCCGGCTGTCTGGCTCGCGACTGAACTGGAGGCGGACGGCGACATCATGTTTGGTCTTGCCGATATCGGCTGCCCCGAGCTTGGCTCGTGGAGCTTCGACGAACTTCGGTCCATCCGGCTGCCATTCGGCATGGGCATCGAGCGGGGTCTTCTCTTTACCGGCGACTTCCCGATCTCGGTCTGGGCCGACGCAGCACGGGAGTCCGGCAGCATCCGCGATGCCGAGCGCCTGCTTTACCGCTCAGCTCGTCCCCTCACCGGGAAATCCGGCGATACGGAAAGCCGGAGTTCCTGATTTCCGGGTTTCAGGCTTTACGGTCCTGCGTCGCTCTCTTCAGAGGAAGAGGGCGGCGCTTCGCTTCGTGACGGGCTGGTTGCCGGAGAGAGAGGCTCCCCGGCGTCCGTCATGGAGTAACTGACATGGCCACTGCCACTCAGAAGATCACCCTGTCGTCCTCGCGCGACATTCCCTTCAACAAGTTGGTGCTTAGCCAGTCCAATGTCCGGCGCGTGAAGGCCGGTATCTCGGTCGAGGAACTGGCCGAGTCCATCGTCCGCCGCGGCCTGATCCAGTCGCTGCATGTCCGGCCCGAACTCGACACGGAGGGCAAGGAGACCGGCCTCTTTGAAGTGCCCGCCGGTGGCCGCCGCTACCGGGCACTGGAACTGCTGGTGAAGCAGAAGCGTCTCAACAAGACCGCGCCGGTGCCTTGCGTTGTCTCGGAGGCTGGGGACGGCATTCTCATCGACGAGGTATCTCTGGCCGAGAACATCGAACGCGCACCGTTGCATCCACTCGACCAGTTCCGAGCCTTCAAGGCGCTGCGCGAGAAAGGCATGGGCGAGGAGGAAATCGCCGCCGCCTTCTTCGTCGACGTTAAGGTCGTCAAGCAGCGCCTGCGCCTGGTGTCGGTCTTGCCCGCGCTGCTCGACGTCTACGCCGAAGACGGCATGACGCTCGAACAGCTCATGGCCTTCACCGTCTCGGAGGATCACGCCCGGCAGGAACAGGTCTGGGAGGCGGTCAAGGACGGCTGGCAGAAGGAACCCTATACCATCCGCCGGCTTCTGACCGAGACCACGGTGCGCGCCTCCGACAAGCGGGCGCTCTTCGTCGGTATCGACACCTACGAGGCGGCGGGCGGCTATGTGCTGCGCGATCTCTTCCAGCAGGACGATGGCGGTTGGCTCCAGGACCCGGTGCTGCTCGACCGGCTGGTCGGCGAGAAGCTGAAGGCCGAGGCGGAGACCATCGCCGCCGAAGGCTGGAAGTGGATCGAGGTCGCTGCCGATTTCCCCTACGGCCATACGCAGGGTCTGCGTCGCCTGACCGGAACGACCATCGATCTGAGCGACGACGAACGCGCCGGGCGCGAGAAGCTCCGGGACGAATTCGACGCGCTGGAGGAGAAATATGCCGAGGCCGATGAATTGCCCGACGAGGTGGACGTGCGCTTGGGCGAGATCGAGGAGGCGCTGGACGCCTTGGAATCTCGGCCGATGCGCTATGACGCGGACCAGATGGCCAAGGCGGGCGTTTTCGTCAGCATCCGTCACGACGGGCAGCTTGCCGTCGAGCGCGGCTATATCCGGCCCGAAGACGAGATGCCGACAGTCCCTGAGGGTGATGACGTCGATCGCACGTCTCCCGAAGTCGGTGAGAACGGCAGCGTCCAGCGTGCCGTCATCACCATCGGCGGCGCATCGGCGGAGACCGAGGAAGACGACGAGGTCGAAACCATCCGGCCCTTGCCTGACCGCCTCGTCAGCGAGTTGACCGCACATCGCACGCTGGCCCTGCGCAATGCCGTGGCGACGAACCCGCATGTTGCCATGACGGCGCTGCTGCATCGTCTGGTCACGGATTGCTTCCTGCCGCACTCGACCAAGGGGTGCCTTGAGGCCCATGTCCGCGAGGTTCACTTCCCGGCGCAGGCCGAGGATCTGGGTGAGAGCGCTTCAGCCCGTTCCATCGCCGAGCGGCATGAACGCTGGGGCGATCATATCCCGGCCGATGACGCGGCGCTTTGGGATTGGCTCGCCGATCAGGACGACGACACCCGCATGGAGCTGCTCGCCCATTGCGTCAGCTTCGGTGTCAACGCACTCCACGAGAAGCCCAACCCCTATAGCGGTATGGGCGTCAGCCAACATGGTCTCGACGTGCGTCTGTCCCAGGCCGACCGGCTGGCGCGGGTGACCGGGCTCGATATGGTGGCTGTGGGCTGGCGGCCAACCGTCAGCAACTATCTCGGCCGCGTGACCAAGCCCCGCATCATCGAGGCGGTGCGCGAAGGCGCCGGCGAACGGGCGGCCCAGCTCATCGATCATCTGAAGAAGGGCGACATGGCCAAGGAGGCGGAGCGCCTGCTGGCCGAGACCGGCTGGCTGCCGGAACCGCTGCGCATGGTGGACCCCGATGCCGAGGTTGATGCGGCTACCGAGATCGAGACGGAGGCGGACGATCTGCCCGACTTCCTGGCCGGGGATGGTGAGGAAGACGAAGCCACCGAGGATGAAGATCCGCAGCACATGGTCGCGGCGGAATGATCCTCATGCGGGGCGGTTCCGGTCGCCCCGCCATTCTTCCCTCGACTTCAGGAGACCAGCATGACCACAAGTCCCAACACGTCCAACCGGCGCATCGTCTTTTCCTATCTCGTCCCGGTTCATGTCAAGGTCGAGGACGGCATCGTCGCCGATGTCGTCGTCATCGACGAAACCCCGATCCGCGATCCCACGCTGATCGAAGGTGATGGCGACCTACTTGCACAGGCTGTCACCGACGCCAATGACGGACAGGCATGGCCGTCCTGGCGTTTCGGCTACTGATCTCACCCGCTCCGTTTTCGAGACTTGCCCGACCTTCGTGGTCGGGCTTTTTTGTTTGGCTGAGTTGCGAAACTATCTGACGGCTTTCAGGGGAACGGTTTAGGATGCCGCAGCCAGCATGTCCGGCCACTCACCATATGGTATCATTCAAAGAAGAACTGATATCGCTTTGGGGCGCAATGCCTAGTAGGCAAATCTGTAAGGGGAAGCGATGGAAAATATTTCAGCTGATAGTGTCGAGAGCGACCGCGAATACTACGTAGTTCCTGAGGAGGCGCTTCAGTATCTCCCGGCAGAATGGCGTGATCAGATTTATGCTATGAAGGGCGATGGCCTGTCAGTTCTGGAAGCCGTCGACAGCGATATCAAAAACCTCATACGCCTCGCCAAGGCGTTCCCTGCGTCCGTGAGCCTTCGCTATATTCATAGCAGACTCGCCTCCGCCGAGTTTCAGCCGACGACAGAGGCATTTCTGGAGCACGATATGCTCACGCTAGCGTTCGCGGTTGCCTATGTTCGCCTTGTCAATGGCAGTCATGGAAGCGGCGTGGCGCGGAGCGCGTTACCCAAGCACCTTAGGCAGGCGCACGATGAAATCATCTTGATGCGCAACCGCCGCTTTGCTCACAACGCCGAACATGAGTCGGTCGAGGGCGCGATAGAGATCGGCTATGAGAACGGGCGTTTTGACGTGAACCTGAGTTTCAGGCTCGGCTATTACATCAGGGGCGCGACCGAGTGGGGACAACTCGTCGAGTTTCTCGATGAGTTGATGTTCAATCGTCTCAGTAAGCAGCTCGAAAGGCTAAGAGAGAAAACCGGGCGCGAGTGGACGTTTCCCAGCGGTCCGCCACCGGAATGGGTTTCGCCATCGGAACCCAAGTAGCGCGAATAGACTTCCTCTTGGGGAGGATGACGCCTTGCGTCAGCCACAGTTCGGCCTCCACCTTCACCTGACTGCCATTTGTCCGTTCCCGGCTGACGGGTTCCGTCCCCAACCTGAACGTGTCCGTCGTCAGAGGTTTTGGGACAATCGGCGGCCTGATCTAGTGGAGGCTCTGGCCCATCAGGGTTTTCATTTTAAGCGGCGGCCTTGCGATGCAGCAAGCGCCGTTGGTTGATGGTTTCGCGTTTGATCCTTTCTCTTGTCTGCAGGATGGTCTGGCCGCGTCCGAAGTAGACGTCGGCCGGTGTGAGATTGGCGAGGCTCTCATGGTAGCGCCGGTGATTGTAGTGATCGACGAAGGCACCGATCTGCGCTTCGAGAGCACCCGGCAGGAAGTGGTTTTCGAGCAGGATGCGGTTCTTCAGCGTCTGGTGCCATCGCTCGATCTTGCCCTGGGTCTGGGGATGGCACGGAGATCCGCGGGTGTGCTCCATCCCTTGGCCGTTGAGCCAGGTTGCCAGTTCGCCGGCGACATAACACGGACCATTGTCTGACAAGAGGCGTGGCCGTTGCATGACCCTGGCATTGTCGCAACCTGATGCCTGCAGCGCCATGGTCAGCGTATCGGTGACATCGCCGGCCTTCATCGTGGTGCACAGCTTCCAGGCGATGATGTAGCGCGAGTAATCATCAAGGATGGTCGAGAGATAAAACCAGCCCCAGCCGATGACCTTCAGGTAGGTGAAGTCGGTCTGCCACAGCTGGTTCGGCGCCGTCGTCTTGTCATGGAACTCGTCGGCGACCTTGATGACGATGAAGGCGGGACTGGTGATCAGATCCTGCGCCTTCAGCAGGCGGTAGACCGAGGATTCCGAGACGAAGTAGCCTCGCGTATCGGTGAACGTCACCGCCAGCTCTCGCGGTGACAGCTCCGGCTCATCGAGGGCAAGGTCGATGACCTTCTCTCGGACCTCGTCGGGAATGCGGTTCCAGACCCGCCTGGGCTGAGGCTTGCGGTCTTCCAGCGCATCGACGCCGCCGGTGAGGAAGCGGTCATACCAGCGATTGAAAGTCGCGCGGGGAATGCCGAGCTTGTCCAGCGTTCGCTTGGCCGGCAGATGCGACTGCTCGACGAGCCGGATGATCTCCAGCTTCTCGGAGGCGAGGTATCTCATTCGTCGTCTCCCCCATCCGCGATCATGCTTTTTTTGAGCAGCCGCAGTTCCAGCGCCTGTTCGGCGACGACCTCTTTCAGATCGCGAGCTTCGCGACGCAGATGCTTGACCTCGTCGGTGGTGGCTGCACGCGCCGTATCGCCGGCCAACCGCTTCTTGCCGGCTTCGAGGAACTCTTTCGACCAATTGTAATAGAGGCTCTCGGCAATGCCTTCACGCCGGCACAGCGCGGCAATCGACTCCTCGCCGCGCAGGCCTTCCAGCACGATGCGGATCTTCTCTTCCGCCGAATACTGTTTGCGGGTGGCGCGGCGGATGTCCTTGATGACCTTTTCCGCCGGCTCCTTCTGTGTCCCGGATTTCCGTCTCATCTTCGCTCCTTGAAGGGCTACGATGAGCCAGAAATCCTCCTCTATCCGTTAAGCCGAAATTGTCTCATTGGCGCTGAACCCGGACAGTCAGACACTTCGGGCGCCTGTTGCGCGGGGGATGGTCCTCCGCCTCCCAAAGACAGGAGCCAATCCCGATGTCCTATGCAGATGCCACCGCCTTCGCCGCCAGCCTCGCCGCCACGCTGATGGTCGAGGTCGTCGTGTTCCAGGCCGGGGACGGAACCCATGGCGCCATGCCCGCCAACGAATTCGACGGCGACGACGACATGGTGAAGCTGGAACTGGACCCATGGGGATGAGGCGCGAAAGCGCCTCATCCCCCGACGGCCCGGCGCGCGGCAGGTCCGCGACCGGGCCTTCAGCCCTGCGATGGGCGCCCATCGCCGACAGCAGAACCGGGGCCATGCCCCGGTCAGAGAGGGAGAGTTCGGGCCATTCGGCCGTGGCGGGTTGGTTGCCGGAGAGAGAGGCTCCCGGCGCCCGTCATGGAGTGATTCCGATGACCTTTTCCCGCCATGAGACCTTCCGCCCAATTGGTCAGATTCTTGCAACCGAGGTGCTGCCCGCGCTGTACCGCGCCCAGAAGCTGCCACTGCGCATCTCCTGCCTCGGCATCGCCAGCTATGAGGACGGTGACAAGGCCGGCAGCTTCGATCGCACCATTCCGATTGGGCAGAGCCCGGCGCCCGAGGAAGCCATGCGTTTCGCGGCCTTGCGCCTGTCACGCGGCGATATCTGCACTGATCCTGACGAGGTTCTGCATTTCCGCCCGCGCATCATGCTCGTCCAGGACCGCGAGTACGGCCTGGTCGTCGCCGGAGAAATCCGCGCTGGGATCATTCTCTGGCAGCAACCGGTCGCGTCGGACGCCGAGGCCCGCCGGATCGTGACCGAGGCCAGCCGCCTGCGCGGCATGGCCTTCCGCACATCGGACCCCGCCGAGGCCCGCAACCTGCGCTACCGCGCCGCCACGCTTGAGACCAGGTTGGTCGATCCCTTCTGGCAGGAAATCACCGCCGACCTGCTCAGCCTGCCACGAGCCGCCTAATCTTCTTCCTCCCATCCATCTGGTCTGGTTCTGCGCCGGGCCGTTACATTTCTGGAGACCGTCATGGCCGATTATTACACGCATTTCTCCTGTCTGCTCGACGTAGGCACGTCCGAGAACGCTGCCCGCGCGCTCGACATCTACAACACGCTGGCGCATGAAAACGCCGCCGAAGACCCGCCTTCGGACGGATTTCTGCTCTCGATCCAGCCCGAGCATGGCGGCACGCAGCTCTGGATACGCGATGACGTCACCGGCGATCCCGAGCATGTCATCCAGTTCGTCAAGCGCTTTGCGAAAGAGTTCAGCCTGACCGGCCTGTGGGGGATGCAATACGCCAACACCTGCTCGAAACCTCGGATCGACGGGTTCGGCGGCGGAGCGCATGTGCTCGACCTGGCCACCGGCGAAACCGTAGACTGGATTTATACCGATGGCTGGCTGTCCATCATGCTGGAGGGAGGCGATCCCTATGCCTAGCATCATCGAAACCACCGTCTATCGCCTCGACGAGCTTTCCGACGCCGCGAAGAACATAGCCCGCGCCTGGTATCGCGAGGGCGGCTTCGATTACGACTGGTATGATGCCGTCTATGAGGATTTCCAGCGCATCGCGGACATCCTCGGCCTGGACCTCAAAGCCCGTCCCGTCCGGCTCATGGGCGGCGGCACCCGGCAGGAGCCCTGCATCTGGTTTCGGGGCTTCTGGAGCCAGGGCGACGGCGCCTGCTTCGAAACGCTGTATTGCTACCGGAAAGGCGCGCCGCGCCGGATCAGGGAATATGCCCCGCAGGACACGGAGTTGCATCGCATCGCCGATGCCTTGCAGGCGATCCAGCGACGCAATTTCTACCAGCTTCGCGCCGAGGCCAGCCATCGTGGGCACTACTATCACGAATATTGCATGACGATCTCGGTCGAACGCGACAGTCCGACATATCAGGACATGACGGCCGACGCCAAGGATACCGTCATCGAGGCGCTGCGCGATCTCGCGCGCTGGCTCTACCGCCAGCTTGAGCGCGAATACGACTACCTGTCTTCGGACGAGGCGGTCGATGAAACCATCATCGCCAACGACTATACCTTCACAGAGGCTGGTCGCCGCTTCGGGTGATCGGAAAGCGCCCTACCGTCAGGTTGGGGCGCTTTTTTCATGTCGCCATATCCAGAGGAAGAGGTCCGCCGGAACGGATTGAGTCCGGGCGGTTGAGAGAGAGCGCTGTCCGGGCCTTCCCCTTCCTGCTCTCCCGAGGTTCCCGACATGAACATCTCTTCCCCCGTGGCCGATCCGGTCACGTCGCTGGCGGCTGCGCCCGCGATTCTGGCTGCGGCCAATCTCCTGCTCCCCCATCTCGAACGCGGCCAGCGTGTCGATGCCTTGATCCTGCGCGGCGCGATGGAGACCGCCTTCGGCGTTTCCGATGCGACCGGCGCATGGGACTGGAAGCTGGCCTACGAAGCCTGCGAAGTGACCACGGTCCTCTTCCTGCGCAAATACGGCAAGGCGCTTTTCCGTAAAGCCGCTTCCCCGGTTGCACAGCTCGACCTGCTGGCGAAGATCGCGGGATTGCTCCCGACGCAGACGCGCCGCTCCGAGGAAAGCCAGAGTTTCCAGCAGTTTAGTGCCCCGGTTCCGCTCGGCCTTGCCGCCCTGACGGCTGCTGCGATCACGCCTGATGACGTGATTCTGGAGCCCTCGGCGGGCACCGGCCTCATGGCGATCCTGGCGCAGACCGCCGGCAGCTCGCTGATCCTCAACGAACTGGCCGAGACCCGCGCCGATCTTCTGTCCTCCCTCTTTCCGGCCTTTCCCGTCACCCGGTTCGACGCCGCGCAGATCGACGACCATCTGGCGCCGGGTACCGTCCCGTCGGTGGTACTGATGAACCCGCCGTTCTCGGTCATGGCCAACGTGACCGGGCGCATGGCGGATGCCGCATATCGGCATGTCGCCTCGTCGCTGGCCCGGCTCGCTCCCGGCGGGCGGTTGGTCACGATCACCGGCGCCAACTTCGATCCCGAAGCTCCCGCTTGGCGCAATGCCTTCACCCGCTTGCAGGAACGCGGGCGCGTGATCTTCACCGCCGCCGTCGATGGCGCGGTCTATGCGAAACACGGCACCACCATCGACACCCGGCTGACCGTCATCGACAAGCTGCCTGCCGGCGATCCGTCCACGTTTCCGGCGTCACCGGGGATCGCGCCGGATGTCGCCTCGCTGATCGGCTGGATCGAGGCGCAGGTTCCGCCGCGTCTGCCGGTGACGCTGCCGAAGATGGCGACGCCTGTTGCCACCGGCACACCGAAGACCGTGCACGGTTATCTCGCCCGCTCGGTAGCCTCCCGGCCTGTCGCACCTCCGGCCAATGATCCCGAAGGCGTGGAACTGGCTTATGAGACCGTGGACTGGGCTCCGCCGGAAGGCATGCGCCTGTCGGACGCCATCTATGAGGAGTATGCGCTGCAATCTCTGCGCATTCCTGATGCTCGACCGCATCCAACAAAGCTGGTGCAATCTGCCGCCATGGCTTCGGTCGCGCCGCCCAAGCCTTCCTATCGGCCCATGCTGCCCCCCGACATCTGCACCCGCCTGTCGGACGCCCAGCTTGAGACGGTGATCTATGCCGGGGAAGCCCATGGTGATTATCTCGCCGGGGCCTGGACCGTGGACGAGCATTTCGACAATGTGAGCGCCGCATCCGAAGATGCGGTAGGCGCTGTACGGTTCCGTCGGGGATTCATGCTGGGTGACGGCACCGGCGCGGGCAAGGGTCGGCAATCGGCCGGGATCATCCTCGACAACTGGCTGCGCGGGCGGCGCAATGCGGTCTGGATCTCCAAATCCGACAAGCTGATCGAGGATGCACAGCGCGACTGGTCGGCGCTCGGCATGGAACGACTGCTCGTCACGCCATTGTCGCGGTTCCCGCAGGGTAAATCGATCACTTTGTCGGAAGGCATCCTTTTTACCACCTATGCCACGCTACGCTCCGACAACCGTGGCGAGAAGGTTTCGCGCGTCAAGCAGATCGTCGAATGGTTGGGCTCCGATTTCGATGGGGTCATCATTTTCGACGAGAGCCATGCCATGCAGAATGCCGGTGGCGGCAAGGGAGACCGCGGCGATATCGCCGCCTCGCAGCAAGGACGCGCAGGCCTGCGGCTCCAGCACGCGCTGCCGGACGCCCGTGTGGCCTATGTCTCGGCGACCGGCGCCACCACGGTCCACAACCTCGCCTATGCACAAAGGCTGGGCCTCTGGGGCGGCGAGGATTTCCCGTTTCAGACCCGGGCCGAGTTCATCGAGGCGATCGAGGCCGGTGGTGTTGCGGCGATGGAGGTGCTGGCCCGCGACCTGCGCTCCCTCGGCCTCTATACCGCCCGGTCGCTCTCCTACGATGGCGTCGAATATGAACTGGTCGAGCATGCGCTGACCGACGAGCAGCGCCGCATCTACGATGCTTACGCGGCCGCGTTTTCCGTGATCCATGGAAACCTGGACGCGGCGATGGAGGCGGCCAATATCACCGGCAGCGAGGGGACGCTGAACCGGCAGGCGAAGTCGGCCGCTCGGTCGGCCTTCGAGAGCACCAAGCAGCGCTTCTTCGGCCATCTACTGACCTCGATGAAGACGCCCACCCTGATCCGCTCGATCGAGGCCGATCTCGAGGCGGCCCATGCGGCCGTCATCCAGATCGTCTCGACCGGCGAAGCGCTGATGGAACGGCGGTTGGCCGAGATTCCGACCGAGGAGTGGAACGATATTTCCGTCGATGTCACGCCGAGGGAGTACGTAGGCTCGTATTTGCAGCATTCCTTCCCGGTGCAGCTCTACGAGCCTTTTACCGATGGCGAAGGCAACCTCTCCTCACGGCCGGTTTTCCGCGACGGCCAGCCGGTCGAAAGCCGAGAGGCCGTGGCACGGCGCGACGAGATGCTCGAACAACTCGGCTCGTTGCCGCCGGTCCCGGGCGCGCTCGACCAGATCGTCCAACGCTTCGGCACCGATCTGGTGGCCGAGGTCACGGGCCGTTCGCGCCGGATCGTGCGCCGTGGTGAAGGTACATCGGCACGTCTAATCGTCGAGAACCGCGCACCCTCGGCAAATCTCGCCGAAACCTCAGCCTTCATGGATGACCAAAAGCGCATCCTGGTCTTCTCGGATGCGGGTGGCACCGGGCGCATCTATCACGCCGAACTCTCGGCGCGGAACCAGCGACTGCGCGTCCACTATCTGCTGGAACCCGGCTGGAAAGCCGATGCCGCCATTCAGGGGCTCGGACGCACCAACCGCACCAATCAAGCACAGCCGCCGCTGTTCCGGCCCATCGCCACGGATGTGAAGGCCGAGAAGAGGTTTCTTTCGACCATTGCCCGCCGCCTCGATACGCTGGGCGCGATCACGCGCGGCCAGCGCCAGACCGGCGGTCAGGGCCTGTTCCGGCCCGAGGACAATCTGGAATCCGGTTATGCCCGCGATGCGCTGCGCCAGCTCTACATGCTGCTGGTGCGCGGCAAGGTCGATGGATGCTCGCTCGAGCGCTTCGAATCCGCCACCGGCCTGAAGCTGATGGATTCGAATGGCATCAAGGATGATCTGCCACCGATCACCACATTCCTCAACCGCCTGCTGGCGCTGACCATCGAGCTTCAGGGTATCCTGTTCTCGGCCTTCGAGCAGCTGCTGGAGGCGCGGATCGACGGGGCCATCGCGTCCGGCTCCTATGACATGGGGCTGGAAACGCTCAGAGCCGAAAGCTTCATCGTCACCGATCGTCAGGTGATCCACACCCATCCGGGCACCGGTGCGGAAACGCGGCTGCTGACCCTCACCGAGCGCAGGCGCAACCAGCCGGTGACGCTGGATGCCGCGCTGGCGGAACTCGACGATCCGCGCGCAAAGCTGCTGGTCAATGAGCGGTCCGGCCGGGCGGCGGTGCAGATCCCGACCACCAGCGTCATGCTCGACGATGGCGAGATCGAGCGGCGCATCCGGCTGATCCGGCCGATGGAGGCGATGAACATGCCCGTGCGGATGATGGGCGAGACCCACTGGGTCGAGGCTGACCGCGCCGCCTTCGCCTCGGTCTGGACGGCGGAACTGGTTGAAGTGCCGGAGTTCACCGACAGCATCCTGCATATGGTGACGGGGTTGCTCCTGCCGATCTGGAAGCGACTTCCGCAGGAGTCGTCCCGCGTCTATCGGCTCCAGACCGATGAGGGCGAACGGATCATCGGTCGCCGCGTCTCGCCCGCATGGGCGGACAATGCCTCGGGCAGTGGGGGCACCGCCAGCATTACGCCAGATGCCGCCTATGCCGCGCTGCTCGAAGGCCGGACGATCCTCGATCTGGCCGAAGGGCTGCAATTGCGCCGCTCCCGCGTCATGGGCGCAAACCGGATCGAGCTTTCCGGGTTCTCCGACACGATGCGCGATCGGCTTCGCGCCTATGGGCTCTTCAGCGAGATCATCTCGTGGAAGCTGCGCTTCTTCGTGCCGGTGGGGACATCCGGGCCGGAGATCATCGACAAGCTTCTCGACCGCTTCCCGGTCGAGCGCATCGGTGAGCGGGAGGCAGCGTAATGGCTCGTCTCAATGCTTCGGAGCTGGCGCAGCGTCTCGGTCAACAAGCCGAGGCGGTGTGCCGCCGCTATCTCTCGAACGGGCGCAAGCAGGGCAACTACTGGCAGGTCGGCGATGTGCAGAACAATCCGGGCCGCTCCATGTTCGTACGCCTGACCGGGCCGGATTCAGGCAAGGGCGCGGCGGGTAAATGGACCGATGCACAGAGCGGCGAACATGGCGATTTGCTCGACGTGATCCGCGAAAGCCTCGGCCTGATCGACTTCGCCGATGTTGCCGAGGAAGCCCGGCGCTTCCTCAGCCTGCCGCATCCCGAACCGGAGCCGCAGCCCCGCTGCTCCCGAACACCGCCTGCGCCATCGCGATCATCCGAGGCAGCCCGCCGCCTGTGGCGCATGACGCAGCCGCTCATCGGCAGTGTCGCGGAAGCGTATCTACGCCAACGCGGCATTACGGATTTACGCGGAACCGCAAATTTGCGGTTCCATCCGAACTGTTACTGGCGGCCCGAGGGCGATGGACCGACCGAGACATGGCCCGCCATGATCGCCGTCGTCACCGATCTCGATGGCAAGATCACCGGCGCGCACCGCACCTGGCTGGCCCCGGACGGTTCCGGCAAGGCGCCTGTCGATCCGCCGAGGAAAGCGATGGGAGACCTGCTCGGACACGCCGTCCGGTTCGGCGATGCGAGGGAAGTCATGGCAGCAGGGGAAGGCATCGAAACCATCCTGTCGCTGCGTCAAGCCGTACCGATGATGCCGACGATCTCCGCACTCTCGGCCGGGCATCTCGCCGCTATCCTGTTCCCGCCGCAACTGCGCAGGCTCTATATCGTCCGCGACAACGATCCGGCAGGCGATGGCGCGCGGGATAGCCTGGTGGACCGGGCCACCGAGGCCGGGATCGAGGCGATCACGCTCTCGCCCATGCTGGGGGACTTCAATGACGATCTCGCCGCCCGCGGACTGGATACGCTTCGGGCACAAATCCGGGTGCAGATCGCCCCCGAGGACGTCAGCCGCTTCATGGCCCTGACGCCATAGCCGGCACTGGGGCCGTGATCGGGCAGGATCAATCCTGTCACGCGCATACGAAAGCTGCACCATTGTCGGCAGAGGACCGCGCCTTGGCCTTCTCAGAGGGCGAGCGGCCCACAAACGCTCCGGTCAGGCAATGGCCGCGACCGGCTAATTTCCGTCGCCCCTGCGGGGCTTTACAGCGCGAAACAAATTAGCCGGACCCGGCCATCGAGGCCCTCGCCAGGGGCTCGGGCTGCCAGACCGGACCGCCCGTGGGCTTTCGTCGCCATGAAGGCCGCGACGGTCGCGGTCCAGCCGACGGAGCATCCCATGTACGCCCATGACGATTTTGAACCCGATCACAGCACGTCCCCGACCAGCCGTGTCGTCGAAGACCTCGAACTTTATGGCTACCGTCCTTCCGAGGACGAGGCCGATCCCCGGATCACGCCCGAGGATACCGCCATCCAGGGCGCGGTCGCCGATATCTTCGACGCCCTGATTTCCACCATGGCCGATACCAGCCTCGATTCCGACCTCGATGAGATCATGTGGTCCACCGTCAACACCTTCCACCGCGCCGCCCTTCGGATCGAGCGCAAACTGGACGATAACGAGCAGGCACAGAAGCGCCTTCAGCGCGAACAGGATGGCAGTGAGGTCAAATCCGTCCAGTTGGAAACCCTGATCGATATCGGCCAGAGCCTGATCGAACGTCGCGACAGCATGGAGCTTTTCCGCGACACCGCCGCCGACATCTACCTGCGCACCACCGGCACGCCCTGGTCGCCGCGCTCCGGTTCACGGGTCAACCATCGCCAGATGACCTCGGCCATGATCGACAGCCGCGACTTCATCGCCGCAAAACGCCGGGCCGACAACGAGGTGCTGTTGCCCGCCGGGCCGAAGATCGCCTTCTCGGGCGGCGACACCACCGATCACCGGCTGATCTGGGACAAGCTCGATCAGGTCCATTCCAAGCACCCGGACATGGTGCTCCTGCATGGCGGATCGCCGAAAGGCGCCGAGCGCATTGCCGTCACCTGGGCGAACAACCGCAAGGTGTCGCAGGTCGCCTTCAAGCCCGACTGGACGAAGCACGCCAAGGCCGCGCCCTTCAAGCGCAACGACCAGATGCTAAACACCATGCCGATCGGGGTAATCATCTTCCCCGGCACCGGCATCCAGGACAACCTGGCCGACAAGGCCCGCAAGATGGGCATTCCGGTCTATCGTTTGGCAGAGGGCAGCGCGTGAGCGCTGCCTTCCACTTCACCACGAGTCGAACGGTCGAGCAGACCGATCATTCTGCCTCGCGCAAACGGGCATGTTCATGCTATATCCCGACTTGCGTCGTGGTGGTGGTGGAAGGCGCAACCGTTCAATTCCTTGTACGGAGACACCACCATGATCTTTCTTGGAATCCTCGTTTCCATCGCGGCTATCGGCATCATGTGCTGGCTGCTGTTCAACCTTGCGGTCTATGCCCTGCCGTTTTTCATCGGCCTCAACGCTGGCACCTGGGCCTATGGCACAGGCGCGGGCTGGCTCGGCGCCATTCTCGTAGGGTTCGCCGCCGCGGGTCTGACATTGGCGGTCGGTCAGGGTTTGCTCATGCTGATCCGCCCGATCTGGGCGCGGTTGCTGATCGCGCTGGCCTTCGTCGCTCCGGCGGGCATGGCCGGATTTTACGCCACGCTCGGCATCGTCAAGCACATGATGCCCTCCGACACATGGCAACTCGTCTTCTCGGTCATCGGCGCGGTTGCCGTGGGCGTGACGGCTTTCCTGCGCATCGCGGGCATGGCGGCTGCCGACCCTACGGAGGGAAACCTTGTCCGCACCTGATCTGCCGTGAACCGTTGGACGACCAGAAACGGGAGCCGGGACTCCGCCGTCCCCATCGGGAGATCGGCAGGGTCGGTACGCAGATCCCGGATCGACATGACGCTCGGACACGGCCCCGGCGAGGAGCGCAGGACGGTCAACGCCGGTATTCGCGGACAGGTCCCGAACTCGGCTGGGGCAATGCCGGTGGGACAGGCCGGGAAGAAGGATGCGCATGGCCTGGGTGGCGGGGCGACAGATATGCCGGTGGTTGCCGGTCTGGTCGTCCTGATGGAGCCTCAAGGTCGCCAACGTCTCCGTTCAACCCCCGTGTCTCGACCGCTCCAAACGGCCTCTCCAATGGCCTGATCTGGCCGAAGAGCAGCGCAAGCGCTTCGACCGCTTCAGCGCAACAGCGTCGTCACAACTTTCTTCCCCTGCCGGCCAAGGCCGTCATTCCTCGCGGTGACAAGAAAGTTCCTCCTTTGCTGTCCAGCCCCCGCATGCGGGGATGCGCCAGCGTTCGTCTCCGGCCTGTCGATCGCCATCGAGGCCGCAATGGTGCGGGCTCGGAAACGGAAAACGGAGACTTACAATGGCAACCATCGGCACCTTCAAGAAGACCGGCTCGAACGAATTCACCGGCGAAATCGTCACCCTCGGCGTCCAGGCCAAGGGCGTGCGCATCATCCCCGACCTGAGCGCCACCGGCGAGAAAGCCCCCAGCCACCGGGTCCTGGTCGGCCGCGCCGAGATCGGCGCCGCCTGGTCCAAGCGCTCGGGCGAGGGTCGCGATTATCTGGGCCTCAAGCTCGACGATCCGAGCTTCACCGCTCCGATCTACGCCAACCTCTTCGACGAGGAGGACGGCGAGACCTACTCGCTCATCTGGTCCCGACCCACCCGCCGCAACGGCGAGTGAAACGCACAAAGGCTCCGACCGAAAGGTCGGAGCCTTTTCCATGCCCGTGGGAAGCCTTTACGCCCACAGCGCTCCTATACCCAGTTCTCCACCCGAACACCGGGCATGCGGACGAACTCCTTCATATTGTTCGTCACGACGATCAGCCCTTCGCTGCGGGCATGGGCGCCGATCTGCATGTCATGCGGACCGCATGGCGTTCCTGCCCGCTCCAGCTCCGCCCGGACCTGCCCGTAATGAGCGGCTGCCTTGTCCCCGAATGGCAGCACCTCCAGTCGTGCCACGAAATGTTCGATGGCGGTCAGGTTTTCGGTGCGTCGGGCGGACTTTTCCGCGCCATAGTGCAACTCCCCAAGCGTGATGCTCGATATGCATAGTTGCTCTGCCAGGGCGTTGAACTTGTCCCGGACGGCGGGCGGATAGGTCTTCATCACATAGATGCAGATATTGGTGTCGAGCATATAGGTGAGCATCAGAAGGCTTCACGCTCTTCCGCTGCCGGCTGCTCGCGCTCGCTCAGGAAATCCTCGCTGACACGCGGCCCGTTCAGGAACAGATCATCCCACCTCTTGCCCTGGGGCACGATCACGCGGCTGCGGCCGATCTTGAGAATATCGACCTGATGCACGTTCTCGGGAAAGGCGACGGCCTTGGGCAGGCGCACCGCCTGGCTGCGGTTGCTGGTGAAAACGGTCGAGCTGGTCATGTCCACCTCCTACGTGCGGGATATTCAATTGGGATATACATAGCGTCAGAGAGGCAAAATTGCAAGGGCGTTGCCCTGCAGGCTGGCCTTTCCGGTCGTGCCGGAACCACGCCTGTCGAACATTTCCGCCATTCGGCTTCAATCCCTAACGCGAGGGGCGGCGACGTGTCTTTCCGTATGTCAGGCAACACCATTGTCGAGAAATTGGCCGCCGATCCGGTATCGCGGATCGGCGGCACGGCCATGCCCCAAGACAAAGCCGCCGCTCGCCGGCTCTGCCCGGCTCGCGGAATCACAAAGGCAATGTTAGGAAGAAAACAACGAGTATTGATCGACTTACGCGATCAACATATCGAACTATAGCGGGTTCAGATGTGGTCTTCCGTTGTCGAAAATTCCCGGTCGGGCGTGGTTTTCCATGCTCCTATGGGGAGGCGACACTATGCTGAACATCGACTGGCGTTCATCGGCACCCTACGGGCATGCCAAGCGCATTCCTCCAGCCGGCTTTGCATGGGAATATCTCCGTCGCCACGAAGAGTATCATCATGACTATCAGACCATAACGCGCGCCCGGAAACCGGCGCCGCGCAGCCTGGAATCGTTCTCCCGGCGCTGGGGGTTGCGATTTCCCCTGCGACCCCGAAACACCGCCTGACAGCCAATCCCTGTTCTGGATCCCGAGCTTTCAACCGCGCGCGGTGCGGCTATCGCCCGCCGAGCACAATGAAAGCGACACCGAACCCATCGTCACACTGGCGCATATCGACAACCTCGATCTGCGACAGGCCGACGATGGCTGGCACGGCCTCTGGCAGGTCGATGGCGTAACGCATCAGTTCTGGCTCCCGGACGCCATGCCCGACAGAGCGGCCTACTACGTCTTCAGATTGCCCCCGGATCGCTTCTTCGATCTGCGTGTCCATGCAGCCCGCCGCTTCTGGCGCGCGCTCAATCGTCGTCCGCCCGGCCGCGATTTCCGCACGATGCCGGCGCAGTTGCGCCAGTTTCACATCCTGTCTCTGCGCGCCCTCGACGCGAAGCTGCGCGACGAAAGCTATCGGACAATCGCGGAAGTATTGCTCGGTTTCCGTGGAACGAAAGAAGATTTCGAAATCGATCCGCGTAAGAACAAGGCTCGCCGTCTCGTGGCCCACGGACTGAAAATGATGGAGGGCGGCTATCGGCTTCTGCTGCACTATCCGATCAAGGCGGACAATGTGAGACGGCCAAAGTAATGACGCGATTCCGGATTTGGAGCTGCATTCTGGAATATCCGGGACCGCCCAGCGGTCCCGGATGATGTTAAACTTCAGAACGTCAGCCCACAAGCTTGACGGATGGCGATCTGAACCGGCGCGGGCGGTAAGGCCGGGTCAAATTCACCCCTCGGCAGCAGTGGCGGTTGCGCCATGAAGCGCGGCTGTTTCCCTCGATGTGGTTGCGCGGCATGTACAAGGAAAGGGTGGCACAGATAGACAGTGCCAGCCGCACCTGTTGCCAGTTCAACCTCGCAATCTTTTGTAGAGGGATAACCGTTGGCAGAGAGCTGCCTGAGCGTCGCGCCGGCGTCACCATGGGGCAGCAACTCCCGCGCAATGGTGGAATGGGAACCCTTCCTGATCCTCGTAGGCGCATCATCGGAGCCGACATCCGAGAACAGGAACAGCATTAGCAATGCCCGCCCGCTGCTCCTCACATTGATCCGCCACTCCATGAAATCCGGATTGTCGTAGCCAAAGCTCATGTCCAAATGCCAGCCATCATCAGCGGGCGATTCAGGAGAGGGAAAGCGGATCGGGAAGGTTCCAAGGGCATTGGGCTCAAGCCAGCGGTCCACACCGACGAGTTGATCGTAGGCTCTATGCAGGCGCGCCGTGTTCGCAGCCTCAACAAGGGGAGGCGAAGATTTGGACCCGACCCGGACAACTGGTTGAAGCCAGTTTTTGGGCTCGTCTGGCGACAGACCAATATCCGCCCACAGTTCGTCCCTGCATTGCTTTGCAAGGTCGGTGCTGAAGGCATTTTCGATTTTGACGAACCCGTCGTCGATAAAGTTCTGGACCTGACCGGAGGTCAGGCCGATGTGCTCGGTTTTGGGCATAACAACATTCTCCACTTGGCTCCCGCGTCAGCGGAGCCATTTTGATCTTATTGGCGCAATTGCGCCGGAACGACTTCAGCCGTTCAGATCAGCGGGAAGAATGTGGACATAAACATCATGGAAGAACGTCTACACTGAGGCAGCGGACAAGATCAAGGGGCGCACCACGAAGCACTTTCCAACCAAGCTCCGCCACGTGAATAGCAATTCTGCCATTCGCAACTCTACCTCAAGGGCCATCGGTGGAGGATGACACAGGTCAGCCTCTATCAGGATTTCAGCGGCCTTCCGCTACGGCCTTCTCCAATATACGCCTATAGCCTTCGCGGGAGAGCCATTGCGCACGCGCGAGATGGCTCTGCCAGCAGCGATACGTCAGATCCTCCTCCGCAACCGGATCGCGATGCAGCACGATTCGCGCGACCTCGGTCCAGTCCGCACCTTCGGCCTTGGCGTCGAGAAGGCGCAAATAGGTGACATAGTGCTGCTCGTCATAAGGCGTGATGCCGTCGCATGTCGGCGCTTCGTCCTCCACATCGGGATCGAGTTCGACGGGAATCGGCATGAATCTGTCCCAATCCTGGCGAAGTCTGGTTTGCGGTACGCCCCCGCAAACGACTCTCGCTGACCCTGGTGATCGGGGAGTTAGTAACCGTGTTAGCCGGCCCCGTGGCCTTTAGGCGAGAAGCCCTGGACATGCGCCAAAGGCTCCCCGACCATAAGGTCAAGGAGTGTGGTGCCGTCACGGTCGGCACCAACCGCTAACAGGGGTTACTACGCCCCGGAACAGCGCGTCTGCTCCATTGTCGTTCTTAACCGACCCGCGCGGGAATGTCTTCGCCTAATCGTCGCGGCAGGCGACGAGGCACTGAAATCTTTTGCTTTTTCGTCCCCCTCTGGGGTGCCGCCAGCGCATCGGCACAAATACGGCACGCTACAGGCCGCCGGTCCCTCGCCATGGTTCGCCACAGCCCGCTGTCGCTCCGACAGCACCCTGACGAACCGGAGGTAATCTCATGGCTACGCGCAACACGGAGCTGCCGCCGCGCCTGCTCCGTACCAAAGAGGCGGCGCGCTTCCTCGGCATCTCACTTCGCACTCTCGAAAAGCACCGGACCTATGGAACTGGCCCGATCTATCGCAAAATTGGTGGGCGCGTCCTCTACGCGGTTGAGGACCTGCAGTCCTGGACCGCCATCGGCGCCCGCAAATCCACCACGGACAAGAACGCCGGGACGGTCTTTCCGGCACGCCCGCTGACACCCAAAGAGCGGGGCGAGTGCTAAATGCTGTGCGACGACGATCATACCCCCGCGCAGCCGATTGGCATTAGCGAACGCAGTCGCCTCGACCCTTTCGTAGTGGTAACCGGCGATGCCAGCCCACGCGATCAGCGCGACCTGATGGAGCGGCCGTTCTTTTCGTTGGCGAAGACCCCGCGCACCAGGCCGATTCTCTACAAGGCGGCCGATGTCGAGGTCCAGGTCTTCGGCATGCCCGAGCACGGCATGGCGACTATCTGGGACGCCGACGTGCTGATCTGGGCGGCCTCGCAAATCGTCGCGGCGGAGAATGCCGGTTTTTCGACCTCGCGCTTCTTCCGCTTCGTGCCCTATCAGCTCCTGCGCGCCATCGGTCGTCGCACCGGCAACCATCAATATCTGCTGCTCAAGGCCGCGCTGGCGCGTCTGCAATCGACCGTCATCGCCACGACGATTCGCAACGGCGCACATTGGCGGCGCCGGCAATTCTCATGGATCAACGAATGGGAAGAGATGACGACGCACGCCGGCCGCGTCGAGGGCATGGAATTCGTCCTGCCCGAGTGGTTCTACAACAGCGTCGTCGACCGCTCATTAGTCCTGACCATCGATCCGGCTTATTTTCGGCTGACGGGCGGCATCGAGCGCTGGCTTTATCGTGTCGCGCGCAAACATGCCGGACATCAATCCGAAGGCTGGGCGTTCGAGGTTTCGCACCTCCACCACAAGTCCGGCAGCCTGGCGCGGCCATCCGACTTCGCGCTCGACCTGCGCCGCCTTGCGGCCCGTCAGAGGCTCCCCGGTTATCACGTCGAGACTGCCTGGGAGGACGGGCGCGAACTGCTGCTCATGCGCCCGGAAAAACTATCCACAGTGCCTGTGGATAACCCTGTTAAACCTATCGGCAGATCAGGCGCACACAGTATCGGCAGATCAGGCGCAAATCGAGCGGCACACTATATAGAAGAATCTAACAGAGAATCTAACTCTTCTTCTTTGACGCGCGCGCATGCGAGGCATGGTGCCGGTGCCACCGGCCAGCACACCGCCAGTCCGCGCCCCGCGCACTCACCGCAATCCCTCGACAGTTCCGGAGAAGACCGATGACCCGTCGCAAGCCGAGCGGTGCGCAGGGTCGTCCGGTGTCGGACGGACCAGCGCCCTTCATCACACTCGTCGAACTGACCTTCCAGAAGCAGAAGATCGAGCACTGGATCAGGTTCGGTCGCAAAAGCTACGAACAGATCCTCGACCGCCGCCGCAGCATCGTCGGATTCGCGCCGGAGAGCATCTTCGCCTTCGTTCGATGGGCTGCCAATGAGCATGGCACGATCATCTCGCGTATCGACATCGTGCGGGCGATCGACCGCGGCGAACCGTTCCAGACGCTGCCCTTCGTGCGCCCCGGCGGCGACATCCTGTTGCGGCTCGATGGCTGGCCGAAGGTGCAGCGCGCGCTTGCCGCCATCGACGCCGTGGAAGCGCTCGGCCTCGATCCCGCCGACGCCTCGCCGGATCATTGGCGGCACGTCCATAACCGGCTGAGCGCCGGTCTCGAGCCGCACGCTTACACACCCGAGCGACATGCCGCCTGGGTGAGCCGCCGGAGGATCGCCCCGTGACGCGCCGCCGCCATCTTGCGGTGACGGCGTTGGCAACGCTCGGCATCGCCGCCGCGAGCGCTGTCGAGATGCCGACCAGGCTGATCTGGAATGCGACCGCCAGTGCGCCCATCGGCTTCTACACGGTCGCGTCCGCAGACGCGCTCGACGTGCCGGATCTGGTCGCCGTCATGCCGCCGGAACCACTCGCGCGCTTCATGGTCGAGCGTGGCTATATCGGACGCGACGTGCCGCTTCTTAAGCGCGTCCTCGGCCTGCCGGGGCAGCGGGTTTGCCGCATCGACCACACCATCATGGTGGATGGGATCAAAATGGGCGAGGCGCTGGAGCGCGACCGCATGGCGCGCGATCTGCCCGACTGGCAAGGCTGCCGCGTCATCGGCGACGGCGAACTCTTCCTCATGAACTGGGAGATCCGAGACAGCCTCGACGGCCGCTACTTCGGTCCCATCCCCGCAAGCTCCGTCATCGGCCGGGCGCTACCGCTTTGGACCGATGAGGAAGGCGACGGGCGCTACGAATGGCGCGCCCAATCGCAGCGATGGGCGCACTGACACTTTCCACCAACCCCTAACCGAAGGAGATTACCATGGCCAATATCGGCGCATTCCAGAAGACCAAGACAGGCTATACCGGCCGCATCCGCGCACTCGTCATCGACCTCGAAGTCGTGCTCGTCCCTGCGAAAAAGTCCGACACGGAGAACGCGCCGGACTTCCGCATCCATAGCGGCGACGCAGACGGTCCCGAAATTGGCGCCGCGTGGAAGGAGACCGGCGAAAAGGCTGGCGACTATCTGTCCTGTCAGCTTGACGATCCCACGCTCACGCAGCCGATCCGCGCGAACCTCTTTCAGTCTGACGACGATGAAAATGCCTGGACGCTGCACTGGAACCGCCCGAAACCGCGCAATGAGCGGAACTGAAGGCCGTGCGTTCCAGCGTCGCCCTCGTGCTCAAAACCCTTATCCCGTTGTTCGCGGAAAGGCCGTCTCATCCCGTCGTCCCGCTCAGGCGTAAGACGGCCGGCGCGTGTAGCGAAGGTCAAGGGCGGCCCCCGGCCGGCGCATTGCGCGCACCCTTGACCGCAACGAGCACGCTGGCAGGCTGGCGGCGTAGCGGAGACAGGGCGCGATCCCATTATACCGTGTTCCTGTTCGTCGCTGTGCTATCGCTCGGCAGCGGATCGGCCATCGCCGTTGCGCAATCGACGCCCATTATACGTCCCGCGTCCGTCGATCCCTATGCTGCGCATATCGCCGAGGCATCTCAGCGCTTCGGCATTCCCGAGCCCTGGATTCGTGCGGTGCTGCGTGCGGAAAGCGCGGGTGACGCGCGCGCGATTTCCTCGGCGGGCGCGATGGGGTTGATGCAGGTCATGCCCGAGACCTGGGCGGAACTGCGCGCCCGGTATCGGCTCGGCCGCGATCCCTACGACCCGCGCGACAACATCCTGGCCGGCGCGGCGTATTTGCGCGAGATGTGGGACCGCTATGGCAATACCGCGGCCATGCTCGCCGCTTACAATGCCGGTCCCGCGCGCTACGATGAATATCTCGCGACGGGCCGCACATTGCCCGCCGAGACCCGCACCTATGTCGCTGCGCTCGTGCCGGTTCTCAGTGGCGCGGCGGCATCCGAACCGCTTGTCACGGCACCGGCACCGCCGCCGGATTGGCGCAAAGCACCGCTCTTCGTTACGCGCTCGGCCGACAACCAGACTGCCGCCGCGCGGTCATCCGACGCGCAATCCAGCGACGCCAACGCCGCCGCTCCGGTGCGCGATCCCGCCGATACGGAGCCGCAGGACGGCAGCATTTTCGTCGTCCGCGCGAGCGACGGAGGCACACCATGAGTATCGTGTTCCCGCGCTCGGCAGTGCTCATTCCGGTGTGCAGTCAGGCAAGATTGCGCCTGGCTGGAATCCCGGCAGGAGGGGCTGAAAGGGCAGAAAAAGCGGAGGGCAAGATAAAGGAACATGGCACCACGTCGGGCCAGTTCTCGAAATTGTTGTTGTCTGCACACTGGTTAGGTGTACCGCACGCGGCACCCCATTTAGGGGCCTCGCGTGCCGCAATGTCTCGCAAAGCCTTGGCTTGGCTGGGTTTTGACCGGCACCATAGCTTGAATTCGCCCGGATTTCTGCATTTTCGGCGAGAGGCGCGTCCATGAGCGCCGACGACGAAAACCGCTTCCGGCCGAAGCCCGGCCGCATCCGTTCCGGTACGCCACGGGCGGGGAAGACCAGGAGCTTCTTGACCCAGGTCAAGAAGATCGCGCGGCAGCACAGCACCACCAATCCAAAATATTCACCGCGCCTCGGCTCACGCACAGCCGCAAAGAGCAGCAAGGGCTCTCGCTCGACCAAAGGACCGGGCGTGCGACGCGGGCGTGGCGCGGCCTTCGTCCGGTCGCGCACGCTCTCAGGCAGTTGGCGGCACAGCGCACCGGGGATGCGTCGCGTCGTCGTGAAAACCCGCTATGTCCAGAACGCCGGGAAGAACGGAAAATCGGCTGCCCATCTGCGTTATATCCAGCGCGACGGAACCTCGCGCGACGGCGAGCGTGGCCAGCTTTATTCGGCCAACGAGGACCGCGCCGATGGTGATGCTTTCGTAGAACGCGGCAAGGAGGATCGGCATCAGTTCCGATTCATCGTCTCGGCAGAGGATGGGGTGGAGCTTACGGGTCTGACCGCGCACACCCGTGACCTCATGAGCCGGATCGAAGCCGATCTTGGTACAGGGCTCGATTGGGTGGCGGTCAACCATTACAACACCGGCCATCCCCATGTGCATGTCATCGTCCGGGGTCGGGATGATGTGGGCGAGAACCTTGTCATCAACGGCGATTATCTCGCCAATGGCATCCGCGAGCGGGCGAGCGAACTGACAACGCTGGAGCTTGGTCCCGTGACCGAGATCGAGCAGAGCCGCAAGCTCAATGCCGAGATCAGCCAGGACCGTTTCACCCGCATCGACCGGGCCATGACGGAGGAATCCGACGAACGCTTCCTCGACCTGCGCCACGAGCCGACCGAGCCGAAGCGCCAGTTCAATCGCACACTTCGCCTGCGCCGTCTCGCTAAGCTTGAGAACATGGGGCTGGCGACCCAACACGCACCGGGCGTATGGGAACTGAGCGAACGGATGGAGCCGGCCCTGCGCGAATTGGGCGAACGTAGCGACATCATTCGCACCATGCACAAGGCGCTGAAGGTCTATGGGCTGGAGCGCAACCCGATGACCTTTGATGTGCATGACGGCCCGCCCAAAGCACCAATCATCGGCCGCGTCATGGACAAACACCTGTCTGACGAGTTGGGCGAGAAACTGGCCATCGTGGTGGACGGGATCGACGGTCGCGCGCACCATCTCGCCGGCATCGACCCGGCGCGCATCGAGGACGCCCACATCGGTAGCGTCGTTGAGATCGGCCCGGCCGACACGGCAAGCCGTCCGTCCGATCGCACCATTGTCGCTATCTCCGAGGACGGTATCTATCGGCCAAACCGTCATCTGGAACAGGCAAGATTCGAAGGCCGCGTTCCGGGCGGCGACTATGAAGGCTATGTCGATGCTCATGTCCGCCGACTAGAGGTGTTACGCCGTGCGCGCATCGTCGAGCGGATCGACACCGATCAATGGCGCATTCCCGATGATGTGGTCAGCCGCGCCGCCGCCTATGATGCCGGCCGCGACCGTCAGGCCAGCGTTCGCGTCCTGTCCCCGGTCGATCTGGACAAGCAGATCGGATCAGACGGCGCGACCTGGCTGGACCGGCGGCTGATCCATGGCGAGACGGCCGACCTTGCACCAACTGGCTTCGGCCAGCAGGTACGCGAGGCCGTGGACCAGCGCCGCGAGCATCATATCGAACAGGGCGACGCCACGCGCAGCAGAGACGGTCGCATTTTCTACAGGCGCAATCTTCTCGCCACGCTGCGCGAACGCGAGGTTGCCCGCGTCGGCGCAGAGATGGCCGAGAGCAAGAGCCTGCCGTTTTGTGCCGACACGGACGGAGAAAACGTGAGCGGCAAGTTCACCGGAACCGTTCAGCTATCCAGCGGCAAGTTCGCCGTGGTCGAGAAATCCCATGAGTTCACACTTGTCCCGTGGCGGCCAGTCATCGACCGCCAGCTCGGCCGCGAGGTCATGGGCGTCGTGCAGGGCGGATCGGTGTCTTGGCAGCTAGGGCGGCAAAGAGGGATAAGCCTATAGCGCAAAACACCTTATTTGGGGGGCTCTAAGAGTCGGTTTCGAAACTCATGATGATCGAGCCAATCGGCGAATGATCAGCATGGCAGATGCGGCGTAGAGGAAGGCTGCGGCGGAATTGACGGTGG